>JAYTTY010000223.1:0-2037 GCA_043744795.1 Zavarzinella sp. | reverse complement strand
AGAGGAGCGCGTTCCCCGGCCGTCACCCATATCTGTCAGCCGAGGCTTTCGGCGTCCGGTTCTAAACGCGCTCCTCTCCGCAAAGCCTCCGCGTCGCGGCTCACAAGACGGGCCGCATTGACTTGTGGTTGTGGGCCCACGCCTCCGCCGCGCAAAGCCTCCGCGTCGCGGCTAAACGCCCCGCCTATCATGACCCCCACCGATACTCCGCGGGGATTCGCCATGCGGCCGCGATGGGTTCTTCTGGCCGTCCTCCTTTCGGCCGCCGAGTTGCCCGCCGAGCCGCCGAAGACCGCGCTTCCCGACGGGGCGATTCTGCGCCTCGGCGTCCCCGGCGAGGGCCACAGAAAACCGCCGACGGCCGTCGTCTTCGCCGAGGCGGGCAAGGCGATCTGCACCGGCACGGAAGACGACTTGTGCCGGTGGGACGCCGCGACCGGCAAGTTGACCAAACAAGTCCGCGCATCGGCCCAGGTGTTGGCCGTCTCCTCCGACGGGATGCACGTCGCCGGCGGCGCGACCTTTGGCGACACGGCCGTTTGGACGGCGCCCTCGCTTGAACGGGCGGAAAAAGACACGAGCGGGTTTATGGGCGACCTGTCCCCGCCTGTCCTGCAAGCGGCCCCGAACGCCATATTTGCCGGCCGCTCCCGACACGGCGACATCGTCCCGCACGGGTGGGACGATGTCGCCGTAGGCTTGAAGCCATACCGCAGCGCGCGGGAATCGTATGTCTCGCGCGACGGCTGGTCGTTCGCCGTGGCCCCCGACGGCCGCTCGGCGGTGATCGCCGAGTCCGTTGTCGCCGACGGCGGCGTGCGCGTCCCGCGGAAGAAGTTCGACGTTGACGCCAGACTGGTTTGGTGGGACTTCGCCGCCGGCAAAGTCACCCAGACGCGGCCGAACGGCCTGCCGCCCCGGCAGGACGACGAGGAAAAGACGAAGCGTGACCCCGCCGACGCGGCGGTGTCCCCGTTGGCGTTCCTGCCGGGCGGTCGCCAGTTCGTCGCCGAGTCGGCCTACGGTTTTCTGCTGATGCGCGGCGACACCGGCGAGCGCGTGCGGGTGTTGTGCCCGCGCTGGCGGTTGGCCGTCGAACGGCCGGCGCCGCGCGGCTACGTGGACCGGCACATATCGTTCGCCGTCTCGCCGGACGGCCGATTGCTGGCCGTCGGCCGGGACCGGGGCATCCTGTTAATCGAAGTCGTCTCCGGCTGCATCCGCTGGAGCTTCGACCCCGGCGAGCGCGTGACCGCCCTGGCGTTCTCCCCCGACGGCGCCCGCCTCGCCTCCGGCGGCGACGGGGGTTCCACACTGCTGTGGGACGTGTACGCCGCCGACGGCCGCCCGGCCGACGTGAGTCAACTCAAGTCCGAACGGGTGTCGGCCCACCAAGCCATGTCAACGCTGCTGCGCCAGCCCGCCGCGCTGGTCGCCGTCGCCAAGACTCTCCCCGCGGTCATGAAGTTGGACGCGGCCCAAATCCGCCGCTGGCTCGTGGACTTGGACAACCCGCGCTACGCCGTGCGCGAAACCGCCCAAGGGTGGCTGGCCAAGTTGCCCTTGGAAGTGCGGCCGACCATCGAGGCGTATTTGAAGACGCCGGGTCTGTCCCCGGAAGCGATCACCCGCGCCGAACGGGCGCGCGACGCCCTGCCGCCGGCGCCGGTGGTTGAAGAACTTTGGCGGGTGTCAAGAATCCTGGAAATGCTCGAACGCCTGAACACCCCGGAGGCCCGCGCCGAGATGGCCCGCCTCGCCGCCGGGGAGGCGGGCTACGCCCTCACCGTCGAAGCGACGGAGAGTTTGACGCGCATGGCCAAGCGGGCGAAGTGAGCCGCGGCGCCGAATTTGTTTAGCCGCGACGCGACGCTTCGGAGTGGAGCGCGGGGGGCCGGAACCACGAATCGCGCCGGCCGCAAAGGCAACCTAACCCCCTAACACTACAGCGCATGATTATTTTGCCCCCCGGCGTAGAATCCTGTACCACCCCTTGGGAGGGATTCCCCGTGACGAAAGACGAATTGGCGGCCATTG
>JAYTTY010000222.1:0-2043 GCA_043744795.1 Zavarzinella sp. | reverse complement strand
GTGGGACCGGCGTAGCGGTGGGACCGGCGTAGCGGTGGGACCGGCGTAGCGGTGGGACCGGCGTAGCGGTGGGACCGGCCGCTACAACATCCTGAACTCCGCTCTAAAGACGCAACCGCCTCCGGCCACCCTCCCTCAATTCAACGGCTCCAAGAACCATTCCCGCTGCCGCGCGTCCACGATGCCCGGGGGCGCGAGCGGCTTGCCGGTCAGTTGGGCGACGGCCCAGCGGCAGGCGTTGGCAAGGGGGTCCGTCGTCGGCAGGGCGCCGGCGCTGAACTCCGTCACCGCCGGCAGCGACGACTGGGCGCCCATGCGGGCCAAGGCGACGGCGGCCATGGAGCGGACGCGGGCGTCGTCGTACCCGAACGCCGGGCCGTCGCCGGTCAGGCGCAGTTCGATCAGGGCGACGACATCCTTGCGCGGGTCGCCGGCCAGCAGGCGGCCCAGCGCCCAAATGCCCGCGGCCCGCGCCTCGCCGCCGACGAGGGTGAAGCCGGGCGGTGGGCCGACGGGCACGAACCGCGGCACCATGGCGAGCAGCGCCTTCTCGGCCGGCCGGTATTTCGCCTGCCCGAGGAACTGGGCCAACTGCGACAACTGCCGGTCGATGTCGACCATCGAGGCGTCCGGGACGCCGGCCGTGCCGCCGGCCTTCAGGATTTGGGCGTGCCGCTTGGCCAGCATGTCGAGGGCGGCCGGCAGCGTGGCCGGGTCGCCCACTTCCCGCAGCCCCCACGCGGCGGCGACGAACGCCTCCGGGCGCGGGGCAGTCAGGCGCTCGATCAACATCGCCCCGGCCGGGACGTGCTTGAGCCGGCCGAGCAGCAAGGCCGCCTGCTCCTGGCCGCGCCAGTCCGGGGCCTTCAGGGCGAGCATCCCTTGGTCGAGAACGCCGGGCCGCAAGGCCGGCGTGGCCGCGAGGTCCACGAGCGCGCGTCGGGCCTTCGCGCGAACGGCCGGGTTGACGTCCGCGAGGCGCGGCCCCAACTTGGCGACGTGCTCCGCGGACGGCAGTTTAAGGAGGGCTTCCACGCCCAACGCGCGCGCGGCCGGGTCGGCGTTGGCCAGCACGGCGTCGAGCGCGGGCGTCATGTGCTTGGGGTCCAACTCCAGCAGGCGGGCGGCGGCGACGGCGGCGACGCCCGGCTCCGCGGACTTGGCGAACGCTTGCAACAGTTGGACGGCGTCGTCCCCCGAATGGCGGCGCAGCAAGGTCACGGCGAGCAGCGGGTCGGCCGTCAGTCGGCGAACCTCCGGTTCCAAGCCAGTCGGGCTGAGCGCGGCCAACGCGCGGGCCACGTCCAGCCGGTGCGCGGCGGTAAGCGCCGGGGAGAACAGCAGCTCACGCAGCCGGGGGACGGCCTTCGCCTCGCCGACGGTTGCCAAGGCCTGCGCCGCCAAGACGTGGCCGCGCCGGAACGGCTCCTCGCGCAGGCGGGCCAGCCACTCGGCGCGGGCCGCTTGGTGGTCCCAGCGCGCGAGCGCGGGGTCGATCACTTCGCGCAGATCGATGTGGTCGCGGGCCAAATTCATCAGCGAGTCGCCGGCGGCCTTCGCGTCCAGGGCCGCCAGCGCCCGCGCCGCGGCCAGCGTCACGTCCGCGTGTTGGCCCGGCTTGTCCAGTTCCCGCCGCAGCGGCCCGACGGCGGCGCCCAACCCCGCCATCCCCCGGCCGTGGGCGTAGGCGATCGCCCGCGCCGCCTCCGTCCGCATCTCGACTTCCGGGCGGTCGAGGGCGATCAGCCACAAGTCCACGAGGCGCGGGTCAAAGGTCTTCCGCACCGCCGCCACCGCAATCTCCGGGTCGCGGAGCATGGGGGAGTCGACGTCTTGGGCGTTGACGGGCAAAGCCGCGAGGACGGTGAGGAGGGCGGCGTAGCGCATGAATGAACCTTCCCAATTAGCGGAACCCGTTTAGCCGCGACGCGGAGGCTTTGCGCAGCGGAGCGCGGCTTCACGGGCAACCGCCAAAGCGAAAGTCAACGGCGAGCGTCGAGGCGTAAGCCCCACGTGTCTTTCTTTAAAAACCAGACACGTCGG
>JAYTTY010000221.1:0-2045 GCA_043744795.1 Zavarzinella sp. | reverse complement strand
GGCGTAAGCCCGACGTGTCTTTCACCCCGGAAGACACGTCGGGCTTACGCCTCGACGCTCGCCAGTTGTTGGATTTGTCGCGAGTGGTTTCACTGGGTTTCGGCCCGCGCTCCGCTGCGCAAAGCCTCCGCGTCGCGGCGAAACGGGGTCGCTGTTAATGGGTCATCGCTTCGCCCGGCAGCCACCCCATTTGTCCCCCCGGCAAGCGCACACGCACCCAGCCGCCGCGGTCGTCGAGTGGAGTCACTTCCACGCCGGCCGGGATCGGTTGCGGGAACCTTGCCGGGAATTCGGCGTTGTTGCCGGCTCGCATCACCGCGGGGGCCGTGACCACAACAACCGGCTCGGCCCAGTGGCGGGCGGCTTGTTCGCCGGCTTCGTGCCACGCCCACGCCGCGGCCCATGAGCCGAGGAAGCACATTAGCCCGCCGACCAGCGTTGCCGGGGAGCGCGTCAGCCGCCAGCGGGCCAGCGCGATTCCCCCGGCGAGGTTGAAGAGAAGCACGACGGCGAAGATTACCGGCGGCGACACTGCCACCGGCGCCCCGCGAGGGGGAATTGGCCGACTCGCTTCGGCCAATTCCCCCTCGCGGGGCAAGATCACTTGGCCGCGCGTGAACTCCAGCCGCGTGAGCAACCCGTCGTCGCCGGGGAACAACCGCAGCCCGTCGCGGTACGCGGCGACGCTCCGGCCGATGTCGCCGGCCAAATACCACGCTTGGCCGCGGCGTCGGGCCAGCGCGGGCGACTTTTCTTCCTGCCACTGCTCATCGAAGGCCGCAGCGGCTTCGCGGAAATGGCGGCGGGCCACCGTGGCATCGTCGCGGGCGTCGAGGCCGCGTTGGTACGCGGCGTCGGCGCCCCGCGGCGTCGGGGAACTCCCCAACACGAGCGTCAGGAAGAGGGCGGTCATCGGTCGGCCTCCCACCCTTCCACGGCTTGCCGCGTGGCCACGCGCAGGTCGTTGATCGTCAGGGACGCGGCCGGGGCGTAGCGCAGTTCATCGGTCTTGACCGTGAAGCCGGCCCAGTCGCGGTCGGCCGTCGGCGCGCGGCAGGTCTCGAAGTAGGTCCGCATCACGGCCGTCAATTCGTCGAGCGCCACGTCGGGCCGCCGTAAGCGGCGCCGCGTGCGGCGGGCCACTTTGGTTCGGCGCCGGCGTTGTTGAATGTCGTCGCCGGGGTTCTTCCGCCAAGCGAAGAAGCCGAGGGCCGCCAGCGGGAGGAGCAGCAGGCCGAGGACGCGGACCAGGGTCCGCGGCGTGGCCCACGGCGATGAAACCTCTTCAAGCGTCTCGGCGAAGGCGGGGATGGCCAGCGGCATCGGCGGCATCGGCGGCGGGCCGGCGGGGTTGGTCACGGTAATCGTGACGGGGTCTTCCGTGCGGGAGCGGCCGGAGAAGGCGGCGGGGGTGTCATTCCGCCGCGGGTCGTAGTAGGCGAGCGCGATCACGGGGATTTCAAGCGCCCCGACGCGGCGCGGCCACAGGCGGTAGCGGAAGACGCGCTCGCCCTTGCCGGCCGGGCCGTCGGCCATCGCCTCGACTTGGAAGTCGTCGCGGAAGGCGGCGTCCATGTCTTCCAAGACGGGCCGGCGCACGTCGGGGGCGTTCAGCAAGTTCGCCAGGCGCAGGGTCAGCGTGCAGGATTGGTCGCGGGTGATCGTCGTCGGCCCGGCGGTCGCCTCGGCGGTGACGCCGTGCCCGGCCAGTCCGTAGAAAACCGGCGGCTGACCAATCAGGGGGATCGTCACGCCGTCGGCGACAGCGGTTCCGGCCAGCAGGATGAGGAGGAGGACGGCCCGCATTCCCCCATCGTATCGGGCGAACGGTTGGGCCGAAAAAAAAGAAACGCCGCGAATGTTTAACACACTCGCGGCGTTCCAGGAGATCCGCGGTGCGTCAACATCCGCAGATGAGGGATATTCTAACGGATGTGCGTCCGGATATGCAAGGGCGCACCGGCCAATTTCGTGTGTTCGGAAGAAATGAGGCGGCCAGCCGAAGGGCTGCCACGGCGAAGCATCGTCGCTTTTCGCTCCGCGAA
>JAYTTY010000220.1:0-7851 GCA_043744795.1 Zavarzinella sp. | reverse complement strand
CTGCGCAAAGCCTCCGCGTCGCGGCTCACAAAACACGATGCCGATTTGTTCTCTGCCGCCATTTCGTACCCTGAACCACATTCCCCTTTTACGGTGTTTTCCGATGGCCGAGACGATTCTGCAATTCGGGTCCGGGCGGTTCCTGCGGGCGTTCGCGGATTACTTCGTCGATGTCGCCAACAAGCAAGGGCAGGGCGTCGGCCAAGTCGTGATCGTGCAGTCCACCGGCGGCGAGCGGGCCGGGAGTCTGTCCGCGAACGGCGGCAAGTACCACGTGCTGACCCGCGGGTTGGAGAACGGCCACGTCATTGATCGCGTGGAAGAGGTCGGCTCCGTCAGCCGGGCGTTGGTGGCCGCGACGCAGTGGGCCGACGTGCGGGCGCTGGCCAAGTCGCCGGCGTTGAAGTTTATCCTCTCCAACACGACGGAAGCGGGCTACGCATTGGACAGAGACGAATTGCCGTCGGACTCGCCGCCGAAGTCGTTCCCCGCGAAACTGACGGCCGTGCTGAAAGACCGCTTCGACGCCGGGCGGCCGGGGCTGACCGTCATCCCGTGCGAATTGATCGAGGGGAACGCCCGCTTGTTGCGCGAGACCGTCTTGGGCATCACCGACAAGTGGGGGTACACGGGCCGTTTCCGCGAGTGGGTCACGAACGAGTGCGTTTGGCTGCACACGCTGGTGGACCGCATCGTCGTCGGCCCGCCGAAGGACCACCCGCTGACGGCGACCGACCCCATGGTCATCATGGCCGAGCCGTTCGCCTTCTGGGCGCTGGAGAGCCACCCGAAGGCGTACCCGTTCGCCAAGCACCCGGCCATCACGCGCACGCCGGACGTCCTGCCGTACTTCCTGCGCAAGGTGCGGATTCTCAACGCCGCCCACACGGCCTTGCTCATCAAGGCGATGCCGCGCGGCTTCGCCGTCGTGCGGGACGCGATGGCCGACCCCGCCCTCGGCCCGTGGCTGGAACGCCTGCTTTTTGAAGAAATCGTCCCCGCCCTCGGCGACCGCGTGGACGGCGGGGAGCAGTTCGCCCGCGACGTGCTGGAGCGCTTCAAGAACCCGTTCTTCGAGCACCTGTTCTCGGACATCTACAAGCAGCACGCCGCCAAGGTGAAAGTCCGGTTGGAGCCAACGGTCGCCGAGTACACGGCCAAGTTCGGCGCCGCGCCGCCGCTGTTGACCGAAGTGCTGGCTGAAAATGCGAAGTTGTCCCCATGACTGATCACAACTGGTGTGAGAGAAATGGCATGACTGAAGATATGTGGTTGTCCTGCTCTGAATTGTCGCCCCTCAATGCGTTCGTTCGGCACGGTCTAAGCGAACGAAAGGAACGCCTATTCGAGTGCGCCTGTTGCCGCCGAGTCTTGCCTCAAATGTCAGACGAACGGTCATGCCGTGCGATCCTTGTCGCTGAACAGTACGCTGACGGGTTGGCGACCGAAGATGAACGGGAAGCCGCCGCGAACGCCGCCGCCAAAGCATGCACCAAAGAGCTCAAACTCCGCTTTCCGGGTCATGAAGATCTATTGGGAATGCCTCCCACGTTAAGCAACGCAGCTTACAACGCCGTGATCGACATGGGCTGGTGGGGCGCCGCACCGGCGTTCAATTCTCCGTCAAGCATCATCCGAGAACTCGTGGCGAGCCCGGCTCAAGAAGAAGCGGCGCAATGTGATTTGTGGAGAGATGTGGTCGGCAATCCGTTTCGGCCGATCACCGTCCGTCCGAATTGGGTGACACAGGATGTTGTCTCTTTCGCTTCCAAGATTTATCAGGAACGGGCGGCGTCCCGCATGGTCGAATTGGCGAATCTGCTACAGGAGGCTGGTTGCGATTCGGATGAAGTGTTGTCGCATTGCCGTGGCGTGGGGCCGCATGTGCGTGGTTGCTGGGTGATCGACATGCTGTTGGGGAAAAGGTAATGCCCCAATCCGTTAACCTTCCGACCAGTCATCTCCCCATTCTCCCCCGCCGCAAGGACTGGCGCATCGGCTGCGCCGGGGCCGGGTTTATCATGCGGGACTGCCATCTCGTGGCGTACCGCCAAGCCGGGTTCAACCCCGTCGCCATCGCCTCCCGCGACCCGGCCAACGCCAAGGCCGTCGCCGACCGGCACGGCATCCCCACGGTTCACGCCACCGTCGATGACCTGATTCACGACCCGTCGATTGAAGTCTTGGACATCGCCGTGCCGCCCGACGTGCAGCCGGCGTTGATCCTCAAAGCCGCGAAGCAAAGGCATATTCGCGGCATCTTGGCCCAGAAGCCGTTGGCGATGACCGTGGCCGAGGCGAAAGCCAGCGTGGAGACGTGCGAGGCGGCCGGCATCGTGTTGAGCGTGAATCAAAACATGCGCTTCGACCAGTCGGTGCGGGCCATGAAGGGCCTGCTGAACTCGGGCCAACTCGGCGATGTGGTGTTGGCGACCATCGACATGCGGGCGATCCCGCACTGGATGCCGTGGAGCGAACACCTGCCCTCGCTGTCCACGTTCGTGATGAGCATCCACCACCTGGACACGTTCCGCTACTGGCTCGGCACGCCGGCCCGCGTGTTGGCCAGCACGCGGCCGGACCCGCGGACCAAGTTCCCGCACACCGACGGCATCAACCTCTATATCCTCGAATACGACACCGGCGCCCGGGCCATATCTTGCGACGACGTCTGGGCCGGCCCCGCCCGCGAAGGCGCCGCCCCGGACATCGGCATCCGCTGGCGCGTCGAAGGCACAAAAGGCATGGCCCGCGGCACCATCGGCTGGCCCGCGTACCCGGCCCGCGTTCCCAGCACGCTGGACTACACGCTGACGACCTTGAACGAATGGGTGTCGCCACGCTGGGACGAAGTCTGGTTCCCCGACGCCTTCGTCGGCACGATGGCCCAGCTCCTGGTCGCCCTAGAAACCAACGCCTTGCCCGAGATCACCGCCCGCGACAACCTGGAAACGCTGGCCCTCTGCGAGGCCGTCTACCAGGCCGCCAAAGGCCATCGAGTGACGACGGTGCGGGAGTTCTTGCCGTGAACCCGCGGCCGACGGGCGCGTCAATCTTGACGCCCCTGCCCCGCAACCATAATTTGACGTGACGGTCGCTTAGCTCAGTTGGTTAGAGTACTAGCATGACACGCTAGGGGTCACAGGTTCGAATCCTGTAGCGACCATCAGAATGTTGTGGCGGGAAGCGTCACAAACTGTATCAACATGACTAACCCCTTGCCCAGCAGGGGGTTTGTTCATTTCCAGACCTTTCCCGCCGTGTGCTGACTGCACCGGATTTTGCACCGTATCGGCCCCGACTGCACCGGATTTTGCACCGCTTGGCGAGACGGCGCGGGCGAAGTCTTCATCCGTCACCCCGAGATAATGCTTCGCGGCCACGCGCTCGGAGTTCCCGAGCCACGCACAGACGACGTGCGCCGGATGCACCCGCGTTAATTCTGTCTGGCGACTGGCGCGCAGGTTGTGGAACAGGCGGGGCCACTGAACCAGCCCGGCCCGCCGAAGAATTTGCACGAATTGCTTGCGGTAAATCGGCAGCGCGTTCGGATACTGGCAGACAAGGTGAACGGTTCCCGGTTCCGCTTCATCAAAGGCGGCTTCGAAGAACGGTCGAAGTTCGGTGAAGATTGGCGTGAACCGCTCGGCGTGCCCTTCGTGGTGTTCCGTCTTCGGACTCGGCACGCGCCGCCGGTCCCGGTCCCAAAGAACGTCCGCCCACGTCAACAGTTGAATTTCGCTCGGACACCGCAACCCGCCGAACCGGCAGAGGGCGAACACCAAGCGGAGTTCCGCGGACGGACAGGCGGCCAGCCGCAGGGGATCCTTTGTTCATAACTGACGCGTTCCATACCCGGGCTTACGTCTTTGATTCGCGCGAAGTCATGGGCGGCAAGTGGTATCCAACCGCATCCGATTCCCAAGCGACGGCATGGGCGAACACCACGGCGAGGCGTTGCCCGATGGCATGGACGGGATGATCTGTGAAGTGCGGAACGGAGGCGTTGGCGAGTGAATCGGTGGTGATGAAGTGGGCAGTCGGCGGGTCAAGCGTCCCGCCGACTGGCTGTCGCAATCATGGGTTTGGCGTGTTGAAGGCGCCCAGCCTGCGGATTGCTCAGAAGCCGACCGGCGTCACGCCGGAAAACTGACCGTTAGCGGCCGAGAACATGTCCGCCCCCGCGCCGCCGTCAATGACGCTGCCGACGGTGCCGACCGTCACTTTACTGTTGGCGTCGCCGTCCACGGCGACGGCGAGGCCGAGTCGGAGTCGGTCGTTCCCGGCGCCGAGGAGAAAGGTCGCCATCGCCGTGAACGTGACGCCGGCGGTCGAGCCGGTGTTTTGGGCGATGTCGAGGAAGTCGTTGCCGGCCCCCAAGTTTGCCGTCACTTCGCCGGTGAAGGCGGCGGCCGCGTCGATGGACAACAAGTCCGCCCCGTTGCCCGTCAGGAAGTTCGACGCGCCGGCGACCGTCACGCCGAGCAGCGTCACCGTGTCGTCCCCGTCCCCCGTCAGGACCGAAAGACTGCCGCCGACGGCCAACGGGCGCATGGCCGTCGGGCCGGCCGTGTCGCCGAGGCTCACGGTGTCGTCCCCGCCCATGAGGTTAAGGACGACGTCCCGGTCGGCCCGGAATTTGGACGAGGCCGTGACCTCGTCCTGCCCGCCCCCGCCGGTCACCCGGACGTCCCCGCCCACTTCGCTGAGGGCGGTCGTGTTCAGCGTCACGGCGGCGGCGAACGGACTCGCCACCGTCAGCCCGCCGGCCAGCGTCACCGATTGGTTGCGGGCGTTGACGGTCGCCAACCCGCCCGCCGAACTCACCGTCAGGTTTTGCCCGGCGAACGGCCCGGCCCGGAGCGTCAGCGTCGATTTCGCGGCCCCGGCCACGAGGGCGTCGCCCGTGAGCGTCACGCCGGTCGCCGTGCCGGCCGCTTCGGCCGACGCGCGGCCGGCCGACGTCACCGTCAGCCCGCGGCCGGCGAACGACCCGGCCGAGACATTCACGTCGGCGGTCCTCCCGCCGCGGACCACCGTGTTTCCCGTCAGGGCGACCGACGCCCCGCCCGCCGTCAGGGTGGCGTCACTCAACGCCGACGCCACGGTGACGTTGCGGGCCGTCAGCGCCCCGGCGCCTTTCCCGAGGGTCAAGGCCGCCGGCCCGCTGTAGGCCCTGACGGTGAAGTCCCGCGCATCGAGCGTGCCGACCGTCACGTCCGCCGTCGCCCCGGCCGCCCCGGCGACCTGCAATTTGCCCGTCGCGGCGAAGCCGGTCGCCAAGTCCGTGACGCTCATATGGGCCGTGCCGACGAACGCCGTCAACTTCATGTTCCGCACGCCGACCGTGCCGGCCGTCTGGCTTAGAGACGAGAGCCGTTGGGACGCCACCAACAAGTCGCCCCCCAGCGTGACGGCGGCCCCGTCGGCGTCGACCGTCGCGGCCGTCGCCCCGGTCACGCTGACATTGTCGGCGGCGAAAGTCCCGTCGGACACGCGGAGGGCCGCCGTCGCCGTCGCGCGTAAAACCACGTCGCCGGCGACGGTCAAACTGTCGGCCGGGTCCAACCCCGTGAACACGGAGACGGTCCGCCCCCGCGCGACGATTTCCCCCACGGAATTGTCCCCCGACCAGTTGCCCGTCACCGCGCCGGTGGCGGCCGACCCGGCGAGCGTCAGCTTCCCGTCAATGGCCGTGTCGGTTGCCGTGAATTGCGGGCCGTTGACGGCCGTGACCGACACGTCGCCCGCCACGGTGACCCCGTCCAATTGTGTCGTCGCCGTCAGGCCGCTGACCGTCAGGTCGCCGAAGGAGCCGCCGTCGAGGGTCACGCGGCCGAACGACGTGCCGAACGCCGCCGTCAGGGTGTTGGCCACGGTGACGGCCGTGGCCGACAGCGAGCTGGCGTTGCCGGCCCCGGTGGCCGACACCGCCACGCCGCCGGCCCCGCCGAAGGCGATGTCGGCGAACGTCGTCGCGCTCTCGCCGCCGTTGTAATTGAACGCCGCCACGCCGCCGACCCGGCTGCCAAGCCCGGCCCCGCCGGACACAATTACGGTGTCCGAGCCCGTCCCGCCCGTGACGGCCACGCCGCCGAGATCGATCTTGCCGGCGGTGGCTAAGGTGAAGTCGTTGTCGCCGTTGCCGAGGTTGACCGACAAGGCCCCACTTAACTTAAAGTCGGCCGTGGCGCTGATGGCGAAGGCGTCGTTGCCTCTGCCCAAGGCCGCCCGGACGGCGGAGACGCCGGTGAACGAAGCGCCACCCGCGAAGGTGGTGTCGGCCCCGGACAATTGAATCGTCGCGCCCGTTTGGGTCAGGACGACATTGTTGGCGGCCGCGTCGCCGGTCAGCGTTAAGACGCCGCCCGCGAACACGGCGGTGACGGCCCCCGCCGGGACGTCACGCGCTTCCAAGGGGTTCAACGTCAAACAGGCTCGGCGGGGGCCGGACGGCCGCCTCGCGCGAGTGAAAAAGTTCATGTGGATGGCTCGCAAAAGAATATGGGATGGGCGGCCGACAACGGCCGCCGGAATGAGGTCGCAAGGGCAACGCAGGGCGTGACGGTGCGGGGCCGCCGCCCGGCCGACCGCTCACGCCAATTTGGCGGGCGGTCGGCCGGACGGGGCCAATGACGGCGGGGCGCCCGCCGGGTCGCGCGGGGGGTTACTTGCCCTTGAAGAACTTGGGGACGTTGATGTTGTAGAACTCGGCCTCGAGGTACTCGAGCGCGAGCGCGAAGTTGAGAATCGCCAAATCGTTCTGAGGGGACCGAGTGGGCTTATTGGGGTCCATGTTCATGTATGTATCGTCGTAGTCGATCAGAGGACCGCCGTTGAGGTTCTTGATGAAACCGCCGGCGGCCGCGCCTACTTGTTCGGGCGTCAGCGGCTCGTCGAAGGGCCGGTCTACGGTGCTGTCCAGCGGGCCGCCGGTGATCGGGTCGCCGATGTACGCGTTGAGAAAGCCGGCGTGCCGGGCCTCGACCAAGGCGATCGACGCGGCGGCGGAGAGGTAATCGGGATCCTGAACGAACGGGGTGGCGCCGAGGTAGGCGCCGACGCCGGTGTTCTCCAAGGCTTGGGAGACGCGGACGAAGTCGATGAACCGCCGCTGTTCCAAGTTCTTGAAGGTCGGCTTCGGCCGGGCCAGAACGCCCAGGGCGGTTTCCAAGAAATCGACGTGAGCGTTCTCGTGGTTCCGAATGGACTTGAAGTCCTTGGCGTTGCTGCCGATGGCCGGCGCGGGGCCGGCGGCCTCGGCCGCGCCGCCGGCGACCAACAGGGCCGCGGCCGGGGCGATGACCAAGGCCGCCAAGGCCCCGCGGCGGTGGAAGAGGTCGCGGGAGGCTTCGGTTTCTTGCTTCGGGTCGGCTTCGATCAGGAACTTCAGGCGCTCGGCCCAGGACATTTTTCGGACGGCGGACGGGTTCGGATGACTCATGTTCAACACTCCCAGTAACAAAACTGAAAAAGGAAATTAACGCGGGCCGGACGGGCATGCTCGGGACAGTGGCCGGGCTGCATGTCGAGATAAAGGGGGCGACAATGCAAGGAATTCTCTCGCCACTCACAACCAGCCGGTAATCCGGGACGGGCGGCAACGATTCTTCATCATCCGCCTCGGAAATGTTTTCGCTGCGTGCGGCCGCTTGGATGCAGCGGGGGGAAATTTTTCGGGAAGTGTTATCGGGATATGCCGGCCGGCGCCTTGTGCGGCGTCCGGCATATCCCGCAGGACTGCGGCCGGAACCTTAGGCGAGCGGCAGGAAGTAGCTTACCCGATTGGGGTTCTCGGGGCGAGCTTGACATGAGACGATGGGGCAGCCGCTTCACCACCCATCGCCGTGA
>JAYTTY010000219.1:0-7858 GCA_043744795.1 Zavarzinella sp. | reverse complement strand
GCTAAACAGGCACGGCGGCGGGGGGTGAGGTTGCCTTTGAGAGACTCCCCCATGTCCGACGTCGCCGCCCTGGCCGGCAAAATCATCGCGAACATCGAGAAGGTCATCATCGGCAAGCGGCCGCAGTTGACGCTCGCCCTGGCGGCGTACCTGTGCGAGGGGCACATCCTGCTCGAAGACGTGCCCGGGGTCGCCAAGACAATGTTCGCCCGGGCGCTGGCCGTCACCGTCGGCTGCACGTTCAAGCGGCTCCAATGCACGCCGGACTTGTTGCCGTCGGACGTGACCGGCGTCTCCATCTTCAACCAGAAGACGGCCGAGTTCGAGTTCCGGCCCGGCCCGATCTTCGCCCAGACTATCCTCACGGACGAAATCAACCGGGCCACGCCGCGGACGCAGTCGGCCCTGCTCGAAGCGATGGCCGAGCGCCGCGTCAGCGTGGACGGCAAGACGTACACGCTCAAGCCGCCGTTCCTCGTGTTGGCGACACAAAACCCGGTGGACCAGGAGGGGACGTTCCCGCTGCCCGAGGCGCAGCTCGACCGCTTTCTGGTGAAGCTCAGTCTCGGCTACCCGACGATGGAAGAAGAAGGCAAGATGCTGGTGCGGATGCAGAAGGGCCACCCCATCGACGACCTGCAAGCCGTCGTGAAGGCCGACGACATCCTCGCGGCCCAAGCGGCGATCCGCGAGGTTCACGTCGATGACAAGGTGCGCAACTACATCCTGCACGTCGTCCACGCGACGCGGTCGCACGAGGACGTGCTGCTCGGCGGCAGCCCGCGGGCGTCCATCGCCTTGTTCCGCACGGCCCAGGCGATCGCGGCCATCGGCGGCCGCGACTTCGCGTTGCCGGACGACGTGAAGCGCATGGCCCACCCCGTGCTGGCCCACCGCGTGATCCTGAAGCCCGAGAGCCGCCTGCGGCGGCGCACGCCGGCGGCCGTCGTCACCGACATCTTGGGCGACACGGCGGTCCCGGTCCTGAAGCAAGCCGACGATTTGAAAGAGCGGGATTACTTCTGACGGCAAGAGAAGTCAGACCCCCTCCAACTCCCCCTTGCCAAGGGGGAGAGGAAAACCGGCCGCCGCAACTGATTTTCTCTCCCCCTTGGCAAGGGGGAGTTGGAGGGGGTCGGTTTTGGCCCGCCTCACTTCCTAAAACACCCCGATGAACTGGAACACTCTTTTCGCCCTGCTCGCGGCCGCGGCCGGGGCGTGCATCGCCGCGCAGGCCTCGGCCAACGGGGCGTTCCGCCGGAACTTGGACAGCCCGTGGTGGGCGGCCTTCTTCTCGATCTGCGGCACGGGGGTCACGGCCGTCGTGCTGATGCTCGCGTTCCGCCCGCCGGCCCCGGCGATGGAGGCGGTGCGGGCCACGCAGTGGTGGAACTGGATCGGCGGCCCGCTGGGGGCGATGATCGTCCTCGCCGGGGCGGCCCTGACGGAGAAACTCGGGGCCGCCGCGTTCATCGCCCTGGTGGTGGGCGGCCAACTCTTGTGCGCGATCCTGCTGGACCACTACGCCCTGATGGGCCTCGCGGAGCAGCGCATCACCTGGGGCCGCGTGGCCGGGGCCGTGCTGGTGGTCGCGGGCGTGGGGTGCATCAAGTATTTGTGAGAAAAAAAGCCCATGCACGGCCGTGCATGGGCTTTCGGCCTCACTTCCGCTTCTTCCCCGGCCGGTTGCCGCCCGGCTTCGGCGGGGTGTTGGTGTGGGCCTGTTGCTGCTTTTGGGCCTCTTCCAAGAGCCTGTCCCACTTCTCGCGGAGGCCGGCCTTCTTGCGGCCGAGCCAGCCCTTGGGGGCCTCCGGCTTGCCGTCGTCGGCCGGGCCTTTCGGCTCGGAGCCGGGGAGCTTGGCGTTCTTCAGCAGGCGGCGCTCGATCATGCCCCACACGCTGGACATGATGAAGTAAATGCACAGCCCCGCCGCCACCTTGTAGAAGAAGAAGGCGAAGAGGATCATCATGAACTTCATCGTCTTCTGCTGCATCTGGACCTGCGGGTCCTCGCTCTTCGGCATCATCTTCGACTGCGTGTACATCATCAGTAGCACGGCCACGATGGGCAGCAGGTTGAAGTACGGCCCGAGGTAGAACGTGCTGCCCAAGTCGTCGGGGGTGCTGACGAACGGGATGTTCTCCGTCCAGAACGCCAGCATGTCCGGGGCGGCGAGGTTGGGGATCCACAGGAAGCGTTCGAGCCGGAAGAAGACGCTCTCTTGGAGGGCGTAGTACAGCCCCATGAACACCGGCATCTGGGCGAACAGCAGCAGGCACCCGCCGAACGCGGCCGCCGGGTTGATGCCGTGCTCGCGGTACAGGCGCATCTTCTCGGCGTTGAGCCGCTGGTAATCGTTCCCGTATTTTTCGGTGAGCTTCTTCATCTCCGGGGCGACCTTCGCTTGCTTTTCCTGCATCACCTTGGCGTTGAGCGACTGCCGGCGGCTGAACGGGTGCAGCAGGCCGCGGACGAAGATGGTGATAATCATGATGCAGATGCCCAAGTTCGGGATCACCCCGGACAGGAGGCCGAGCAGCGAGTGGACGATGTTGGTGAACACGATCACCAAGTCCGTCCAGAAGATGGCGTTGGCGAACGTGCCGAGGAAGTTCGGCATCGGGGCGTCGGTCAGCGTGTTCAGGTGCAGGGCGTCCCGGTAGCGGTCCACGGCCTCTTCCGGGACGGCCTCGTCGCCCTTGAGCTGCTTCAACAGGCGCACCTTTACCGGCCCTTGGTACAGCACATACGAATGGCTGGCCGGGGCGGCGACATCCACGGGCTTGCTGATGGCCCGGAAGGTCATGTCGTCCAGGAACTCCTTGCCCTTGTGCGTCGGCCCCACCGGGGTGAAGCGGACGAACTCGATGTAGTCCGGCTTCTGCCCGGCCGGCTGGACGTTGTCCACGGCCAAGACGGACGCGAAGTACTGCACCATCAGGCCGGCGTACTGGATCGGCTTGGTGTCCTTGCTCAACAGGCGGTCGCTGCCGTCCATGGTGCGGACTTCGCGGATGTCCTCCAGGGTGCGGGTGGCGTTGCCCTTGGCGTCCGCCCAGCCGATGACCCCCTGCCGGTGCGTGGTGGCGTACCACTCGCCTTCGAGCGGGATCGCCTTGGGGCCGTCGATCTGGTAGCGGAAGCCGTCCGACCGCAGGCCGTCGGGCCGCCGGGACGGCGTCATGGCGACGGCCAAGCCGACGTGGTACTCGTCGCGCTTCAGCGTGTAGGTCTTGGTGATCTTGACGAAGTGCGGCTCGCCGAGTTCGGTCTCGAAGCGGGCGGTCTGCGTGTCGCCGTCTTCCGTGGAGCCGAGGAACTTCCAGTTCCGCTCCCCGAGGGTGTTCACGGGGCGGTCGTCGGTCGCCTTCTCGTAGTGGTACATCACGTAAGACGGGTGTTCGAGGTAGTCCGCGTCGGCCGGGACTTTGCCGGGGGCCAACTCGGGCACGGGAACCTCGCGCTGGTCGCGGATCTTGGCCGCCCGCGGGACGCGCACGCCGGGGATCAGGTGCAGCGGCTTCTTCGACCCGTCCGGCAACACGACCGGCAGCCCTTCGCGGTCGGCCTGTTGGAAGCGGGCCAACACCACTTGCTGGACCGACGCCCCTTTGGTGTTCAACAGCACTCGCAAGTGGAACGGCTTGTCGCCGTGGCCGAGCGCGATCAACTCGGGCTGGTCTTCCGGCCGCACGACCGGGAACCGCTCCAGTTTGGCCAGCGGGCCGGCGTGGGCGGCCAACCCGCCGATGGCCGCCAGCGCGCTTTCGTACTTGGCGCGCTCGCGATCAACGCGATTTTTCTCCGCCCACTCGTGCTCCCGCTCCAACTCGGGCGCGCCGATCTTCAGGCTCGTCTCGGTCAGCCCGCCGCCGACGAAGGTCTGGAGTTCCGCCAGCGTCGCCTTCTTCGGCGGCGGCGGCCAGATGGCGTCCTGGACGAACTTCCACCCGAACAGGAAGGCGGCCCCGATGAGGATGTAGACGTACGGGGCATACTTGCGTGGTTGCATAGGGGGGTCATCTTAGCGGGGCGCGCGAAGATCGGGTA
Organism: Zavarzinella sp.; assembly: GCA_043744795.1. GTDB lineage: Bacteria > Planctomycetota > Planctomycetia > Gemmatales > Gemmataceae > Zavarzinella. The sequence continues at coordinate 3,807 of JAYTTY010000219.1, read as the reverse complement.
TCGGGCGCCGAAATCGCGGGCGGCAGACTTTGCGGGACGCTCCACTCAACCTAACCCCCCAACCCCCTTCCCTAAGAAGGAAGGGGGAGCAAGTGGGCGAACATCACCGTCATTCGCTTCCGGTCTGCTGAGATTTCTGGTTCCCCCTTCCTTCTTAGGGAAGGGGGTTGGGGGGTTAGGTTGCCTTTCGCGGCCAGCCCGTCTCGCTCATCGACATTTCCCACCTTCCCGCCCGCCGTCCCATGCCCGTCAATATCCCGCGCGCTTTGCACTTATTTCCCTCGACAAGCTCCGTGGGTCGCGTTATTCCCCCCGCACATTCACCCGGCGGGCGGCCGTCGCGGGGGTGTCGGCCGGGGCCGGCGCGACTGCTTGGGGAAGCGGTTGTGCCGGGCAAGCCCGGCGGACGCGACGCGGGTTTGAAAAAATTCCGCTTCAGCCCTCATGTTTGGCCGGCCGATGGTTGGGTGTACGGCACCGTTCGCCTGGTGCTTCGGGGTTTGGAAGGTTGACACGCCGCCCGCGTGGCCGACCGGTGATTCGGGGGAGTTTCGCAACAAGCGCAAGGATTGCCGCGCGGCGGCCCGTCGGGGGAGACGGCCCGCCGCGCGTGTTGAGAACTTTTCCGCGCCGGACGGCGGCGCCCGAGCAATCGGGCCGCACGCGGGTCGCGCCAAGTCGGGGGGGCCGGGCCACTTTTTGGCCCGGGCGGCTTGGCCACGGCGGGTCACTTCCGATCAACAGGGAGGGATCCGAATGCTGACGCGGACCGACATCGACATTCCGCAGGTGTGGACGCTCTACCGGGAGACCGGGGACGTCGAGTACCGCAACCGCCTCGTCGAGCGGTACATGTCGCTGGTGAAGTACAACGCCGAGCGCATCTGGGCGAGACTGCCCGACGGCGTGGAGTTGGACGACCTCATCAGCTCCGGCATGTTCGGGCTGATGGACGCCATCGACGCCTTCGACCTGACCCGCGGCGTGAAGTTCGAGACGTACTGCGTCCCCCGCATCCGCGGGGCCATGCTGGACGAACTGCGCTCGATGGACTGGGTGCCCCGGCTCGTCCGGGCCAAGTCCTCCAAGATGGAGGCGACCCGCAAAGCGCTCGAAGCCAAGCTGGGCCGGCCGCCGCGGCCGGACGAATTGTCCGAGGCCTTGGGCGTGCCGATCGACCAGCTCGGCAACCACGTCGGCGAGGCGACGGCCGTCGGCCTCGTGAGCCTGAACAAGAAGTGGTACGAGACGGACAGCTACAAGGACGTGCGAGAAATCGACATCCTCGAAGACAAGAAGTCCGAAGACCCGACCGGCCGCATCCAGAACGGCGACCTGATGCGCCTGGTGACAAAAGGCCTGAACCGCAACGAGCGGCTCATCATCATCCTCTACTACTACGAGGACATGACGATGAAGGAGATCGGGGCCACGCTCGACCTGAGCGAGTCCCGCGTCAGCCAAATGCACTCCAGCATCGTCGCCCGCCTGCAAGCCCAACTCACCCGGCGCAAGCCCGAGTTCAGCGTCGATTGACGCCGCGGCCGTGATCGCACTCATCCATTGAACGCCGCCGGCTGTTGCCGGCGGCGTTTTTTCATTACGTGCGTGTCTGAGAATGAATATTCGGGCGACAGTCAAATAAAAGTCTTCTTGACGTACGCGGATACAATCTATTATTGAAAAAGCGACCAAAACGGCTAAAACGCCCAAAAAGCAAGTAACTTACATTCAAAAACGTGTCATTGCTGATGTAAGTTTGGTTTGAAATTTGTTTGGTGGGCGGCCAATGCAACCTTTTATGGGGCAATGAATCACATCGACAAGGATGTCCGCAACTCCAAAAGTAGCTAAAGGATAAGGAGATAAGTCATGTCACGGGCTATGTCTGTGGCGAAAGAGTTTGTTCGGCTTGGGCTTGAGGACAAGCGCAACGATCCACTCATTCACCGCCGACTGCAAAAGCTGCTCTACTACGCTCAAGCGTGGTCTCTGGTGGTCCGTCAAAGCGAAATGTTCCCGGAGACCGTTGAAGCGTGGCGAGATGGCCCGGTGATCAAAGATGTGTACGAAGCCATGCCGGAGGAGGCACACGAAAACCGGCAACTGGAACTAGGTATGTTCAAGGGCGATTACGCCTTGGACGCCGAGGAATCCAAGTTTGTTCGCTCCGTATGGACGGCGTACAAGCATTTGTCGGCAAATGGCTTGGCTGATCGGACGCATGAAGAAGACCCTTGGAAGGATGCCCGGGGCGACTTGGACGAGGACGCTCATAGCAACGCGGTAATTTCCGTGGAGGCCATTGCCGCGTACTTCACTCACCAGAACATGCCCGGCGCCATTACGTCTTTCGGGGCAGATCTACAACAGGCTGAAGAAGAGGCCTGCCAACGTCTGACGGAGATGCCTCCTCTGGACATCACCCGACTGCGGGCCAAGGCGAGGATCGTCACCCCGGAGGCGGCTGAGTTGATGGCCGCCAGGCGTTAACTCATGGCCATCCGCTTTTACAAAGGCACTGTGCTGTGGGTGTCCAACGTGCCGGACGAGAACGGGGTGAACCACAAAGATCGCCCCGTTCTACTGGTTGCCGACTGCTCGGAAAGTGATTTGCTGATTGATGGCATCGCCGTCACGAGTTCGTACACGGAACCCCTTTCAGACGTTCAATTTAAGCTGCCATTCGGCCGACCAAATTTGTGTCATTCGGGCCTTGTCTTACCTTCAGTGGCCGTATGCGACTGGATCGTGACGGCCACACAAGCACAAATCATTCGAAAAATTGGGCATATTAAATCGGCCAAGCTGGTTGAGATTCTTGCGCGGATGAGTTCGCTGTAAGACGCACCCTACGGGTCAAATCACCAAAACTCAAGTGTTATCCGGTACCTTCCAGAAGATCGGGGGCAAATCCATTTCAGAGGCTTAATTCGTATCACCCCACCACCGGCAATTGAGGCGGGAAGTTCGCGCTCCATTCCGAAGACTCCGCGTCGCGGCTGAAGAGGGCTTTTTCAGGTGTCCCGATTAACAAGCGAGATCACCTCATACCGACCAAGCCTCCACATCCACAATCTGATCATATTTTCGTTCCGTGAAAAATTCGCTGAATGGGTCAGCGTGGGAAAGCGGAAATTCGAGGTCCATCTCTGCGATGACAGCCCGCAGCAGATTCTGCCCAACAGTCATGGCGTACTTCGCTGACTTGCCGAGTTTGTACCACTCGATCAAGTCCTCTTCCGTAATAACTCCGCGAAGGCGATCCGCAAAGCCGAGTTGGGTGGCGACAGTTCGGATTACGTCCGCTTCAGCAGTCCGACAGACAATAATTACTTGCCCAGCTTGGACGCCTCCGCAAATCTCGCCTGCGAGGTCTGGGGAAAGAGAGACATGCTTGACTTGGACGGCTGGTCCGAAGTTCGCCCACATGTCAAGGCCGGCGTCGTTCGCGTTGGCCGTTCCCACCCGAAACAATCGGGCCGGGAGTGTGATCGAGGGTTGCTTTCGGTCTACACCGAGTACCAATCGAGAGAAGCGTTCAAAGTCGGCCAAGGCATCGTTTTTCCCGTTGGCCACGGAAAGAGTGACTGTCGCTCCTAGCTCGGCGACCACTGCGTTGAACAGCGCGTAAGTGACGATCTCGTAAATCTTGTCAATGCTTCGGCGGAATTTTGGATCACCTTAGGAGTTACGCAGTTGGTCGTTTTTTGGTGGCATGGGCAAGATACTGACTTGCCCATGTTGCCCAAACACATCCAGCTTGCGGTCATTTGAGGCCCAGAAGAGCCAACTGCGTAACTCCTA
>JAYTTY010000218.1:0-7869 GCA_043744795.1 Zavarzinella sp. | reverse complement strand
AAGCCGGAAAAGCGCAAGGCCAAAATCAGCCGGGGAAATGCCTGTTCAGAACCTGCCACCGGGCGGTTTAGTTCAACCGTGATTAGACCAACTCGCCGGAAACCGCGTTCCCAACTCGGAGTCGGCCTATCGCTCTGGCACCCGCGACGGTTACGCCGGGCGATTGCCCGAGCGTAAACCCTCGCGAGAGGAAATGCAAGCACCAACTCGGAGTTTTCCTACCGCGAATAACGGCACCCTAACTCGGGGGCGGTTTGTGAAGCCGAACATGAAGGGGACAGGATTGGTTCTGTCCGCCTCTGGCAAGCGGTGACGCCTGAGCCATGCCGGCCTCCGCCGACAGGCGAACCGCCCCGGGGCCGACAGTCAAAACATTCCGAGGCCGAAGCCCCACCGCATCCGGATAGTCGGCCCGCCGTCGCGGCGCTATCCCGAACCGGCCGGATTGCCGGGAATTGGGCAAATCGGTCGCGCGCAATGGCAGAGCAGTGGCAGACCTTCACAATTGGGGCCGATTTCGCCATATCAAGTGGCCGTCCATTCTTGTTTGCGACGGGTGAAGCGAACGGCTGGTTCCGGCTTCGCGCTCCACTCCGAAGCGTCGCGTCGCGGCTAAACGGCCGTTCGCCCGGCCTTGCCGCCGCGCCCCCAAACCCCTAACTCTATTCGTTCACTCGACAGGTTCGCCCCGCCACGCCCGTGGCCGGGGGACGAAGAGGGAAGACGGTGAGAAACCGTCGCGGGGCCGCCGCCGTAACCGGTCAGACCCCCGGACAACCAACGCCACTGCCGTTAAGGCGGGAAGGCCGTCCGGGTTTGGGGTCGTGACGAACCGGGAGCCGGAAGACCTGCCTGCCGAGCATCGTTCGTAGCCCCGGCGCCGGGCGGACGACCGGCACACGTTCAATTCCACGGGCAGCGTGCCCGCGGGGCCGGTCCGTCTGTTCGCCCGGGGCGCTTCTGCCCGGCATCCGGCAGACGGAGCATTTATGCGTTCCTCAGTTTTCGCGCGGCCCCGCCGCGGGTTCACCCTCATCGAGTTGTTGGTGGTCATCGCGATCATCGCCATCCTGATCGGCCTGCTGCTGCCGGCCGTCCAGAAGGTGCGCGACGCGGCCAACCGCCTCAAGGGGCAGAACAACCTCAAGCAGTTGGGGCTGGCGGCCCACAACTACGAATCGACGTACCAGCAACTGCCGGCGGCCTCCGTGTTCACGTGGGCGACGCCGCAGTACACGGTGAAGTTCTGGTACGGCTTGGTGACCTACGACAGTTCCAGCTATCTCATGGTCGGCACGGACCCGCAGAACGGCATCCTCACGCCGTACTACGAGAACAACGCCGCCGCCGCCAAATGCCCGAAGGTGGACGCCTACCCGATCAAGGCCACCGTCGGCGGCCTGAGCAAGGGGTACGCCTACAACCGGCACGTCGCCACGAAGAACATCGCCCACCTGCCCACCAGTCAGGTGTTCATGTTCACCGAGCAAGTGCAGCTCAACCCGGACGGCACCCTGCAAGAAGTGTTCGACAGCTTCGGCTCCCCGTATGAGTTGACTACCTACGGCACGAACAACGCCTTCACCGCCTCCGGGGTAAACGCCACACACTTCCGCTTCGCGGGCGTCGCCAACGTCTGCTATGTGGACGGCCACGTCGAGACGCGGCGGCCGGTGGACGTGCCGAGCGTCAGCCCGTTCCCGCAAGCGGTGTGGGACGCGGCCAAAGTGAAGTGGACGCTGGGCTTCCTGTCCGCGGACAAGCTGTCCTACACAGGGCAGAATTGAAGCTGCTTTCAGGGTGACTCAATGGTGGGACCGGCGTCCCGCCGGTCTTCGGACACAAAAGCGACCGGCGGGACGCCGGTCCCACCCACAACTGACGTAACACCAACGTCATCCCGGCGCGTAAAAAAAGCCGGCCGCCATTCGCTGGCGGCCGGCTCAAATTCACGTTCTACGTCCCGTTACTTCTTGTCCTGCTTCGGGATGTCGGCCAGGCTCTCGTTCACCTCGGCGTAGTGGCTGAACTCCATCGAGAAGCTCGCCGAGCCGGAGGTCGCCCCGCGCAGGTCGGACGTGTAGCCGAACAGGTTGGCCAGCGGCACCTTCGCCCGGATGATCCCCCGGCCCTTTTCCGACGTGATCTCCTCGATCACGCCGCGGCGGCGGTTGATGTCCCCGGTGATGGCCCCCTGATACTGCTCGGGGCTGACGGCCACCACGGTCATGATCGGCTCCAGGAGCCGGATGCCCGCCATCTGCTGCACGTCGCGGAAGTTTTCCTCGGCGCACAAGCGGAAGGCGTCCTGCGACGAGTCGACGTCGTGGATCTTCCCGTCGAACAGAATGCACTCCAAGTCCACGAACGGGAACGGGTACTTGCTCCCCTTCTTGGCCATGTTGCGGATGCCCTGCTCGACCGCCGGGATGTACTCCTTCGGCACGACCCCGCCGGAGATTTCTTCGTCGAAGTAGACGTTGTTCGGGTCCGGCTTCTCCCCGTCTTCGACGGCCTTTTTGGCCCACGTGTCGATCCCCTCTTGGTTGAGGGGCGTGTACCGCATGTTGATGACGGCGAACTTCCCGCGGCCCCCCGTCTGCTTCGAGTACTTCGTCTGGAATTCGAGCGCCTTGCCGAGCGTCTGCCGGTAGGCCACGCGCGGCCGGCCGAGCATCAGCGCCGGGTCGCCGACCGGCAGGCCGAGGGTGCGCTTGATCTTCTCCAGCGTGATTTCCAAGTGAAGTTCCCCCATCCCGCTGAGGATGGTGTCCTTCGTCTCGTCGTCCGTGTGGACCTTCACCGTCGGGTCGTCGCGCGTCATCCGGCTGAGGCACTCGCCCAACTTGCCGGTGTCGATCTTCTTGTCCACCGTGAGGGCGGACGAGATGACCGGCTTCGGGAAGCTGATCGACTCCAAGGCCACCGGGTGGTCCTCGTCGCACAGGGTGTTGCCCGTGTACGTGTTCTTCAGGCCGACGATGGCGACGATGGCGCCCGGCAGGGCCTCTTCGAGTTCCTGCCGGCTGTTCCCCATCATGCGGTACAGCCGGGAAATCCGCTCGCTGCGGCCCCACGTGGTGTTCGTCACCGTGGCGCCCTGCTTCAGCAGGCCGGAGTACACGCGGACGTACACCAGGTCGCCGGTCGGCTCGGCCACCGTCTTGAAGGCCAGCCCGGAGAACGGCTCGGCCGCTTCCGCCTTGCGGAGTTCGTGCAGCTTCGTCTTCGGGTTGACCCCGTCCACCGGCGGCCGGTCCAGCGGGCTGGGCAGGAAGCTGACGACCGCGTCGAGCAGCACCTGCACGCCGTGGAAGTTCTTGCTCGACCCGCAGTACACCGGGTTGAACGTCCCCTCGATGGTCCCCTTGCGGAGGGCCTGGATGAGCCGCGGCTTCGACACGTCCTTGCCTTCGAGGATCATCTCGGCCAGTTCGTCGTCGGCCAGCGAGGCGGCGTCCAGCAGCATCTCGCGGTACTTCTTCGCCTCGTCCAGGTGCGCGGCGGGGATGTCCACGAGTTCGTACTTCTGGTGCGTCTTGTCCGTGTCGTCCTTGAGGACGAACTTCATGTCGATCAGGTCGATGATGCCCTTGAAGTCGTGGGACTCGCCGACCGGGATGGCGCAGATGGCCGGGACGCAGTGCAGCTTGGCCTTCATCTGCTTGACGCAGTCCTTGAAGTCGGACCCGAGGCGGTCGAGCTTGTTGATGTACGCGATGCGGGGCACCTTGTACTTGTTGGCCTGGAACCACACCGTCTCGGACTGCACTTCGACGCCGCCGACGGCGCAGAAGACGCACACGCCGCCGTCGAGGACGCGCAAGCTGCGCTCGACCTCGGCCGTGAAGTCCACGTGGCCGGGGGTGTCGATGATGTTGATCTCGTTCTCGCCCCAGTCAATCGAGACGGCGGCCGAGTTGATGGTGATGCCCTTGGCCCGCTCGAGCGGGTCGAAGTCCGTGGTCGTGTCGCCGTCGTCGACGTCGCCGAACTTGTGCTTGGTGCCGCTGTAGTAAAGGATGCGCTCCGTGGTCGTGGTCTTCCCGGCGTCCACGTGGGCGATGATCCCGATGTTTCTGAGTTTCTCGAGCATTGTCGCGGCCGGAAGAGTCCCCCGCCGGCTCCCAAAAAGGAAAAAGTCGGGCCGCCCGGGATGCACCACACATCCCGCCCGTCGGCCCACCGAATCAGATGGTCAATGAGTCGTTTCAGGTTCGCCATAATCGGCGCCCCGGCAAGGTCTCGCCGGGGGGACGGTCTCACCAAGTTATGAATATGGCCGGACGCAGAAGAGACAAGTCAAGGATGAAGGATGAAGGATGAAGGATGAAAGAATGGCAAGCAATGCGGGTGCGTCGGTTTTCGGTTTTCCGTTCATCCCTCATCCCTCATCCCTCATCCCTTCCATAAACCGACACCACCACCATTAAACCTGGACGGCCCCATGGCGCGCGGCAACTCGCAACTCGACCTGATGATGATCTCGCCGGGGACGGACATCCCGTCCGTGGTCAACATGATCGTGGAGATCCCCAAGGGCCGCCGCAGCAAGTTCGAACTGTGCAAAGTGACCGGCCTCATCAAGTTGGACCGCTACCTGTACTCGTCGTCCGTGTACCCCGGCGACTACGGGTTCATCCCGCAGACGCTGGCGGGCGACGGCGACCCGCTCGACATGCTCGTGATGGTGAACGAGCCGACCTTCAGCTCGTGCCTGATCGAGACGCGGGTGCTCGGCATGTTCCGCATGCGCGACAAGGGGTTCGACGACTTCAAGGTGCTGGGCGTCCCCAACACGGACCCGCTGTTCTTCCACGTCAAGAAGCTCGAAGACGTGCCGCCGCACTTCCTGCGGGAAGTCGAGCACTTCTTCGGGACGTACAAGCAACTGGAAGGCGCCCACACCGAGTCGCTCGGGTGGATCGGGGCCGAGGACGCCACCAAGGAAGTCCGGGACAGCGTGGACCGCTTCCGCGAGTCGATGGGGAACGTGAAGATGTGACGCGGTGTCCCCGCGGCGACCGTCTTGTGAGCCGCGACGCGGAGGCTTTGCGGAGAGGAGCGCGTTCCGCGACTGTCACCGATGTGCGTCGGCCGTCAGACTAGGGTGACGCTCATTGAACGCGCTCCTCTCCGCAAAGCCTGCGCGTCGCGGCTCACAAGACGGTCGCCGCGGCTCCGATTCTCATTTAGGATTCGAATGAAAAAAGCCCTCATCACCGGCGTCACCGGGCAGGACGGCAGCTACCTGGCCGAGTTGCTTTTGGAGAAGGGCTACGACGTCCACGGCGTCGTCCGGCGGTCCAGCACGGAGACGTTCGAGCGCATCAACCACATCGTTGACCGCCTCACGCTGCACCAGGCCGACCTGAACGACCTGTCGTCGCTGACGCAGGTGGTGCGCGAGGTCGGCCCGGCCGAAATCTACAACCTCGCGGCCCAGAGTTTCGTCCCCACGAGTTGGAAGCAGCCGCTGCTGACGGCCGACATCACGGCCATGGGCGTCACGCGCCTGTTGGAAGCCATTCGACAGGGGGACGCGAAGGGGATCAAGTTTTACCAGGCGTCCAGCAGTGAGATGTTCGGCCGCGTGCTGGAGACGCCGCAGACGGAGACGACGCCGTTCTACCCGCGCAGCCCGTACGGCGTCGCCAAGGCCTACGGGCACTTCATCACGGTGAACTACCGCGAGAGCTACGGCATGTTCTGCGTCTCGGGGATTCTCTTCAACCACGAGAGCGAGCGCCGCGGCCGGGAGTTCGTGACGCGCAAGGTGACGGACGCCGTCGCCCGCATTAAGTGCGGCCTGCAAAAAGAGCTGCGCGTCGGCAACCTGGACGCCCGCCGGGACTGGGGCTTCGCCGGGGACTACGTCCGGGCCATGTGGCTGATGCTCCAGCAGGACACGCCGGAAGACTACGTCGTCGCCAGCGGCGAGACGCACACGGTGCGGGAACTCATCGAGATCGCCTTCGGCCACGCGGGACTGGACTGGCAACAATACACCGTGCAGGACCCGGCGTTCATGCGCCCGGCCGAGGTGGACCTGCTGCTCGGCGACCCGACGAAGGCCCGGACGCGCCTGGGCTGGACGCCGGAACTCGACTTCCCCGGCCTCATCACGCGGATGGTGGACTTCGACCTGAAGCGCTGCCGGGGACAGGCGTGAGGCGATGCCTAATCACCGGGGCGACCGGCTTCGTCGGCGGCCACCTCGCCGCCCACTTGTTGGGCGCGGGCCACGAAGTCGTCGGCCTGACGCGCGGCGCCCCGTGGGCCGCCCGCTGGGAGGAAGTCGCCAAGGCCGTCCCCCTGCACGCCGTCGATCTGCGGGAGACGGCCCCCCTCACCCCCCTGCTCCAGCGCCTGCAGCCCGAATGGGTCTTCCACCTCGCCGGCTACGCCAACGCCGGCAAATCCTCCCAGGAACCGCAAGCCGCGTGGGCCGGGAACCTGACGGCGACGCAATCCCTGTACGACGCGCTGGCCGCCGCCGACATGACGGCGCGCGTGCTGTACGTCTCCACCGGCCTCGTGTACGGCGACGCCAGCCCGGCGTTCCCGGTTTGCACCGAGGCCCAGCCGTTGCGGCCCACCTCACCGTACGCGGCCAGCAAGGCGGCCGCCGACCTGTTGAGTTACCAAGTGACGCGCCACCCCGGCGTGGACGTGGTCGTCGTCCGGCCGTTCAACCACATCGGCCCCGGCCAGCCGGCCGACTACGCCGCCAGCAACTTCGCCCGGCAACTCGCCGCCGCCGAGGCCGGCCGTCAGCCCCCCGTGATCCGGACCGGCGGGCTGGACGCGCGGCGGGACTTCACCGACGTGCGTGACATGGTCCGGGCCTACACGTTGCTAATGGAGAAGGGGAAGACGGGTGAAGCGTACAACGCCGGCACGGGCCGCACGCACGCGGTCCGCGACGTATTGGACCGATTGCGGGAATTGGCGCGAGTGGACGTGGAAGTGATCGAACAACCCGACCCCGCCCGTGCCGCCGACCCGGTCATCAGCCGCGTGGACGCCGCCAAGTTGACCGAAGCCACCGGCTGGCGGCCCGCGTACACGATTCAACAAACGTTAAGTGACTTGCTGGACGACTGGCGGGGCCGCGGGGCGGCATAAGGCATCAGAAGGGGAGCGGGGATGGCACGCAAGCGGCGTCAATTGCGGCGGGAGGGCGAGGCCAAGCCTTTGGAGGGGGACACGCTCATCTCCGGGAACAATTCGGCCCTCCACATTATGGCCTACCCGGTGTTGGGCGTCGTCGCGCTCGGGGCCGGCGGCGGGGGCCTGCTCGCGCTGGCGGTCATGAACATCGGGGCCGCCCTCTTCGGGGCGCTGGTCGCCGGCGTCTGTTGCGTGATCTTGGTCGAACACTTCCGGCGGCAGGCGTACCGCCTCGTGCTGTGCGACGACTGCATGCAATACGTCCGCTTCGGCAGCACGGTGGCCGGGCAGATCCCGCTGGACAACATCGAAAACGTGTTCGTGGCGGCGAACGACGGCCGGGACGCCGTGGCCGGCGACCAGGGGACGGACGTGGTGGCGATCAAACTGGTGGACCGCCGGGCCGCCGACACGTGGTGGATCAGCCTGGCGTGGCGGCGGAAGAAGAAGGTGGACCTGATCATCTACAGCATGGACAACCTGCACGCCGCCAAGATGTGCAAGCAGATTTGGAACGCCGTGCGGGAATATCGCGCCGATTTCGGCCGCCGGCCCGCCCGGGACGACCGGGACCGCGACGACGAGGACGACCGGGACGACCGCCGGCGCCCCCCGCGCCGCGGCGGGCGGGAGCGGGAGTGACCGAGTCCCAAAGAAAAAATGATTTAGTGAGCCGAGCGGCGTCAGCCGCCGGGT
>JAYTTY010000217.1:0-7873 GCA_043744795.1 Zavarzinella sp. | reverse complement strand
CGAGGGGGCTGCGACGGATGCCAACAGCGACCCCCGCCTAAATTTCCCTCTGCCCCGGCCGGAAACCTACCCTTGTAAGGGGGCCGGGGGTGAGGGGGCTTTTGACAACTCCAAAGAATTTGGGCACGCCGGCCCCCGCCGGCCGCCGATTGCTTGTGCATTCGCGGACATCCGCCCTATAGTAACGATGCCCGCTCGGGGCGTTGCCCGCCGGAATCCCTTTCGGAGTTCTCCCGGAAATGATGGAAGAGCTTCAGCACGAGTGCGGCGTCGCGGCCCTGTACCACTTCCCGGGCCAGCCCGTCTCCAAGTTGGTGCCCGGCGGCAAAATCGAAAACGTCACGCAGTTGATGCCCCGCATGCTGATCGACCTCCAGAACCGGGGGCAGTTGGCGGCCGGCTTCACGTCGCACAACCCGGGCCGCGAGATCATCCTGGAGACGTACAAGGAGATCGGCACCGTCATCGAGGCCTTCCGCCTCAACCGACAGGACAAGTACGACAAGGTGATGAAGGACCACGCCGGCAGCTCGTGCATCGGCCACGTCCGCTACGCGACGTGCGGCGACAACACGCGGTCCTACGCCCAGCCGTTCGAGCGCCGGCACGGGTGCAAGTGGAAATGGTTCTCGTTCGCGTTCAACGGCCAGCTGGCCAACTTCCGCGACCTGCGGGCCGAGTTGATGTCCTTGTCCGACTACCACCTGACGCGGGACAACGACACCGAAGTCATCATGCACTTCATCGCCCACGAACACCGGGGCGACGACCGCCCGGACTTGGTGGAGGTGTTCCGGCACCTCAGCCAGAAGTTCGACGGCGCGTACAACATCGTGTACCAGAACGCGATGGGGGACATGGTGATCCTGCGCGATCCCAAGGGGATCCGCCCGCTGTGCTTCGCCCGCGACGGCGGCCTGTTCGGGGCGGCCAGCGAGAGCGTCCCCCTCTCCAACGTCGGCTTCAAGAACATCGAGTTTTTGGAACCCGGCGAGATGATCGTCATCCGCGACGGCGAGTTCCGCCGGGTGCGGTACGCCCCCAAGCAGAAGCCGGCGCACTGCTTCTTCGAGTGGGTCTACTTCGCCAACGTCGCCAGCAACCTCGACGACCGCAGCGTCTACCTGTCCCGGTCGAATTTGGGCCGGGCGCTCGCGCACCAAGAGTACGAGAAGAACCGCGTCGTCATCGACAAGGACACCATCGTCGTCCCGGTGCCGGACACGGCCAAAGCCGCCGCGGACGCCATGGCCCACGCCCTCGGCATCCCGTCCGTCGAGGGGCTGATCCGCAACCGGGCCGTCGGCCGGACGTTCATCGAGGGCGCCAACCGCGGCGACCGCGTGCGCCTGAAGTACACTCCGCTGCGCGAAGTGTTGCAGGGCAAGCGCGTGCTGCTGGTGGAAGACTCGATTGTCCGCAGCACGACGATGCAGGCGCTGTTGTCGCACGTGCGGGAGCGGGGCGGGGCCAAGGAAATCCACGTCCGCGTCGCCTGCCCGCCCATCGTCGCCCCGTGCTTCTACGGCATCGACATGTCCACGGTGAAAGAACTGTTCGCCCCGAAGTTCATGGCCGGCCGCCGGCCGACGGACGAGGAGCAGGACCGCATGGCCCGCGAACTCGGGGCCGACACCCTGATGTACCTACCGCAGGAGGCGCTGTCCCGGTCCATCGGCATGGACGAAGACCGCCTGTGCCGGGCGTGCGTGACCGGGGAGTACCCGACGCCGACCGGCGAAAAGCTCTACCAACTCGCCCTGAAGGAAACCAACCCGGTCACGGGCCGCACCTACGAGTTGCCCACCGGCCCCGGCTGTGAGAGCGGCCACGGCAAGCGCATCGACACCGTCGGGCCGGTCGGCATCGTGGAAACGGCGCCGTGAGGTTGTTGCGTTTGCGTTGGCGAGCGTCGAGGCGTCAGCCCGACGTGTCTTGCTTTCAAAAACAAGACACGTCGGGCTGACGCCTCGACGCTCGCCTAAAACTTTCAGATCAAGCCGCTTCCAGCGTCTCGCGGAAGCGGTAGCCGACGCCGCGGACGGTCTCGATCATGTCCGCGGATTCTTCTTGGGCGTCCCCCAGTTTCTTCCGCAGCGTCTTGATGTGGACGTCAATCGTCCGCTCCAGGACGATGCTCCCCTCACTAATGGCCGAGTCCATAAGCTGGTGCCGGGTGAACGCCCGGCCGGGCTGCCGGATGAGGCACTCCAGCAGGCGGAATTCGGTCGGCGTGAGGTCGAGTCGCTGGTCGCTGACGGTCACTTGGTGCCGGATGCGGTCCACCTTCACGCCCAAGTGTTCGGAGGTGTCGGCCGCCTCCGCGGGGGCGTCGGAGCGCCGCAGCACGGCCTTTACCCGCTGGAGAAGCACCTTGTTGCTGAACGGCTTGGTGACGTAGTCGTCGGCCCCCATCGAGAAGCCGACCACTTGGTCGGTCTCCTCCGACTTGGCCGTAATCATGATGACGGGGATGTTCTTCGTCTTCTCCCCGGCCCGCAAGGCGCGGCAGATTTCCAGCCCGGTCATGCCGGGCAGCATCAGGTCGAGCAGGACCACGTCCGGCAGGGCGGACTGCGCCTTGCGCAGCCCCTCGGCCCCGTCGCTGACGGCCGTGACCTCGAACCCTTCCTTGTTGAAGAACCACGTCAGGGTTTGGACCAACCCCCGCTCGTCTTCGATAATCAGCATTCGCGTCTGCGGCATGGATACCCTTCGGGTTATCACAGAAAACAGTTTTGGCGGCGTGAAGCGCGGGTTTGGCGAGCCGAGCGGCGTAAGCCGCCGGGCGCTGGGCTCGAGTGCGCCACCCGGGGCCTTACGGCCCTCGGCTCGCAGGTTCGTGATTCGCCCCCGTCACTCGTCCCCAATCGCGTCGGGGCGGTGCTTCACGATGTCGCCTTCGACCAAGTAAATCACGTCCTCGGCGATGTTCGTGGCGTGGTCGGCGATGCGCTCCAAGTGTCGCGTGGCCGTGAACAGAGTCACGCCGGACTCGATGTTGGCCGGGTTCAGCTTCATGTACCCGATCAGTTCCGCGATGATCTCGTCGTTGTAGCGGTCCACCTCGTCGTCCATGCGCACGACGCGGCGGGCCAGCTTGCTGTCCAAGTTCACGAACGCATCCAAGCTCTGGCGGACCAGCGTGGTCGTCACGTCGGTCATCTTCGCCAGCTTGCTCGGGATCGGGACGCGGGGCACGGAGAGGGCCAGCGACCCCTCGGCGATGTGCCGGGCCAAGTCCCCCATGCGCTCGAGGTCCGTCGTAATCATGAGCGTCGTGGCGATCCGCCGCAGGTCGGTGGCCACGGGCTGGTGCAGGGCGAGGATCTTCAGGCACTCCTCGGTGACTTCGTTCTCGAAGGCGTCGATCCGCTCGTCCCCTTCGATGATCTCCTCAGCCAGCGGGTTGTCGTGCTCCTGGAGGGCTTGGACGGCCTTGTAGATCGACTCCTCCACCAGCCCGGCGAAGTTGACGATCTTCTTCTGCAAGTGCTCCAAGTCGCGTTCGAGGTGCCTGGACATGTCGCGTCTCCCGCGGGCGGTCAGCCGAACCGGCCGGTGATGTAGTCTTCGGTCTGCTTCTTCGCGGGCTTGGTAAAAATCTGGCGGGTCAGTTCCGTCTCCACCAGCCGGCCCTCGTAGAAGAACGCCGTGAAGTCCGACACGCGGGCGGCCTGCTGCATGTTGTGCGTCACGATGACGATGGTGTACTGTTTTTTCAAGTCGTCGATCAAGTCCTCGATCTTGGCCGTGGACTTCGGGTCCAAAGCGCTGGCCGGCTCGTCCATCAATAATACTTGCGGGTCCGTGGCCAGGGAGCGGGCGATGCACAGCCGCTGTTGCTGCCCGCCGGACAGTTCCAGGGCGGACGACTGCAGGCGGTCCTTCACCTCGTCCCACAGGGCGGCTTGTTTCAGGCACTTCTCGACGGTAAAGTCGAGCCGCGCCCGGTCGCGGACGCCGGCGACGCGCGGGCCGTACACGACGTTCTCGTACACCGACTTCGGGAACGGGTTCGACTTCTGGAACACCATGCCCACCCGCCGGCGCAGGTCGGCCATGTTGCGGGACGGGGCGTACAGGTCGGTCCCGTCGAGGAGGATTTGCCCCTCGACGCGGCACCCGTCGATCAGGTCGTTCATGCGGTTGAGCAGCCGCAAAAACGTGGACTTGCCGCACCCGGACGGGCCGATCAGCGCCAGCACGGACCGCTCGTGGACCGTGAGGTTGATGTCCCACAGGGCTTGCTTGCCGGGGTACCAGAAGTTCACGTTCTCGCAGGAGAACTTCGGCTTGGCCATCGCCAAGTTCGTCGTCGAGCCGCGGCCGTCCACGGTCCGCTGCGAGAAGATGTCCGAGAACAGACGAGACACGCGCTTCCCCCCTCCGACGATGGGCTAGTTTTACCCGCCTATTGTGAAGGAACGGAGTGGATGGCGTGAAGGTCGTCGGCAGTTCGCGGCAGGCAAACGGTGAACGTCGTGCCCTTTCCGAACACGCTGGACGCCTTTACTGACCCGTGCATGGCCTGGGCTAAGTGCTTGACGATGGACAGGCCCAGCCCGGTGCCGCCGAGTTCGCGGGAGCGCGCCCGGTCCACGCGGAAGAAGCGCTCGAAGATGCGGGGGAGGTCACGCTCCGGAATGCCCGGCCCGTTGTCCGCGACGGTGACGCATGCGGTCGGCCCGGACTGCCGCCACGCCACCCGCACGGTCCCGCCCTCCTGCGTGTACTTCACGGCGTTGTCCAGCAGGTTGTCGAGGATTTGCACCAGCCCCTCCTCGTCGGCCCACACGACCGCCACCGCGGGGGACGGCTCCAGGACAAGCGTCATCTTCTTCGCCTCGGCCCGCGGCCGTTGCCGGTTCAGGCAGCGGGTGACGATCTTGCCGAGGGGCAAGTCCTCGAATTCCATCAGCTCGGCCCCGGACTCGATGCGGGCGAGACTGAGCAAGTCGAGGATCAAGGCGTGCAGTCGCTCGGCCTGCTCGGCGATGGAGACGAGGAACGGGCCGCGGGCGTCCGGGTCGTCGGCGGCCCCGTCTTGCAGTGTCTCGACGCACGCCTTGACGACGGCCAGCGGCGTCTTCAACTCGTGGGAGACGTTCGCCACGAAGTCCTGCCGCAGCCGTTCGAGGCGGTGCAGTTCCGACGTGTCGTGCAGCACCATGATCGCGCCGGGCGAATCGTGTTCCCGTAACGGCGACACATATACTTTGAGGTGCCGGGAGCCGAAGCCCACCAGTTCGATCGGCTCCCGCCGCGGGGCCGACTCGGCGAGGGCCTGGTCCAGCACCTTCTGCACGGCCGGGAACCGCGACACCTCCCAGAACGGCCGGCCGGTGGCGTCCGCCGGGTTGAACTCCAACATTTGCCCGGCCGCCTCGTTGGCGAAGAGAATCCGCTGCCCTTGGCCGATGGCGATGACCCCCTCGATCATCCCGCCGAGGACCGTGCGGAGTTGCCGCCGCTCTGTCTGAAGTTCGGCGAACTGCGTGGCCAGCCGGAAGCTCATGTCGTTAAACGTGCCGGCCAGTTCCCGGCTCTCGCGCCAGTTCCCGCCGTGGATGCGCAACTCGTAGTCCCCGGACGCGATCCGCTCGGCCCCGGAGCGAATCTCTTCGATCGGTCGGACGAAGTTCTTGGCGAACAAGTACGCGGCCGGGACGGCGATCAGCCCGACGACGCCGACGATGGGCAGCGCCTCCGTGACGACGGCCGCGAACCCGCCGCCGTTCAGCCGCCCGAGCAGCATGGCCCCGACCAGCCCCGAGGCGAGGACGCCGAAGCCCAGGAACGCGAGGAAGAGGCGGAGGAACATTTAAGTGACCAACGATTTAGTGAGCCGAGCGGCGTAAGCCGCCGGGTGATGCGCTGAAGCCCAACACCCGGCGGCTTACGCCGCTTGGCTCGCTTGTCTTACTTGCGCTTTGGACTTCCGTCAGTCGGCCCGGCTGGCCGACACGACCCGCCGGCCCGCCGCGACGCGGATGAGGGTGTTGAGAATGAGGATGGCCGACAGCAGCACGAGCGCGGCGGCCCACGCTTGCCGTTGCTGTTCGGCGTCGGCGCTCTTGGAATACTCGAAGATGTAGCCGGGCAGGAACGGCGTGGGGTCGCCGAGGGAGCGCGGCCAGAAGTTCGACCCGCCGGCCGTCAGAATCAGCGGGGCGGTCTCCCCCGCGATGCGGCCCATCGCCAGCAGGACGCCGGTGATGATCGCCGGCAGGGCGGAAGGCAGCAGAACCTTCAGCACGGTTTGCCGTTGCGTCGCGCCCAGGGCGTAGCTGGCCTGTTTCAGCGAGGCGGGGACGAGTTTCAGCGCCTCCTCCGTGGTCCGCACGACGACCGGGAGCATCATGATCGCCAGCGCGAACACGCCGGCCCACGCGGAGAATCCGAACGGGTGCGGGGAGATGAACTGCGGCGGCCGCACCAGCAAGGCGTAGCCGAAAATCCCGATGACGATGGACGGCACCCCGCCGAGCAACTCCGTGATGAAGCGCACGGGCCGGGCGAGCGGGTTGCCCGAATACTCCTGAAGGAACACGGCCGTCAGCACGCCGACGGGGACGGCCGCGGCCGCCGACAGCAAGACGAGAATCGCGCTAAAAATGATCGCGTGCAAAAGCCCGCCGCCCGGCTGGCCCGGCGGCTTCGGCAGGTTGGTGAAGAAGTTCACGTCCAACGAGGTCACGCCGCGGACGCCGATGTACCCGAGGATCAGGAATAGGGGCACGACCGTGGCCAGTTGGCAGCCGCCCAACACCCACGTCATCATTCGGTCTTGGCGGGTCGCCTTCCGGAACTGTTTTTCGGAGACGACCAACGGGCCGAACTCCGGGGCCGTCGTGTGCTCGGCCACCGTCTTCGGCCCTTTGCCGGCGCGGACGCGCGGTTGCGCCCCACTTCTGATCAGCAGGCGGGCGGCGAGGTTCGTGATGGCCGTGATGACGAACAGCACCAACCCGAGTGTCACCAAGGCCGCCCGGTGGTCGCGGCTGCCGGCCTCATTCAACTGGTTGGCGATTACGCTGGCGATGGAGTCGCCGGCCGCGAAGAGCGAGAAATCGACGTAGCGCACGTTGCCGATCAGCATGGTGACGGCCATCGTCTCCCCGAGCGCGCGGCCCAAGGCGAGGAAGCACGCGGCGATGATCCCCGGCCGGGCGTAGGGCAGGACGACGTTGCGGATCATCTGCCAGCGGGTCGCCCCGAGGGCCAAGGCCCCCTGCCGCTGCGAGGCGGGCACGGCCCGGCACACGTCGAAGCTGATCGCGGTGACGTACGGGACGATCATGATGGCCAGGATCAGCCCGGCGGCGAGGATACCTTGGCCGGACGTGTTGCTCGGGCCGCCCAGCAGGATGAACAGCTTCTGCAAGACAGGCGTGAGAAAGAACAGGCCCCAGAAGCCGTACACCACGCTGGGGATGGCCGCGAGCAGTTCAATGAGGAACGAGCAGGTCTTGCGGACGAACGGCGGGGCGATCTCGGACAAGTACGCCGCCGACCCGACCCCGAGCGGGACGGCAATCAGCATGGCAATCGCGGACGTGGCCAGGGTGCCGTAGATAAACACCCACGCCCCGAAGAGGCTCGGCCGCGTGTCCGGGTTCCACTCGGTGGTGGTGAACATCTTCACCTCGCCGAGTTTCATCAACACGTCCCACGACTGCCAGACGAGGATGCCAAGAAGGGCGGTCGAGATGAGCAGAATGGTGAGCCCGCAGGCCGTGCAGAGCCACCGGAACAACACGTCCCCGACCGGCGAGGGCGGCTTCGGGGCGGCTTCGGGGTCTGTCATGGGCCGTTTTGGTGGGAGGTTAGCGTTGCCATTTTTCAATCGACCCGGCGAGCGGGGGACGTG
>JAYTTY010000216.1:0-7883 GCA_043744795.1 Zavarzinella sp. | reverse complement strand
AGCCCAGCCCGCAAGGGCTGGGTCAGTGGTCGGTCTTGGTTTTCGGCCTGAAGGGCCGTTTAACATAGCCCAGCCCGCAAGGGCTGGGTCAGTGGTCGGTCTTGGTTTTCGGCCTGAAGGGCCGTTTAACATAGCCCAGCCCGCAAGGGCTGGGTCAGCGGTCGAAGTGGTTTTCGGCCTGAAGGGCCGTTTAACATAGCCCAGCCCGCAAGGGCTGGGAATGCCACGTCATCAACGGCCTCGGTCTGAAGGACCGATTATGGTGGGATGCCCGCAGGCGCCGACCCGTTAATCGGTCCTTCAGACCGAAATCCATTCCTTCATTTGGCCCAGCCCTTGCGGGCTGGGCTATGTTAAACGGCCCTTCAGGCCGAAAACCACGACGGATCGCTCTTTACGTCTTCGAGTACGCCGGCGGGTCGGCCCAGTCGGGGGCGGGATTCGCGGGGCCGGGCGGGGCGACGTTTTGTCGCATGGGCGGGAGGACGAACTGCATCATGATGCCGATGTGGGCCAGCGTGCCGGCGATGATCGCTAGGTGGAAGATCTCGTGCGGGCCGACCACGCCGGGCCAGAGCGTCGGCCACTGGGCCACGTCGAGGACGGCCCCGCCGATGTAGACCACCGGCTCGACAATCATCAGCGGGATCAGCCGGCGGCCGGCCCCGTTCAGGTAGTGGCGCGTGCCCAACATGCCGACGAGGCCGAGGCCGATGTAGATGGCCGCGATCACGGCATACGGCGGCTTCGGCGCCAGCCACACGACGAGCACCCCGGCGACCACCAGGCCCCACATGAGCGCGAGGAACCCGGCCCGCAGCCGGCCCCGCGTGAACGTGACGATCAGCGGCGTGAAACTGCTGGCGATCAGGAAGTAAATGCCGGTCATGTCCAAGTTGCGGTAAATGAAGAGGTCGTCCGGCGGCAATTGCACGGCGTGGAACAGCCCGCTGCACGTGTAGAGGAAGACCATGGAGAAGCCGAACATCCCCACGTCCACCCGCCGCCACTTGCGGTGCCACGACAGTCGCAGCATGAACACCGCGACGACCACCGCGGCGCCGGCCATGAGGAAGTGCGTGGCCGAGGACACCGGGTCGCGCAAAATCGTATCCGTCACCAAGCCAAGTCTCCGTGAACGTCCCGGCCGTTGTCCGCCGCATCGTAGGCGCGGCCGCCGAGGGGGCCGCCAATTATTCCGCGTATTGCTACAACAACCACCGGGGGCGTGTCGGTTCCATTAACACCCGCCGGAACAACTCCATGATCTGTCCATCTTGCGGCCACGTCAACGTGCCCGGGGCCGACGAGTGCGGCCGGTGCCAATTCTCCCTGTCGGCCGTGGACGCCAACCCGGCCGGCCAGGACGCCGTCGAGGAGAGCGTCCTGCACGACAGCGTCCTCCGGCTCAAGCCCAAGGCGCCGGTGACGGTCCCCGAGCACGAGACCCTCGGCCTCGCCCTCGACCGCATGGTCGAGCACCGCGTCGGCGCCTTGCTCGTGGTCAACGCGGACGAAAAACTCGTCGGCATTCTGACCGAACGCGACTATTTAATCAAGGTCGTCGGCCTCGTGGACGACTACGCCCGCCTCCCCCTCCGCGACCACATGACCGTCGCCCCAGAGACCGTCTCGCCGGACGACCCGCTCGGCTCGGCCCTGCAAAAGATGGCCGTCGGCGGCTACCGCCACCTCCCCGTCGTCATCGACGGCAAGCCGGTCGGCCTCATCTCCGTCCGCGACGTGATCCGCCACCTGACGCGCCTGTGCGGCCCGGCTTGAACCTTCGACGGGCTGGCGGCAAAGGCGACCTCGCCCCCTCGCCGCGGCGGCGAGGGGGGCGTCACGTCGGCCGGGATGCGGCCCGTCGATCTTGACCGAACCGGTCGCCGGCGGAAATGACGATCAGCAGAGCTGACAGGCGGCGCATCGCGATCCCTCCGGTGATGGCGGGGGAGAGGCGGGGGAAGATTACCGGGGATGGTGGCGAAATGCCCGTCAACGGCGCGTCTTGTGAGCCGCGACGCGGAGGCTTTGCGGAGAGGAGCGCGTTCAACGACCGTCACCGAAGCCCAATGGCCGTCCGTCATGAGGGGCTGTCTCTGAACGCGCTCCTCTCCGCAAAGCCTCCGCGTCGCGGCTCACAAGACAGTCAGTCATCAGCTTCGTGGTCAGCCAGCCCGGCCCGGATGAAGGCTTCCAGGTCCGAGGCCACATGCTTTGGCTTGCGGTTCTCCAACAGCAAGCGGCCTACCAAGACGACCGGCGGTTCCGGCTTGCCCGATCCGAGTGTGAGGCAGTAATAGTTGCCGCTGTAATCGTCCCCGAACGGAAGCAACGCCCGGTCTTGGAACGGTGCGTAAAGCTCCGCAACGCGGGCCAGTTCGTCTCGTACATCGAACGATCCTGCGCCGCCCTGCGAGAGTTTATACATACGGGCGAATCGGAATTCGCCGCCGTTGAAGTGGGACAGGAACAGCCGGTAGTTCGGCGGAAACTCCACGCCGAGCGCACGCTCGGTCATCGCGATTTGTCGGGCGGACGCCCCACGTTTGAAGGTGCTCGCGGAGTCGGCCTTGATTCGGCGAATCAGTTCGGCGTTCACGCGTTCCGGCCTCGTTACCATCTTTGACAAAAAAAGCCGGCCGCCCTGCATGGGCGGCCGGCTCGTTCACTCATCGCTCACGCGACGCTTACCCGATGATCCCGCCGATCACGTTCCCCTTCACCAGTTCGCGGGGCTGGTTCAGGTGGTTGTACACGATCGTTTCCGGGGCGATGCCGACGCTGTGGTACACCGTCGCCAGCAAGTCCGTCGGGTGGACCGGGTTTTCCAGCGGGGCGCTGCCGGTCTTGTCGGACTTGCCATGCACATAGCCGCGCTTGATGCCGGCGCCGGCGATGCAGGCGGTGTAGCAGTAGGGCCAGTGGTCACGCCCGTCGTCGGAGTTGTCGTTGCCCGACGTGCTGACGCCGCGCTGCGGGCTGCGGCCGAATTCGCCGACGGCGATCACCAGCGTGTCCTTCAGCAGGCCGCGCTCGTCCATGTCGGCCAACAGCGTCGAGAGGCCGGCGTCCAGCATCGGGGCCGACTGCGTCTTCATGCGGGCCGACAGGCCGGTGTGCACGTCCCACGAGTGGTTGTCCGAGTTGGCCACCTTGGGCCAGTTGATTTCCACCACCCGCGTGCCGGCTTCGATCAGGCGGCGGGCCAGCAGGCAACTCTGGCCGAAGGTGTTCTTGCCGTACCGTTCGCGGACTTCGGCCTTTTCCTTCGTCAGGTCGAAGGCGTCGCGCGTCTTGCCGCTCAGCACGAGGCCGAGGGCCTTGCCGTAGTAGGTGTTCAACTCGTACTTGCTGGTGGCCTTTTCGAGTTCCGGCATCCCCTGGGAGACCGTGTCCCGCAGGCTGGCCCGGCGCGTCAGGCGGACTTCGCCGACATCCGACCGCAGTTGCAGGTCTTCGGTCTTCACGCGGGACATCTTGTCCATGTCCATGTCGTCGCCGGCCGGGTAGAGCGTGTACGGGTCGTAGGCCTTGCCGAGGAAGCCGGCCGTCCCGCCCTTGCCCACCACGTTCGATTCTTGCAGCGGCCGCGGCATCATCACGAACGGCAGCACCGGCTCGGTCGGCGGCTTCAGGCGGATGATGTTGCTCCCGAAGTTCGGGAAGTCCTTCGGGGTCGGCGGCTCCAGTTGGCCGGACGGCGAGACCTTGTCCGTCGTGTAGCCGGTCAGCATCTGGTAGATGGCGGCCGTGTGGTTGAACAGGCCGACGGGCGTGTAGCTCATCGAGCGGATCATCGTGGCCTTGTCCGTCACCATCGCCAGCTTCGGCAGCAATTCGGTGAATTGCAGGCCGGTCGTCTTCGTGGCGATGGGCTTGAACACGCTCTTGTTCTTGGCCGGTGCGTCGTCCTTCGGGTCCCACAAGTCGAGGTGGCTCGGGCCGCCCTGCAAGTAGATGAGGATGACGCTCTTGGCCTTGCCGAAGCCGGGGCCGCCGTGCTCCGGCTTGACGGCCGCCGTCTCGGCCTGGGCCGAGGCGCGGAACAGGTCGGCGACGCTCAGGCCGAGCATGGCCGAGCCGCCGACGCGCATAAAGTCGCGCCGGGTCGTCCCGTCGCAGGTGTCCTTGCCTGAAAAACCGGGGATAACCAACATGGCGTCAAGCCCTCAATGTGTGACGGAGAGGTCGCGGGCGGGGCGGGCGGCGCGAACACTCGCGCATTCGTGCAATCTTCTATCGTCAACTGTAATCGACAGAGTGAGGGAGTGCAACAGAAAAACCGGACTCATTCGACGCGGGCGGGCAATGACTTTTCCCTTCCCCCGTCCCCCTGGACGTGATACAGTTCACCTCTTCCCTCCCTTTGGGGCCTCTCCATGCTCCGCGTCCTCGGCCACGCCGCGCGGGCCTGCGACGGCCCCTCCCGCCGCGAACTGCTGACGGCCGGCACGCTGGCGATGGCCGGCCTGGTCCCCGGCTTGGCGTCGCCGAAGAAACTCGGCGGGACGTTCGGGCGGGCGAAGGCCGTCATCCTGATCGACCTGTACGGCGGGCCGAGCCACATTGATTCGTTCGACCCCAAGCCGGCCGCCCCGGCCGAGGTCCGTGGCGAGTTCGGCACGATTCCCACGGCCATCCCCGGCGTGCGGTTCACGGAACACGTCCCGCACTTGGCGAAACGGCTCGACCGCTTCTGCCTCATCCGCACGCTGTCGCACGGGTACAACAGCCACAACCCGTACGCCGTGATGACCGGCTTCACCGGCGGGGCCGACCAAGTCAACTACTACGCCAAGCCGACCGACCACCCCGGCATGGGGGCCGTCTGCCAATACTTCGGCGTCGGCGCCGGCAAGGGGTTGCCGGGCTACGTCTGCCTGCCGGCCTTCCCCGGCTACAGCCAGGGCCTGCGCCGGGCCGGCCCCTACGGCGGCTACCTCGGCTCGCAGTTCGACCCGATGTTCAGCACCGCCGACGCGTACGCCAACGCGACCATCGACACCGACAAGGACTTTTACAGCCACACGATCAAGCCGATGGGCGTGCCGCGGTTGCCGAAGCTCACGGGCGACCTGACCGTGAATGCCCTCGACGCCCGGCGGTCGCTGGTCGGCCAGCTCGACCACTTGGCGAAAGGCAGCGCCCTCCAGAAGAAGCGCGACCAGGCGTTCGACCTGCTGCTCTCCCAAACGGCGAAGACGGCCTTCGACATCGACCGCGAACCGGCCGGCCTGCGCGACCGCTACGGCCGCGACCTGTTCGGCGCCAGCACGCTGATGGCCCGGCGGCTGGTGGAGGCCGGCTCCACGTTCGTGATGATCCACACCGAGGCCAAGGGCAACGGCCACTGGGACACGCACAACAACAACTTCAAGATGCTCCAGCACTGGCTGCTGCCCTACTTGGACCGCTCCGTCTCCGCACTTTTGGACGATCTGGACGCACGGGGACTGCTGGACACGACGCTCGTTGTGGTGATGGGCGACATGGGCCGCACGCCGAAGGTGAACGGCGCCGCCGGCCGCGACCACTGGCCGCAAGCGGGCTTCGCCCTCTTGTTCGGCGCCGGCGTCCGGCCGGGGAATGTGTTCGGCTCCACGGACTCGCAGGCCGCGTATGTGAAAGACCACCCCGTCAGCCCCGGCGACATGTGCGCCACGATTTACCACCTGCTCGGCGTGGACCCGGAAGGAGTGGTGCCCGACCACACGGGCCGGCCGACGCACATTGCCCACGGGGGCGGCGTGGTGACGGGGATTCTTTAGGCAAAAAACATTTCACGCAAAGCTCGCAAAGAGGCAAAGCTCGCAAAGGGTCGACGAAAAAATGGATGTCTCTCGCCCGGCGAGCGACTGAACGACATTTCATTTTAATTCTTTGCGAGCTTTGCCTCTTTGCGAGCTTTGCGTGAAACGTCTTTAATTTCTTCGTCCGGCGAGTTGCGCGTACAGCCCGCCATACGCCCGCACCGTCGCCGCCAAATCAAACGTCTCTTCGGCCCGCCGTCGCGCCGACAAGCCCATCGCCCGCGCCTTCGCCGCGTCGCCCAAAATCGTCAACATCGCCGCCGCGCACGCCGCGTCGTCGCCGCGCGGGACCAGCAAGCCATCAACGCCATGACGCACCACGTCCGGGTTGCCGCCCACGGCCGTCACCACGCTCGGCTTCGCCGTCGCCATCGCCTCCATCAGCGTCAGCGAGGCGGCTTCGCTCACGGAGGTCAGGGCGAACAGGTCGAGGGCGGCCAGCACGTCGGGCACGTCGGAGCGCACGCCGAGGAAGATCACCCGGTCGGCAATGCCCGCGGCGGCGGCTTGGCGTTCCAACTCCGTGCGCAGCGGCCCCTCGCCGGCCAACACTAAGTCCACGTCCGGCACATTTGCCGCCACGCGGGCGAAGGCCCGCAGCAGCATCGGATGGTCCTTCACCGGGTGGAAGCGGGCGACGCAGCCGACGTGTCGGCGGGCCGGGTCGAGGCCGATCTTCCGCTTCGCCTCTTTCACGTCGCGGTCCGGGCGGTAGCGGCTCAGTTCCACGCCGTTCTCGATGACGCCGATCTTGGAGCCGACAAAGCCGTCGTTGCGGCACAACGCCTTGGCGCTGAACCGGCAACAGGCGTTGGAGGCGTCCGCGAGTTTGTCGAAGAGCAAGCGGTTGACGGCCCGCCGCTTCGGGTTCACGGTGTCCGGGTAGTGTCGGCCGTGCTCGGTCTGGATCAGCTTGAACGACCCGCGACACCACAGCTTGGCGAGGGCCGCGTAAAAGAACGGCGTGTACTGGTGGGCGTGGACGACTTCGAGCCGCCGGGCCGCGATCTCCCGGGCCATGCGGCGGGCGACGGCCCAGTCCTTCCCGCTCTTGCGGTTCAGGCAAATGACCGGGACGCCACGGGCGATGAGCCGATTGCCAATCGACCCGATGGAATCGAGGCACAAGACGGTCGGCTCGATGGCCGGGCCGAGGCGGTGAATGACCTGCTCGATGAGCGCTTCGGCCCCGGCCACTTGCATTACGTGGACGACGAAGCCGACGCGGGTCGGCCGGCCGAGGGCGGGAGTGGGTTCTGGTGGCACGCGGGAATCTTATCACATGAACGGATGTGCGGAATGTGCCGGGCCGGGGGCCGGGGCAAATCGGGCAAGCGGCCTTGTCGAACCGGCGACGGCCATTGAAGATGGCGGGAACCAGACGACGAGGGTGGGCGATGGAAAGCGGACTGCTGCCGGACTGGATGATCGAGCGGGACGTGAAGATCGTGCCGTTCGCCCCGCAACAGTCCCGGCCGGGGATCATCTCCTACGGCGTGACGAGCTACGGCTACGACGTGCGCGTGGACCGCCGCTTCAAGGTGTTCACGAACATCTGGGGTGCCATCGTGGACCCCAAGCACTTCGACCCGCGCTCGTTCGTGGACGTGGAAGGCGACTCCTGCATCATCCCGCCCAACAGCTTCGCGCTGGCCGAGACGGTGGAATACTTCGAGATCCCGCGGGACATGCTGGCGATTTGTTTGGGAAAAAGCACGTACGCCAGGTGCGGAATAATAGTAAATGTAACCCCCTTGGAGCCGGAGTGGCGGGGCCGGGTCACCATCGAGATCAGCAACACGACGCCGTTGCCGGCCCGGATTTACGCGGGGGAGGGCATCGCCCAGATGCTGTTCTTCCGGGCGGCCGGCGTGTGCAAGACGAGCTACGCGGACAAGAAGGGGAAGTACCAGGACCAAGGCGGGCTGACGCTGCCGTTCGTGCAAGGGTCGTGAATGAGAGCGGCGTTCAGGATGTGGTAGCGGCCAGTTGATGTGGTAGCGGCCAGTTGATTGGTGGGACCGGCGTCCCGCCGGTCGTTGGAGTCAAACCGACCGGCGGGACGCC
>JAYTTY010000215.1:0-2068 GCA_043744795.1 Zavarzinella sp. | reverse complement strand
AAGGTCACACAAAGTTTCACAAAGAAGAGCAAAGAGTTAAATCCTTTCTGGTCTTCTCTGTGTAACTTTGTGTGACCTTCGTGCCTTTGTGGTGAGTCTTTTCTGACCCCCATCACATGCTCAGTTCGACCACGTCCTTGTCCCGCAAGACGTGGTCCCGCTTCACCGTTTGGCCGTCGAACTGGGCGCTGCCCCACACCTTGGCGGCCTTCAATCCCTCGGCGAGTTCGCTGTGGACTTGTTCCGCGAAGTCCATCACCGTGCCGCCGACGGGGATGGTGAAGGGATTCGTCATGTCGGCCTGCTTGCCCGGCAGTTTGCCGTAGACGCGGATGAGGCCGAGGCGGTCGAAGAACAATTTTCGCAACCCCTCAATGCCATCGCCGGTCTCGCAGGAGACGGTGTGGATCGGGAAGCGGTCGCCGAGCATTTCCTTGAGGATGTCGAGCCGATCACTCGCCCCGTCGGCATCGACTTTGTTGGCGATCAATACTGTCTTGACGTGGAAGACCGTCGGGTCGTCGTCGTTCTCCGGGGCCTTGTCCACGAGGATGCGCTTGCGGGCCTTCAACTGCTCAAGGACAGTTTCCACGGCGAAGGGGCCGTCATCGTCCCCGAGATCGACGATCAGGGCGGCGGCGTCGGCCGTGCGCGTGAAGTCGGTCAGGTAGGTTTCGTAGAAGTCGGCGGTGATTGGTGGCAGGTCGATCAGTTGCAGGCGAACGTCTTCCCAGTCCATCATGCCGGGGATCGGCTCGCGCGTCGTGAACGGGTAGGGGGCGACTTCCGGCGTCGCCCGCGTCAGCTTCCGCAGCAGGCTGCTTTTGCCGCCGTTCGGGCCGCCCAAGAAGATGACTTGGCCGGCCCCCTGCTTCGGGATCTTGAAGCTGTTGGGGGCCGACTTCTTCGGGCCGGACTTGGCGGATTCGATCTCGTCGGACAGCTCGCTGATTTTCGTCTTGAGGATCACCTGCACTTTTTCGCTGGCCTTGTGCTTCGGCAGGATCACCCACATTTTCCGCAGGCCGGCCAACTTCTCCTCCGGCGTGCGGCCCTTCTTGTACTCGGCCTCGGCGTCGTGGTAGTGCGGGGGGAGGTTGACGGCCATCGGGGTTCTCTCGGGATTTCGCCGGGCAAATCGCTATTCTACCGACCGTCAGTCCCGGCGAAGAGAACACGCATGACCTACGAGCAGATTCAGGAAGCCGCCCGAGCCGTCCGGGCCGCGTGGCCGGCGACGCCGCGCGTCGGCATCATCCTCGGAACCGGCCTCGGCGCGCTCGCCCAGGACATCGCCGCGGAGGCGACGATCCCTTACGAGCAAATTCCGCACTTCCCGAAGTCCACGGTTGAGTCCCACGCCGGCCGGCTCGTGTGCGGGACGCTTGGCGGCAAGGCCGTCATCGCGATGGAGGGGCGGTTCCACTTTTACGAGGGCTACACGCTCCAGCAGGTGACATTCCCCGTCCGCGTCATGAAGGCGCTCGGCTGCGACACGCTGATCGTCTCGAACGCTTGTGGCGGCCTCAACCCGCAGTACGCGACGGGGGACATCATGGTGATCGAGGACCACATCAACCTGATCGGCGACAACCCGCTGATCGGCAAGAACGACGACCGCCTCGGCGTCCGCTTCCCCGACATGTGCCACGCCTACGACCCAGACCTGTTGAAATTAGCCAAGCAAGTGGCCATCGAAGAAAAGATGTCGGTGCAGCAGGGCGTATACGTCGCCGTCGCCGGCCCGAACTTGGAGACGCGCGCCGAGTACCGCTTTTTGCGGACCATCGGGGCCGACGTGGTCGGCATGTCCACCGTCCCCGAGGTGATCGTGGCCGTCCACTCGGGGATGAAGTCGCTCGGCTTCAGCGCCGTCACGGACATGTGTTTGCCGGACGCCCTGCACCCGGTCAGCCTGCCGGAGATATTGGCGGTGGCCGCCGAGTGTGAAAAGAAGTTGCGGGTGCTGGTGCGGAAGGTCGTCGAGCGGATGAACTGAAAAGAGTTTCTCGCAAAGCCCGCAAAGAGGCAAAGCTCGCAAAGAAGAACATTTTTGTCTTTCTTTGCG
>JAYTTY010000214.1:0-7991 GCA_043744795.1 Zavarzinella sp. | reverse complement strand
TCCCGCCGGGATCAACCCGGCGGCTCGTTAAGCCACGTTGAATCCCCGAACCGTCACCGAGATGCGTCGCCCCACATAGCGCATCGACTTCGGCACCGCGTGCTTCCACACGTCGTTGGTGTCGCGCGGCAGGACGAACACCGTGCCGGCCGGGGCGCGGAAGTCCAGCGTCTCCCGGTTGTCGCCGGTTCCTCGACTGAGGCGAAACACGCGCTCCTCGCCGAAGGACATGGTGACGATGGGCGCGCCGATAGCCATGTTCCGGGTGCTGTCGTGGTGCGGGCCGATGTAGTGGCCCGGCCCCTCGTACCAGTTGAGCAGGACGGCGTTCAGGAGTGGGTGAACGGCGTGCCGTGCCCACGCCAGCAGCGGTTCCAAGAGGGGCGGCAGCGGGGCGGCCGTGCTGGTCTGGCCGCTGAAGTGGTAGTTGAGGCCGTAGGCTTGTTGCCAGCGGGGGATTTCGACTTCCTTGCCGTGCATCCAGATGCGCGGCTTGGTGTCCGGGTGCAACGCCCACGCGGCCTCGAAGGCGACGGCGTCCCACTGCAACTCGGCGGGCAGGCGGCCCGTCAGGAAGTGGAGACCGTCGCCCAAGTCGTGGGCGGTGAATGGGGAGAGGGGGTCCATCTTGGAATCGTACCGCCGGCGGGGCAACGGCGGGAGGTCAGTCGAAGTCTGTCACGCGCCCCGAACCTTTGGCCCGCCGGCCGTGTCCCGCCCACTTCATAATACCCGGAAAGGCGGTGGGTCATGGACGCGCAAAAACACGAACTGGAACACTCGTTTCGAGCCGATGAGCAAACGGCGTAAGGGCTACCCGTCGGAAACGCACGTCAAGCGCGGCGACCGGGTCGTCCACGGCGGCAAGGAACTCGCGGAAAAGGTCGGCCGCAACGACCCGTGCCCGTGCGGGTCCGGCATGCTGTTTAAGAAGTGCTGCCGAAACGCCGGCCACTTTCGACGGCGTGAACCGGGACCACTACTTTCAGGGAGTGACCCGGCGACGCGGCCGGCCGCCAATTCCAGCGCCGCGAGGCCGCCGAGCGCGCCGCGGACTTCGTGGCCTTTTATTGACTGGGCCATCTTCATCGGTCCTTCAGACCGAAAACCCCCGATAGGCTCCTGTCCCAGCCCTTGCGGGCTGGGCTATGCTAAACGGCCCTTCAGGCCGGAAAACCGGCCGCCCGCGCCTACAACAACACTCCGCCCCCGTCCGCGAGCCAACGATGACCTCTCCCCGCCGTCCCTTCCTCGTCGCCCTGTTGCTGGCCGCCGGCCCGGCAATCGCCGCGGACCCCGTGACCACGCGGGAACTGCTCACCTACGCCAGTTCCGTGGACGACGTGAAGCCGCTGCTCGCCGACGTGGAGTATGTCGCCGACGGCAAGAAGAAGCCGCTGTTGGTGGTCATGCACGGCTACCGCGGGTCGCGCAAGGCGGTGGCGCTGGACGTGAAGGAGTTGGCCGCCCGCGGAGTCTTTGCGGTGGCCCCCGACATGCGCGGGTGCGGCGACTCCGGCGGGAAGTGGGACAGCGGCGGCCTGGACGTTCACGACATTCTCGACGCGGTGTTGGCCGCCGTGAAGAAGTACCCGCAAGAGATCGACGCCGGGAACTTGAACGTCGTCGGCTACAGCGGCGGGGGCGGCAACGCCATCGCCTGCATGGTGCGATTCCCGGACTTGTTCCGCAATTACGTCTCGTTCTTCGGCATCAGCGACTACGCCGGCTGGCACGCCTCCAAGGGGCGCGTGGACTGCAACGAGTGGATGGAAAAAGCCCTCGGCGGCCCGCCCGCGAAGTTGCCCGCCCTGTACGAGTCCCGCAACGCCATCCCGGCCGCCGGCAACGCCGGCCCCGGCAAGTGGCGCTTCGTCTGGGACGAGAAGGAGACCATGTGCCCCGCCAACATGATCGAAGAATTCATCGCCGGGGCCAAGGCCGCCGGGAAGAAAGATGTTGTCACGCATGTCAGCAAGGCGACCGACAAGGTCCGCTGGGTCCACAACTACCGCACCGGCAACCGTGACCTGACGAAAGGCGACGACCTGTTCCTGCCGGACGTGTTCAAGCCGGGCACGGAAAAACTGCGCCTGCCGACAAAGGGGAAACTGGTCGTGCCGGGCTACGTGGTAACGCGGGACTTCCAGGTATGGGTCGAGGACGGCGCCCGCGGCTCCGTCGTGGTTGAGTACGAGACCGGCCCCGGCGGCCCGAAGGTCAATGTCGTCTCCAACCCGAACAAGTACAAGGTCCGCGTCGAGACCGCGTCGCCGTTGAAGGAGTTGCCGTGAGGGAAACCCCGATGCCCCGACCGCTCCCCCGCTTCGCCTTGGCCGTCGTCGCCGCCGGCTTGCTCGCCGGCCCCACCCGCGCCGCCGACCCGGCCCCCGCGCCCGCCGAAATCCTCCGCGGCCTGCAAGACTTTTACCGCAAGACGGCTCGGCCGGACGGGTCGTTTCAGCCGGGGGTCGATCCGAAATATCGCGGCATGTCGGACGCGGCGTACAGCGACTTGGCGGCGGTGACGTATGCCGTCACCGTCCACAAGACGTTCGGGTGGAAACTGCCTTACGCGGAGAAGACCGCCGAATTCCTGCTGGCCCGGCAGCGGCCGGACGGCGACTTCTTCAACGTCGCCGGGACCGTGGCCCCGGACTCGCCCGAGGGCCGCACCTACAACACGACGCAGGGTCTGGTGGCGCTGCACGCGCTGGGCCGCAAGCCGAAGTACGACCCGCTGCCGGTCTTCGAGGCGATCCTGAAGGAAGACTACAAGCAGTTGCCGGCGTACTCGACGAGCTTCTTCCCGCTGGCGTACCTGTGCGTCGGCAAGCCGATCCCCGAGAAGGCCGACCGCGGCATCCGCGCCTTGATGGTGCAGGACGAGACCGGCTACTCGAACGACCACGTCGCCGCCACGTTCCACGCCTCGCACTACTACCGACTCGTGGGGGAAGACACCCCGCGCTCGAAAGAAATGGTCGCCCGCATCTTGCGCGACCAGAAGCCGAACGGAAGCTGGCTGCTGAACTTGCCCGGCCGCGACCGGCACGCCACGTTCGACGCCGTCTTCACCTTACGGCACGAAGGCAAGAACTCTCCGGAGTGCCGGGCCGCCGTCGCCAAGGCCGCGGCGTGGGCCATCGCGTGTCGGAACTCCGACGGCGGCTTCGGCCACTTCCCCGGCTCCACGTCCGACGCGGACGCGATCTACTTCCAAGTCGGCACGCTCGTGATGGCCGGCGTCCTCAAGCCCGCCGACCCGGCGCCGACCGACCCGCACCTGCTGTCGTGGGGCCACCTCATGCCCGTGGTCGAGAAGCGGGACCACGCCCCGCATCTTTCGCTGTCGCTGCCCGGCTGGGTCGCGGGCGTCGCCTTCAGCCCCGACGGAGTCCGCCTGGTTGTCGCGAGCGCCGACGCGACGGCCCGCGTTTTCGACGTGGAAACCGGCCGCGAAGTGGCGAAATGTGAAGGACACGGCGATGTTGTCGCCGCCGTCGCCTTTCACCCCGATGGGAAGTTCCTCGCCTCGGGCAGCTACGATCACACCGCCGCCATTTGGGACGCCGCTGGGAAACGCCTGCACCGCCTCGTCGGCCACCGCGGCGCCGTGATGGCCGTTGTCTTCAGCCCGGACAAGGCCACGCTGGCGACGGCCAGCATCGACGGGACCATCAAGCTCTGGGACGTGACGTCCGGCGAACTCCGGAAGACGCTGGCAGCCCACAAGTCGTGGGTCAACGCCCTCGCCTACTCGGCGACCGGTGACCGGCTGGTTTCCGGAAGTTCGGATGGCACGGTCATCGTCTGGGCCGCGAAGACAGGGGAACTGGTCCGCACCATCGACGCGACGAAGGGGGAAGTTCGCTCCGTCGCGGTCTCACCGGATGGGACGCTCATCGCCGCCGGCCTGCGCTTCGGCACGGTGAACGTGTGGGCCGCGGCCGACGGGAAGGAACGGCTCTCGTTGCCGGGGCAGGGCGACATGGTCGCCGTCGCCTTCTCCCCCGACGGCAAACGGCTGGCCACCACCGACGGCGATTGGAACCGCGGCGGCGTGGTGAAACTCCGGGACGCGACGACCGGAGAAGTCGTCACGCGGTTTCAGCACTCGGGCGAAGTCACTTCCGTCGCGTTCTCAGCCGACGGCAACCGCCTCGCCGCCGGCGCGGCCGACAAGACGGTGCGGCTCTGGAAACTCGCCCCGGCGCCGCGGTGAAACTCAGAGCGTTCGGAAACAATGACCGGGGCGTGAGCATCGTCGCTTTTCGCTCCGCGAAAAGTCCGGCCTTCGCCCGGGGGTGGCTGGCCTCTCGGGCGGGGAGGTCAGACTTTTCGCGGAGCGAAAAGCGACGATGCCCGTGGGTCACGCCCTCCCGCATTCGCGCCAGTCATTCCACCCGCTCTACGCCAACTCCGCGATCGGGTCGCGGTCGTCGAGCAGGAACATGGGCCGGCCTTGGTGGTCGGGCAGCGTCGTCGCGAGGTCGATGCCGAGGTGGCGGTAGAGCGTGGCGAGGACGTTTTGCGGCGTGTAGGCCCGGCCCTTCGGCCGCTCGCCGCGGGCGTCGGTCGCCCCAATCACTTGGCCCGTTTGGAAGCCGCCGCCGGCCATGAGGGCGAAGCCGGCCTGCGGCCAGTGGTCGCGGCCGGCGGTCGTCCCCTTCTGCGTGCCGACCTTCGGCGTCCGGCCCATCTCGCCCCAGACCACGACGGCCACGTCCTTGTCCAGGCCGCGATCGTGCAGGTCCGTCACGAGGGCATGGACGGAGCGGTCGAGTTGCGGCAGCACCGCGCGCAGGCAGTCGAAGATGTGGTCGTGGTGGTCCCACTGGCCGTTGCACTTCTTCGGCACGTCGTGGTTCTGCGGCGTGATCGTGACGAACGGCACGCCCGCTTCGACCAGGCGGCGGGCTTGCAGGTACTCGGTCCCCTTGCCGTACTTCGCGCGGACACTCTCCGGTTCCTTGGTCACGTCGAAGGCGTCGCGGGCCGCGGTGGTCGAGATCATCTCCAAGGCTTGGGCGGTGAAGGCGTCCATGCCGGCCAAGCTGCCGCGGGCGTCGTCGAGGTCACGGCGCAGGCCGTCGAAGGAGTTCAGCAATTGCCGGCGGTCGCCGAGGCGGTCGAGGGTTACTTCGCGGGACGGGCCGAGGTTGGCGGCCTTGGCGCCGGGCATGTACGCCTCGTGGGCCTTGCCGAGGTAGTGCGGCTGGCCGACGTAGTTGGCGTCCCCGAGGTAGACGTAGGGCGGCAGCGGGCCGCGGACGCCGGCGTCGTGGCGCAGCCTGCTGACGACTGAGCCGAACGCCGGGCGGTTGCCCTTCAGGAACCCGGTGAACAACTCCGGCGGCGTGTGCCCCTCCTGCTGAAACTTCATGTTGCGGACGACCGCGAGTTTGTCCGCGATGGTCGCCTGCAAGGGGAGCAGTTCGCAAATGTCGAAGCCGGGCACGTTGGTCTTGGCCGGCTTGAACTCGCCGCGCACCTCGGCCGGGGCGTCCGGCTTCATGTCGTACAGGTCGATGTGGCTCGGCCCGCCGTTGAGGTAGACCATGATGACGGCTTTGCGACTCGGCTTGGCGCCGGCTTCCGCGCGGGCTTGCAGCCGGAGCAGGTCGGCGAGCGTCAGGCCGCCGACGGCGAGCGCGCCGGCCCGGAGGAAGCCGCGGCGGTCCGGCCCGTGAAGCGTCAACATGCGGTGGCCCCCCTTCTGAAATATACACGCCGATTTTACCCCCGCGGGGCGCGGGGCGCCAGAAGGATGTTGCCACGATCAACGACTTATGCGATCACGCCGACCGCCAGCCGCCGAGTGCGGTATTTGACCCCGGAGGGGTCGCAGCGATTAGCCCCGGGTCGCCGCTTCGGCGCACCCGGGGACACGGAGGGGCAAACGGCTTTCGACCCCGGATGGGGTCACAGAGATTTCAAAGCGTTCTGCGACCCCATCCGGGGTCGAAAACAATTTAGGGGCCGGCGCTCATACCCCGGGTGCGCCGAAGCGGCGACCCGGGGCTAATCGCTGCGACCCCTCCGGGGTCAAAACCCCCGCCGCCCCTTACTTCTTCGCCGGCTCGGCGCTCCACACCTTGATGTCGTCGAAGTGGCCGTCCTTGCCGGCGACGCCGAGTTCGATCTTGCTCTTGGTGGCGTGGGCGATGCCGGACGACTTGAGGTAGCCGGCCGGCTTGCCGTCAATGGTGACGCGCATCTCGTCGCCGACGGTCTCGACGACGAGCGTGTACCACTTGCCGGCTTCCAGCTTCGCGGGGTAGGTGACGCTGCGGCCGGCGATGAGTTTGGCGACCTCGGCCTTCTTAGCAGGGTCTTTCTTCATTTCGTAAATGTCGTTGCGCATGCCGCCGTCACGCTCGTCGGTGAGGGTGACGCCGTTCAGCCGCACCTGCGCCCGGCACAGGTGGCCGTAGTGGGCGCCCTCGTACTTGCGGTCGTCGAACTCCACGTCGATCAGCGAGGCGCCTTCAAATTTAATCTTGACCTCGATGACGCTGTCCTTGGTGGGGATTTCCAAGCCGTGGACGGCGGCGTGGGCCGTGACGGCCGGCTTGCCGTCGGCGGCGGGGGCGGTCTTGTCGCGGGTCTGTGTCCCCTTGAGCGTCCCCTTCTCGACGGCGAACGTCGGGACGACCTTGTGCCACACCTTGGCCGGCTCGGCGCCCTCGAAGTCGTCGGAGAACAGGAGTTCTTTCTTCTCGGCAATCGACTTGGCCGGGATGGCCGGCAAGTCGGCGGCGAAGGCCACGCCGTTGAGGAGGCAGAAGAGGGCCGATGCGATGCGCAAATTCATGGGTGGTCCGGGAGGAGAGGGGCGGTGGGGAAATGATAGGCAAATGCCCGGGGAGACGCCCGGCGGCCGGCCGATTACCTCACCCCCTCACCGAAGCGGAGAGTTCATCGTGTAGCCCGTCACTCCTTGGGTTGGAGCAACAGGAGGACGAGCCACGTCTGCGCGGCGACGAGCAGCGGCAGGCCGACGGCGGCCACGGCCGTCGCCCAGCGGATCTCGCCGCGGACCTTCTTGACCAACCCGTCGTCCACCGTCCGCTCCAGCTTTTCCTTCAACGCGAGCAGATCGACGCCGCCGTGGCCGGCCGCCCCGTCCACGCGGATGCGCTCCTGCGTGAACTTGCGGACGGCCTCCAGCAAGCGGCCTTGCGTCGCCCGCCGCACGAAGCCGCCGCGCTCGTCCGCCGTCACACTGCGGACGGCCCCGGCCAGCATCTGGTCCGCCTGGTCCGCCGGCACCGGCGCCAGCCCTTGGACGATTCGCATCCCACTCTCTTCCGCGCGGACCCCCAGAATCCGCTCGAAGACGACGCGCACCAGCGACCCGCCCACGCGCAGCGTGCCGAAGGCGTACATGACCGCCGCCGCCGCCGCGCGCTTGACGCCGAGGACGACGCCGACCGCCGCCGCCTCGGCGATGGCGACGGCCGCGGCCGCGGCGCCGTAGGCCCAATGGTGCTCGCGCAGGAAGTAATAGGACAGCCCCGCCAAGACGCCGCCGGCGAAGGCTGCCGCGAGAATCGTCCGCCGGAAGGAGCGCATGGTCACGCGCGACACGGCCGCCAGATGCGTCCCGAGGGAGCGAAGGTCAATGTTCACGGGTTTGCCCTCAGACTGCCGCCGCCGCCCGGCCGCGGCCACGCCAATGAAAAGAGTTTTATGCCGCAGGTGACGTGCCGTCGCGCGAAAAAGCGGCGAGAACCCCGCCATCGGCCATCGAATCGCCATAGCCCGTCGAGAAACCCGGCGAGCGGGGGACGTCAGTCCCCTGATTCTTTTCAAAGGCCCGCGAGAGGGCTAGAAGCTTGTGCGACAGGCCGCCGGCCGGTCATGTCGTTTTTGCCGTGTCGCAGCATGTTGTCTTGTAAGCCGCGACGCGGAGGCTTTGCGGAGAGGAGCGCGTTCAACGACTGTCACCGCTGTCCAACGGCCGCGGACACGGGTGACAGTCGTTG
>JAYTTY010000213.1:0-8003 GCA_043744795.1 Zavarzinella sp. | reverse complement strand
GACGAGCCATGAGCGTGAGCGATTGGAGTGTGGTGACAGTCGCGCACTCCAATCGCTCACGCTCATGGCTCGTCAAGGCACGGTGATTGACGCATCCCCGTTCGTCCGGCCGCGCACCGGGTTGCCGGATTCCGGATTTTTTGCTGTAAGGCCCCCCGGGCGGCGTGGTACAAGATAATGCCTCGGGCGTTGCACGCTTGAATAGAATGAGGGGCGCCCCGCGGAACGTCCGCGGGCGCGCCGGTTGTTCTCTCGCATCAAGGAGTATCTGATGAAGGTTCGGATGTTGGTCGCGGCCGTGGCCGCCGTCGTCTTGAGTCTGCCGGTGATGGCCGAAGACCTGAAGTCCGGCCCGCAGACGGGCGACAAGGTCCCCGGCCCGTTCCACCCGCTGAACGTCACCGGCGAGCACAAGGGCGAAAAGTATTGCCTGTTTTGCTCGAACGGGGAAAACCCGGTGGCCATGGTGTTCGCCCGCGAGTCGAGCGACGCCCTGGCCAAGCTCGTCAAGAAGATCGACGAGGCCACGCTGAAGAACAAGGACAAGGAAATGGGCAGTTTTGTCGTGTTCCTGAGCGACGCCGACGGCCTCGACAAGAAGCTGGCCGAGATGGCCTCCAAGGCCAAGATCGAGAAGACGGTCCTCAGCATCGACAACCCGGCCGGCCCGGACAAGTACAAGGTCGCCGCCGACGCCGACGTGACGGTCGTCCTGTACGTGGACCGCAAGGTGAAGGCCAACTACGCCTTCAAGAAGGGCGAGCTGAAGGACGCCGACATCGAAAAGGTGTTGGCCGACGTCAGCAAGATCACGACCCCGGCGACGAAGTAAATTGCCGAGCTGTTGACGTTGTCGCGCAAAGCCCATGCACGGCCGTGCATGGGCTTTCTTCGTTTCAGTCCCCCTTGAACTCTTCCTTGTCAATCTTGTAGTGGGCGATTTTGTCCGTGATGCTGCGGCGGGACAGGCCGCTGATCTTGGCGCACTTGCCGACGTGGCCGCGAGTCCGCCGCATGGCCTTGCGCAGGTAGCGCTCCTCGAAGGCGGAGGTCAGTTCCTGGAGTTGGTCCGGCAGGTGGCGGGCCAGGTCCACTTGGAACGGGTGCTTGGTCTCGCTGTTGCGCTTGTGGATGTCCGGCGGCAGGTTGGCCGGCGTCACGGTGCCGTCCCGGGCCGTCACGCACGCCCGCTCGATGGCGTTCTCCAGTTGCCGGATGTTCCCCGGCCACGGGCTTTTCAGCAGGATTTCCATCGCCTCCGGGCTGACGGTCGCCGGCGGGTGGCCGGGGCGGGCAAACCGCTCGCAGAAGTGGCTGACCAGCACGGGGATGTCTTCCAAGCGGTCCCGCAGCGGCGGCAAGTCGATGCGCACCACGTTGAGCCGGTAGAACAAGTCCTCCCGAAACTTCCCCTCCTTCACCAACTGTTCCAGCGACTGGTGCGTGGCCGCGATCACGCGCACGTCCACCTCAATGGGGTCAGAGCCGCCGATGCGCTCGAACTTGCGCTCCTGCAACACGCGCAACAGCTTGACCTGCATGGCCAGCGGGATGTCCCCCACTTCGTCGAGGAACAGGGTGCCGCGGTGCGCCTGCTCGAACCGCCCCTTGCGCTGGCCGGCGGCCCCGGTGAAGGAGCCTTTCTCATGGCCGAACAATTCACTCTCCAGCAATGTTTCCGGCAGGGCGGCGCAATTGATGGCGACGAAATTGCCGGAGCGCATCGGGGCCGACGCCATGTGGACGGCCCGGGCGACCTGCTCCTTGCCGGTGCCGGTCTCCCCGATGATTAAGATCGTGGAAGACGTGTCCGAGATTTGGCCGATCAGGTCGAACACGTCCAGCATGCGCGGGCTTTTGCTGAGGACGTTCTGGAACGAGTGCCGGCCTTGCAGCCGGCCGCGCAGGGCGAGGACTTCGTCCTGCAACGCCCGCTCGCGCAGGGCGCGCTTGACCATCAGGCTCAGGTGCTGCGGGTCGGCCGGCTTGGTGAGGAAGTCGTACGCCCCGAGTTGCATGGCCCGGACGGCGTCCGGCACGCCGCCGTGCCCGGTCGTCACGATCACGGTCACGGGGAGTTTGCGGGCGTTGATCTCCTCCATGAGCTTCATGCCGCCCATCTTCGGCATGCGCAAGTCGGTCAAGAGGATGCTGTAGGACCGCTCCTCCAGCATCGCGAGGGCTTGGGCCCCGTCCACGGCCGTGTCCACGTCCAGGCCGAGGGAGAGTTGCAGCACCTGTTGCAGGGAAGTCCGGGCGTCTTCCAAGTCTTCGGCGATTAAGATGCGTTGCGTGACGGCGGGGGCGGAATCGGGCGTGTCGGCGGGGACCGGGGCCTTGGCGCTCAGGTGGCTGGAACTGGCCGACATC
Organism: Zavarzinella sp.; assembly: GCA_043744795.1. Lineage (GTDB taxonomy): Bacteria > Planctomycetota > Planctomycetia > Gemmatales > Gemmataceae > Zavarzinella. The sequence goes on along the minus strand of JAYTTY010000213.1, from coordinate 5,633 downwards.
GGAATCTCCGGTGGGTTCGGTCTCGCGTAAGTCCTAATTCTACACCCGGAGGCCGTTCCGGCGAATGGGAGGTTAGCCCGTGTTCGATTTCGTCGCCCACCTCTTCGACAGCACGGGGTTCGTGCGCCGCCAAGACACGGCCGGGTGGACGCGGGAACTGGTGTGGCTGCACACCGGCGGGGACATCCTGATCGCCCTCGCCTGCCTGCTGATGCCGGCGTCGGTGTACTACTTCGCCCGCGGGCGAACCGGCGGCCGCGTCCCGCGGGCGGCGTGGCTCTTCGGGGCGTTCCTGCTGCTCGTGGGGGCGACGCACTTTGCCATCGCGGCCATGTTCGACACGCCCATGTACCGCCTCGCCGGGGCGATGAAAATGCTCACGGGCGCGGCGGCGTGGGCGGCGGCCGTCGCCCTGTTCCCGGCCATCCCCCGAGGGCTGGCGTGGTTGGACCGCCACCGGGCCGCGACGGCACCCGCGCCGCCCGCGCCCGAGACGCCGGACGACCGGCTGCGGGACTACATCGTCGCCATCCTCGCCGCCGTGATGGCCGTCCTCGTCCGCAAGCTGTTCGACCCGCTGCTGGACAACGACCACGCCTTCGTGATCCCGCTGCTGTCCGTCATGTTCGTGGCGTGGCGCGGCGGGTTCGGGCCGGCCGTCGTCACGCTGCTCCTGAGCATGGTCGCGGTCGTGTTCCTGTTCGTGCTGCCGAAGGACGACAAGAGCCTGGTGTCCATCAGCGACCAGATCGCCACGAGTATGTTCCTGCTGTGCGGCGTCGTCGTCGCCGTCTTGGGCGAGTCGCAGCGCACGGGCCGCCGCCGGACGGAGCAGACGCTGGCCGACCTGCGGACATCCAACGAGCAACTGGCCGACTCCCAGCGCGAGTCGGCCGCCGCGCTGGCCCGGCTGAACGCCTTCATCGACAACGCCCCGGTCGGCATCGCCTTCTTCGACGAGAAACTCAAGGCCGTGAAGGCCAACCAGCCGCTGCTGCCGGCCGGCGAGGGGGAGGCCAAGGCCGGCCTGACGCCGCGGGAACTGTTCCGCGACTTCCCCGAGGACGCGCTGGCCGACATCGAGCGGGCCGTCGCGTCCGACACGCCGCTCGCCAACCGGATCGTGGAGACCGGGTCCGCGGCCGACCCGAAGGTGTGGCAACTGAGCGTCTTCCCGATCAAGCACGAGTACGGCTTCTCCCTCGGCCTCGGCGTGATTGCCAAGGACGCCACCGAGCAGCAACTTGCCGAGCGCCGCATCATGGAGAGCGAGCGCCGCTTCCGCACGCTGACCGAGGCCATTCCGCAATTGGTGTGGAACGCGGACGCCCGCGGCCAAGCCACCTACTTCAACACGCGCTGGCGCGAGTACACCGGCATGGCCGACCTGCCCCGGGACAGCTTCTGGTGGGGGCAAGTGACCCACGCGGACGACGTGCCCGAAATGCAGGCCGCGTGGGGCCGCGTGACGCGCGGCGAGCCGGAGGCGTTCGAGGCGGAAATCCGTGTCCGGCGGGCGGCGGACGGCGTATACCGTTGGTTCCAAGCGGCCGTCGTCCCGATGCGCCGCCCGGACGGGTCGGTGGACCAGTGGATCGGGTCCCTCAGCGACATCGACGACCAAAAACGCGCGGCGGAGCGGCTGGAACTCCGGGTGCGGGAGCAGACGGCCGTGCTGCAGTTGACCAACGAGACGCTGCGGGCCGAGGTGTCGGAACGGCTGCAGGCCGAGGAGCAGGTGCGGACGGTCGCCCTGGACTTGCGGCGCAGCAACGAGGAACTGGAGAAGTTCGCCTACGTCGCCTCCCACGACTTGCAGGAGCCGCTGCGGAAGATCCAAGCCTTCGGGGACCGGCTGGCCACGAAGTTCCGCGCCGAAGTCGGCGACCAGGGGCGGGAGTACATCGACCGGATGCTCGCCTCGGCGACCCGCATGCGGACGCTCATCAACGACCTGCTCGCCTTTTCCCGCGTGAGCATCAAGGGGAAAGTCGCCGCCCCAGTGGACCTCGGCCGGGAACTGGCCGAGGTGCTGTCCGACTTGGAAGTCCGCGTCACCGAAACTGGGGCCGACGTGACCGCCGGCCCGTTGCCGGCAATCGAGGCCGACGCCCTGCAAATGCGGCAACTGTTCCAGAACCTGATCGCCAACGCCCTGAAGTTCCGCAAGGCGGATGTGGCGCCCCGGATAACGGTTACGGCGACGGCGACCGACGACTTGCCGGCCGCCGCCGACCCGCCCCCGGCCGTCGCCGGGGTGCGGATCACCGTCGCGGACAACGGCATCGGCTTCGAGCAGGCCTACGCCGAGCGGATTTTTGAAGTGTTTCAGCGCCTGCACGCCAAGCACGAATTCGAGGGGACCGGCATCGGACTTGCCGTCTGTCGGAAGATTGTCGAGCGACACGGCGGCGAGATTGCCGCCCGCGGAATCCCCGGCGAAGGAGCCATTTTCATCATCGACCTGCCCCTGTCGCAACCGAAGGCAGTGAAGAAAGACGAGCCATGAAGCCCATGAAGCCGATTACCATCTTGGTGGCCGACGACGACCCGGACGACCGCCAACTCACCAAGGAGGCGTTCGAGGAGGCCAAGCTGGCCAACGACTTGCGCTTCGTCGAGGACGGCGTCGAGTTGCTGGAGTACCTGCAGCGCAAGGGCAAGTATTCGGACCCCTCGTCTTCCCCGCGGCCGAGCATCCTGTTGCTCGACTTAAACATGCCCCGCAAGGACGGCCGGCAAGCCTTGGCCGAGTTGAAGCAAGACCCCAATCTGAAGATGATCCGCGTCATTATCATGACGACCTCCAAGGCCGAGGAGGACATCTTGCGGACGTACAATCTGTCGGCCGCGTCGTACATCACGAAGCCCGTGACGTTCGACGCCCTCGTGGACGTGGTCAAGACGATCGGCAAGTATTGGCTGGAGATCGTGGAGTTGCCCGATGCCCTACGCGAAGCGCCGTAACGGCGCGATCCGCCTGCTCTTGGTGGACGACGACGCGGACGACTACGCCCTGACGAAAGACATCGTCGCCGAGATGCCGCGCGGCCCGTACGAGCTGGAATGGGCGCAAGACTATGCGTCGGGCAAGGCCGCCATCGGCCGCCGGGAGCACCACGTCTACCTGTTGGACTACCGCATTGGAGCGAAGACCGGGCTGGACTTGGTAAAAGAGACCCGCGGGGACATCGCCCTCGGGCCGATGATCCTCCTGACCGGGCAGACGGCCGACGAGATCGACACGGCCGCCATGCAGGCCGGGGCCGTCGATTTTCTGGACAAGCGCGGGCTCGACGGCGTCAAACTGGAGCGGGCGATCCGGTACGCCCTGCGGCAGTGGGACACGGAGCACGAACTGGAGGTCAAAGTCGCCGAGCGGACGCACAAGTTGGCGGCCGCCAACGAAGCCTTGCAGGACGCCGACCGCCGCAAGGACGACTTCCTCGCCACGCTGGCCCACGAACTCCGCAACCCGCTCGCCCCCATCCGCAACGCCCTCGAAATTCTCCGCCTCGCGGCCGGCAACCCGGCCGCCGTCGAACAGTCCCGCCAATTGATGGACCGCCAAGTCCGGCACATGGTCCGCCTAATCGACGACCTCTTGGACATCTCGCGGATCACGCGCGGCAAGTTGCGCCTGACGCTCGCCGAGGCCGACCTGAACGACGTGATTCAGGACGCCTTGGAAGCCGCGATGCCGATGCTGGAAAAAGGCCAGATCACGGTGGACGCCCCCCGGTCTCCGGAGCGAATGCCCATCACCGCCGACCGCGTCCGCGTGGCCCAAATGCTGACGAACATCCTGGCCAACGCCGCCAAGTACACGGAGGCGGGCGGGACCGTGACCGTCCGGGCGGCGGCCACCGCGGACCACTACGTCGTCACGGTCCGCGACACCGGCGTCGGCATCCCGCCGGCCCTCCTGCCGCACATCTTCGACTTGTTCACCCAGATCGACCGCACCCTCAACCGCGCCCAAGGCGGCCTCGGCATCGGCTTGGCGCTGGTGAAACGGCTGGTCGAGATGCACGGCGGCATCGTCACCGCCCACAGCGACGGCACCGGCAAAGGCGCCGAGTTCCAACTGCGCCTGCCGCTGGCCCCGCCGGCGGCGGCGGGGGAGTGATTGAATCGCCCGGAACTTCACCGCCGTCCGGCGGTCCCGTTGGAGTCCCGCTTTTAAGCGGTCTTAGAACTTTCTCCCACAAGGCCCTGAAGGACCGAGTCTTCGAGGGTCCGACCGCCTTGGGCGGACGGGTTTCACCCACGAAGGCGAACCCGCGAAGACTCGGTTCGCCGGCCGCCTACGGGTGTTCGACTCAAGACCGCCTGAAGGCGGGACTCCAACGAGACCGCCTCACGGCGGTATTTTTCCACGGGAGCCGACCATCGCCGTCACCGCGACCATCACGCCGGATCAAGCCGCCGCCAAGCGGTGGGACGCCGTCGTCGTCGGGGCCGGGCCGGCGGGGACGCTGGCGGCCCGCGGGTTGGCCCAAGCCGGGGCTTCCGTCCTCTTGGTCGAACGGGCGGCGTTCCCCCGCTACAAGGTCTGCGGGTGTTGCCTGAACCCTCGCTCGCTCGGAATTCTGGAAACGGCCGGCCTCACCTCACTGTTGAAGGCGGCCGAGGCCGAACCGCTCGACCGCGTGCGCATTGGGGCCGGCGGCCGGGCGGCGACGCTCCGCCTGCCGGGGGGCATGGCCCTTTCCCGCGACGTGTTCGACGCCAAGTTGGCCGAGGCCGCCGCCGCCGCCGGGGCGCACTTTCTCCCGCAGACAACTGCCAGACTCGACCCCGCTTCCGGGGGCGATCACCGCGTCGTTCATCTCCGCACCGGATCGCGTGATTACGCCGTCGAAGCGAAATTCGTCGTGGACGCCACCGGCCTCGGCGGGAAGTTAGTCCCCGACGTGGTCGATCAACTGTCCCCCGGCTCCCGCATCGGGGCCGGCGTGATGGTTCCCCACGCCACCAACTACGCGGCGGGCACGATTCACATGGCCTGCGGCACGGCCGGGTACGTCGGCCTCGTGCGCGTGGAAGGCCATCAGTTGGACGTTGCCGCCGCGTTCGACCCGGCGGCCGTCAAGCAGGCCGGCGGCCTCGGCCCGCTCGCCGTTCGCATTCTCGCCGAGGCGGGCTTTCCCCCGGTCCCCGGCTTGGAAGACCTGCCGTGGAAGGGGACGCCGCAACTTACCCGGCGCCGGGAAGCGCTGGCCGAGAACCGGCTGTTCCGCGTCGGCGACGCCGTCGGCTACGTCGAGCCGTTCACCGGCGAGGGGATGGCGTGGGCGCTGGCCGCCGCCGTGGCGGTCGTCCCGATCATCACCCGCGGCTTGGCCGGCGACCAAGCCGATTTGGCGAGGGAGTGGACGACGGCCTATCATCGCCAAGTGGCCCGGCGGCAGGCCGTGTGCAAGTGGACGGCGTGGGCGCTGCGCCGCCCGCGGCTGACGAAGGCGTTCGTCCGGGTGCTGGCCCGGCTGCCCGTGTTGGCCGGGCCGGTTCTGCGCGGGATGTACCGGCGGTGAAAGGCAACCTCACCCCCCGGCCCCTTACAAGGGTAGGTTTCCGGCCGGGGCAGAGGGAAATTTAGGCGGGGGTCGCTGTTGGCATCCGTCGCAGCC
>JAYTTY010000212.1:0-2085 GCA_043744795.1 Zavarzinella sp. | reverse complement strand
TCCCCGGATTCACTGCCATCTTGCTGCATTTTCCTCATTTGTTGCGAGAGCAATTTGTGTCATTTCACCGCGAGTGGAGTATAACATAGCCCAGCCCGAAAGGGCTGGGTCAACGGGCGATCATGTCTTCGGTCTGAAGGACCGATTATCGGCCTCCCCGGAAGAGCCGGCGATTACGGGGGAACGCTTAACCGGTCCTTCAGACCGGAAAATCATTTTCCATCCCTAACCCAGCCCTTTCGGGCTGGGCTATAGTAATCGGCCCTTCAGGCCGAAAACCACCACGTCCACTCACGCCTTCGCCGGCTTCGCCTTCTCCTTCGTCTCCGTCTGGAACGCCAGCGCTTTTTCCGGCGTGTTCAACACTTCCGGCACGGCGACGGCCCCGGTGCGCTTCGGGATGGGCAGCGTGAGCGGCTGGCCCTTGGTGAAGTCCTTCATCGCCCGCACTTTGTCTTGGATGCGCATGATGCCCTCCAGCAGGGCTTCCGGGCGCGGCGGGCAGCCGGGGACGTACACGTCCACGGGGACCACCAAGTCCACGCCTTTGACGACATTGTAGCCGTACTTGAAGTACGGGCCGCCGCCGCAGGTGCAGGCGCCCATGGCGATGACGAACTTCGGCTCCGGCATCTGGTCGTACAGCTTGCGGACGCGGTCGGCCATCTTGTAGTTGACGGTCCCGGCCACGATCATCAGGTCGGCCTGCCGCGGCGTCGCCCGGAACGCCCCGGCCCCGAAGCGGTCGAGGTCGTACCGCCCGGCCCCGGTCGCCATCATCTCGATGGCGCAGCACGCCAGCCCGAACGTCATCGGCCACAGGCTCCCCTGCCGCGCCCAGTTGACGGCCTGTTCGAGCGTGGTGGTGACGAAGCCTTCTTCCCACCGGCCTTCGAGCATTCCCATTACGCGCCTCCTTGGGCCTGCGGCTCCTGCCCGGCCGTGCTGCGCACCCACTCCAGGTCGCCGCGCTTCCACAAATAGGCGAAGCCGACCAGCAGGACGCCGAAGAAAATCAGGATGTCAACGAACGCCAACCGGGCGAGGGCCTGCCACTCTTCCGGCGGCGCGTCCGGCGCGCCGAGTTCGGCCGCCAGCGCCGGGCGGGCCTCGGCGGGCGTGTCCGCGTCCGCGAGGCGGTTGGCGGTGCCGAACACCGTCGCCCACGGGAAGAAGAAGGCCATTTCCACGTCGAAAATCACGAACAGCAGGGCGACCACGTAGAAGCGCAGGTCGAACTGAATCCACGAGCTGCCGACGGTCGGCTCGCCGCACTCGTAAATGCTCCCCTTCTCCGCGTCCGGCCGGTGCGGGCGCGCCAGTTTGCCGACGAACAGGTTCGTCAGCAGGAAGCCGACGCCCGTGCCGAGGAACACCAGAAGCAGGATCACCAAGTCCGTCATGGGTCGCGTCAGGCCTTGGGGTGTTCGGCGCCCGGAGTCGGGGCGGCGGGCTTGGGCGGGTCCGGCGGCTTCACCCACACGGGGAGGGCCACCTTCTTCGACTCGTGGACGGCCGTCGGGTTCAGCGTCGCCTGGCCCCACGCCACGGCCAGCGGCAGCTTGGCGAAGTCCACAACGCACCCGTCGCGGCCGAAGGTGCTGAGGTCGTAGTTCGACCCCATGAAGATGCAGTCCACGGGGCACGGGTCCACGCACAGGGCGCAGAACATGCACTTCGTGTAGTCGATTTTGAACCCGGTGACGAGGAAGCCCTTGCCGTGCGGGTTCTTCTCCTTGTCGATGTAGATGCAGTCCACCGGGCAGGCCTTGGCGCACTTGTCGCACCCGATGCACGTCGTCAGGTCGAAGCGGTGGAACCCGCGGTAGCGCGGCCGGACCGGCACCGGCCGCTCCGGGTACTCGAAGTGCTGCGTGAACGGCTTGCGGCGGTACGTCTGGGCCATCGTCCACAGGGTGACGTACATCCCCTCGGCAATGGTCGAGATCGCCAGCCGGACGTTGCGCAGCCAGTCCCGCATGAGAGGTGGTCTCCTGTTGGGTTCATGGTAACGGGTCGGGGGAGCGGGGGCAAACGGGTTGAGGCTCGCAAAGGCAACCTAACCCCCCGGCCCCCTTCCCGTCC
>JAYTTY010000211.1:0-8021 GCA_043744795.1 Zavarzinella sp. | reverse complement strand
GGCTTACGCCTCGACGCTCGCCAAGAAAGCGTGTGTCGGCGATGGCCGTGGCGAAACGGGGTTTCGTATGCCCATCACGTCCCGCCTCCGCAGTTTCCGCTTCGCCTTCGCCGGCCTGGCAACCCTGCTGCGAACCCAGCCCAACGCCCGCATTCACGCCGTCGCTGCGCCGGCCGTCATCGCGTTGGGAATCACTCTTCGGCTGACCGCCGCCGAGTGGTGTTGGATTGTGCTGGCCATCACGGCCGTCTTCGTCGCCGAGGCCCTGAACACGAGTCTGGAGTTCCTGGCCGACGCCGCCTGCCCGGAAATCCACCCACTGGTGAAACAATCCAAAGACGTGGCGGCCGCGGCCGTGCTGGTCTCGGCGACGGGGGCGGCAGTGGTTGGGTTGCTGGTGTTCGGGCCGCGGTTGTGGGCGGTGATCGGTGTCGGGCCGTGATATACTGACGGAGACCCGCAGAGGAGGAATTGACGATGCCGACTGTTTCGCAAACTGACGTTCAGCCCGCCGCCGACTGGGACGCGGTGACGGAACACATCCGCGGCTTGGGGCAGTTGGAGGCGGACTGGAACGGGTACGGCGCCGCCCCCGTCCCCGCGGACATGATCCGGTGGGCGGTCGAGTGCGGCACGAACCACCTCAGCCGGCACTATCCCGTCCCGCACGCGATTTACCCGTTCCCGGACGGCCATGTCGTCTTCGAGTGGTACGAGGACAAGAAACTTGTCCGCCAAATCGAGGTGGAGGGGGCGGGCCGCGGGCAATTGATGAGTCGGCAACCGGGCGGCGAGTTCGCGTTTCAGGAAATTACTTGGGACGCCTTCCCCCGTAACGGATCGGGCCGCCATCAATGACCCCGGAAGAGAATCGCCCGGCCGCGTCTGCCGTCCCGGACCCCGCGGACGCGACGGCGCTGATGCGGTGGGTCGCGAGTGACCCCGGGCGATTTAACGTCGCGAAGAGTCCGGCTCTCCAGCCGGGCGCGTTCGTCCCCAATCCGGCGGACGCGGACGGGATATCCATGTCGCTGCTGAACGCGCATTTCCGCTCCCCGGAAGAGTATCTTCAGAGCAGTGCGAACGAACGAGTCCGGGCCTACGGCGGCGTGGCCACTCTTTCAGTCTCACAGCTTCTTGGCCTCGGGCTGACCGTCGCCCGCACGCCGACGGCCGAGGATCCGGGCCACGTATCGATCCCGGAAATGAACGCCGCGGATTACGCCCAAGCGAAGCAGGCCATCAAAGCGTTGGCCGTCCGGCTGGCCGAACTGGCGACGGTCGTGATTGAGCCAAAACTCATGCCACCAAAGCCGACAGAATGATTAACCAGCCAATTCACCCCTCCCGCGTCACCGTCATCGACTCCCACACCGGCGGGGAGCCGACGCGCGTCGTCATCGACGGCGGGCCTGACCTCGGCCTCCGCCCGCTCGTTGAGCGCCTCGCGACGTTCCGCGACCAATTCGACGCGTTCCGGGCGGCGGTCGTCACCGAGCCGCGCGGGTCGGCCGTCATGGTCGGGGCGCTGCTGGGCGAGTCGGCGGACCCGGCGTGCTGCGCCGCGGTGATCTTCTTCAACAACGTCGGCTACCTCGGCATGTGCGGGCACGGGACGATCGGGCTGGCCGTCACGCTCGGCCACTTGGGCCGGATCACGGCCGGGCGGCACCGGCTGGAGACGCCCGTGGGCGTGGTCGAGTTCGACTACGACGGCGCGCGCCGCGTGTCGCTGAACAACGTCCCGTCGTACCGCCTGCGGCACGCCGTCACGGTCGATGTCCCGGGGTTCGGCCCCGTCACCGGGGACGTGGCGTGGGGGGGGAATTGGTTCTTCCTCGTTAAGAACCACCCGTTTGTCATCACCCTGGGGAACGCGGAGGCGATGACGGACTTCGCGTGGAAAGTCCGGCAGCAACTCGCGGCCGACAACGTTACCGGCGTGGACGGCGCCGAGATCGACCACGTGGAACTCTTCGGGCCGCCGGCCGACCCGGCCAACCACTCCCGCAACTTCGTGCTGTGCCCCGGCAAGGCGTTCGACCGCTCGCCGTGCGGGACCGGGACCAGCGCCAAACTCGCCTGCCTGCACGCCGACGGCCTGTTGCAGCCGGGCCAGATCTGGCGGCAGGAGAGCATCTTGGGCAGCGTCTTCAAGGGGTCCGTGACCGTCGTCGGCGGGACGGTGGTCCCCCGCATTACGGGGACGGCGTACATCACGGCCGAGACGACGCTGATCTTTGACCCGCGCGACCCCTTCCGGGACGGAATTACGTCATGAGCGACAAGCCGCACGCGGTCATCGTCGGGGCCGGCGTCATCGGCACGGCCTGCGCCCACTACTTGTTGAAGGCGGGCCGGCGCGTCACGCTGTTGGACCGGGGGCAATTCGGCCGGCAGTGTTCGCACGGCAACTGCGGGCTAGTGTGCCCGAGCCACGTCTTGCCGATGGCGACGCCGGGGGCGTTCGGCTTCGCGCTCAAGTCGATGTTCACGCGGAACGCCCCCTTCCGCATCAAGCCGCGACTCAGCCCGGCTCTTTGGCGGTGGCTGCTCGGGTTCGCCAAGCGGTGCAACACGCGCGACATGATGGCGTCCGCCGTCGGCATCGACGCGATCCTGAAATCCTCCCGCAAACTTTACGACGACTTGGTCACGGCCGAGGGCCTCGCCTGCGAGTGGGAGACCCGCGGCCTGCTGTTCGTGTTCCAGTCGAAGCACGGCATGGAGCATTACGGCGAGACCAACGACTTGCTGACCCGCGAGTTCGGCGTGCCGGCGAAGCCGTTCGTCGGCGCCGCGCTGAACGACTTGGAGCCGGCGCTCAAGCCCGGCCTCGGCGGCGGCTGGCTGTACGAGGGGGACGCCCACCTGCGGCCCGACCGCCTGATGGCGTCGTGGCGGGCGAAGCTGGAAGCCGGCGGGGCCGTCGTGCGGGAGAACTGCGACGTGACAGGCTTCGTCCGCGACGGCGGCCGGGCGACGGCGGTGAAGACGACGCAGGGCGACATCGCCGCCGACGAGTTTGTGCTGGCCGCCGGGGCGCTGACGCCGTTCCTGAACGACCACCTTGGCTGCCGCCTGCCGATCCAGCCCGGCAAGGGCTATTCGATCACGATGCCGCGGCCGGTGAAGTGCCCGGCGATCCCGATGATTTTCGAGGAACACCGCGTGGCCGTCACGCCGTTCGAGACCGGCTACCGCATCGGTTCCATGATGGAGTTCGTCGGCTACGACGAGACCGTCCGGGCGAAGCGGCTGGAATGGCTGACGCAGTCGGCCGCCCACTACCTGCCCGAGCCGACGGCCGACCCCGTGCAAGAAACGTGGTACGGCTGGCGCCCGATGACGCCCGACAGCCGCCCGATCATCGACCGCAGCCCGGCCCTGAAGAACGTCGTCATCGCCGCCGGCCACAACATGCTGGGCCTCTCGATGGCCCCGGCCACGGGCAAACTGGTGGGAGAATTGTTGACGGGGGAACCGCCGCACTTGGACATGACGCCGTACCGGGCGGGGCGGTTTTGATGGACCGAATTATCCGAGCGCAGCGAGGGAGGCGAGCCGGGAACGTTAGTGACCGGAGGGCGGAGCGACGAGTCGGCGAGTCGCGCTCCCCACGGGAGACTGTCGGTTCGGGCGACGGCTGGTTTGGCCGCGGCGTGTCAGGCAACTCACACGTGGGTGCCGCGACTCGAAGACTCGTCGCTCCGCCCTCCAGTCGCTAACTTCTGGCTCGCCTTCCTCGCTTCGCTCGGCAACGCCGAAATTTGCCCTCACGCGCTCGTCGAGCCGCCGGCGCCGGTGTCGCTCGGGGCTTCTTCCATCGTCAGGCCGACGGGTTCTAAACGCAGGCGGAGCTTGTTCAGCGTCTTGGCGGCCTGGTCGCGGACCTTGGCTTCCGGGTCGCGCTCGGTCAGGTTTTCCAAGACGGTCAGGGCCTTCATGGCCGGCTCTTTCATCTGGCCGATGTTGAAGGCGGCGATGAGGCGGACGGTGCTGTCGCGGTCTTCCAAGGCCCGCACCAGGGCGTCGCCCACGTCCGGGTCATTCTTGCCCATCACCACCATCGGGCGGATCAGGTGGTAGTCCCGCGTGAAGCCGGTGCGCTCGAAGGCGTCCACCAAGTCCGGCAGGGCCTCCTTGGCGGCGTCGCCCATGCCGGCCAGCGTCTCGGCCACCTTGCGGCGGAAGGCCGGCTCCGGGGCGAACTTCAGCGCCAACTTCAGGATCGGCAGGGACTCGGCCCCGACGCGGCCCCCCTCGGCGGCGTCTTCCAGAATCTTCTCGACGGCCTTCGTCACTTGGCTTTGCTTGTCCTGCCCCTTGGCCTTCTTCTCCGGACTCTTTTCCGTGAGTCGCTTGAGCGTGGCCTGAATGTCGATCTTGGACGCCGCCGAGAACGTGCGGTTGTCCGGCCCGAGGGTCGGCCACAGTTCGGGGAGGATTTGCGGGCCGAACGCCGGGATGGCGTCCTTGGCGACGGCGTCGGCCACCGGGGCCAGTTCCTTCTTCTCTTCCAAGTGCTTCAGGTAGATTTGCAGCAGCCGCAGGTCCGTCACCGTGCCCAGGCGGGTGGCCACTTCGATGGCCTCCACTTGGGCCTCGGGCTTCACCTTCTTGGAGAACGGCCGCGTCTCCGGCACCAGTGGGTACAGGTCCTCGGCGGCCATCGGCGTCGCCCAGTGGCCCCCCTCGGGGATTTCCTCGACGGTCCCCTTCACGCCCGGCTCGGCCAGGTTCAGCCGGTCGTGGAACATGCCGGCGAGCAGTTCGAGGATCGGAGCCGGGGCCTCGTCGTCGTCCGCGTCCTTGACGCGGGCGGCGGTGGCCGCCAAGTGGGCCGGGGCGTCGTCGGCCCGGCCGCGGACGGACTTCATGCCCCCCTTGTCGATGCCGGTGTGGGCCGCCGTGATCAAGGTGCTGGTGAGGAGGCTAAGGTCTTTGGTGGCCATGGTGGTCGGTGTTCGCTGGGGAGGTTATGGTCGGGAAAGACGCCGGCGGCCGCGGGCTACAGGCCGAGCCGGACGTGGTGCTTCGGCGTCAGCAACGCGAGGGGCTGGGCCAGGACGGCGTTCGTGGTCGGCCGCACGAACAGCCGCACCAGCACGGCCGGCTGGTCCTTCCCGAGCATGCCGGCCGCCCGCACCAGGTTGGCGACGTTCGAGTAGTCCTTCCGCAGGTCGCCGGCCTCGATGCGGCCGCCGTCCACGTCTTCGAGGACGGTCGTCTTCTCGCCGATCTTGCCGACGACGGCCGGCTGCAACAGCACGACGGCCTCCCGCGGGGCCAGCGGGACTTTCAGTTGTTCCTTGAACTCCGCGATCACTTCCGAGAACAGCGGCTTCGCCAGCCCGTAGGCGGTGGCCAACGCCTCTTCCGCGTTGCCGCCGACGGCCTCGGCCGTCTTGTCCCACTCCAGCCGGCGGTTGAGGAAGCCGGGGTGGGCGACGGCTTCGCGCACGGTCACCGGGGCGTCGTAGCTCGACTGCTGCGGGATTTGGTTCACGCCCTTGAAGGGCCGGTAGGCGACCGACTGGTACATCTTGCCGCTGTTCAGGTCGATCAGGTTGCTGATCTCCAGCCGCTGCTGCCGGGCCTCGTCGTCCGGCCGCTCGTAGGCCAGTTCCAACAGGGAAAGGTTGGTCAGCGTCTCCGGCGTCGCCGGGGCGCGGCCGAGCAGTTCGGCCGCGAGGTAATCGGTCACGCCGGCCGGCTCCCCCTCGACGGGGGTGTCGTGCAGGAACGCCTTGAGGCGGTCGCTGATCGTCCAGAGTTGGCCGAGCAGGTCGCCGCCGAGCAGGTGCTTGTCGTCCTCGGAAATCTTCTGCTTTTCGAGCGTCATGAACTTCCGCAGCGTCTGGGCGGCCAGCGGCAGGCCGGCGTCGCCGAGGGCCTTGCCGACGCGCTCCATCTTCTCGTGGTGGGCGTCCGAGTACCAGTCCCCGGTGGCGACCAAGTCGGCCAGCAGGCGGTCGAGTTGCTCGACGGCGTCGTGGCCGGCGGCCGTCTTCTTGTCCGTCTTCGCCAGGCTCGACCGCTTCGGGGCGGCCGGGCCGAACTTCTTGCGCTCGTCCGCGGACACCTTCTTCTCGCGCTTCAGGATCAATTCATCGACCGGCTCCCGCGCGCCGAAGGCGGCCGGGTTCTTCGCGTAGGCGAGCAGGAGGGCCAGCGAATACTTATCCGGCGTGCCGCGCTCCGGGCTGGTGGACCGCAGGACGGGCTGGTTGGCGTCCACGAAGTCCGCGGACACCATGTACGGCCGCTTGGCCGAGCCTTTGGCGTCCGCGAGGAGCCACGAGCCGTCCGCGGACACGCCGAGGTTCTGCAGGCGGTCCGACGCGGCGATCTCCGTGGCCTTTTGCCACGTCGCGTCGTTGGGGGCCAAGCCCCGGATCATTTCTTCGGTGATGGTCACGTTCAACGGCATCGGCACGTCCCGGTGTGGCGGATTTCTCGCAAGCGGGCATTATAGAGACAACGGGTGGAATGACCGCTCTTGGAATTGGGAATGACCAATGACCAATGACCAATTGTGAAGGTCTGCCAAACTCTCTGCCATTGCGCGCGACCGATTTGCCCAATACTGAGCATTCCGACCACTTCAGACTAGCGGCCAAGCGACCGGCCAACTATTCCCATGTGTTGGTCATTGGTCATTGTCTGATGTGTCTGACTTCCACCGACTTAAAGACCAACCCGTCCAGTTGAACCTTCTCGAAGCCCATGTCCCGCAGGCGGCCGCGGTGTTCGGTTCCGTCCATCAGTGTCACGGTCACGGGCTTGCCGACGAGGCCGACGCGCCACTTCCAACAGGCTTCCAGCGGCTCGATTTCCCCGTCAAGCAAATGGCCGTACTCGGCGTCGAGGTTGTCGATGAGGGCGTCCGTGACCGCTTCAACGGCCAACGGCCGGCCGGCCAGCATCGCCAGCGAGCAGGCGTCCGGCAGACCTTGGGCGGCGAAGTCCGCGGCAGTCTGGTTCACGTTGAGGCCGACGCCGACGATGAAGTGTTGCGGGGTGTCGGCCCCGTGTCGGCACACGCCCGACTCGATCAGGATGCCGCACAGCTTCTGGCCGCGGACCAACACGTCGTTCGGCCACTTGATCGTGGTTTGCTGCCCGGTCAGTTGCAGGACCGTCTCCCCGACCACGACGGCCGCGAAGGCCGTCAGGACCGCCGGGTGACGCAACGCCGGCGGCGGGAACAGCAGCACGGACATCAACACATTCGTATCCGGCCGACTTTGCCACACGCGGCCGTACTGCCCCCGCCCGTGCGTCTGCGCCTCGGCCGTGACGACGGCCCCGGCGTTGGCCGGGTCTTGGGCCAACTCGGCCGCGCGGTTGTTGGTGCTGTCCGTCTCGGGCAAGTGAAGGCGCCGGCGGCCGATGTGTTGACGGGGGGATGGCATACTCACCAAATCCGCTGGATGCCGTAGGCGTCTAATTGTTCGTCGATACTCACCACTCGCAAGCCGTCCGTCAATGCTTGGGCCACCAGTATGCGGTCGAAGGGGTCACGGTGATGAAACGGGAGTGTTATCAATTTGCTCGCGTGGCGCAATTCAACGGGAAGAATCTCAAAGTCGTTGCCGCGGATGCCCCGGTCCATGAACTCGCCAAAGGGCGTTTTTAGGTCGATACTCATGCATCCGACCTTGATGGCGATCTCCCAACGAGAGCAACAATGACCAAGACAGCTTTGTTGGGGCCGATGCTGCGACCCATTAGCTTGAATATCGCAATGTATATTTAATTAAGATTCATTTTTCTCATTCAGACTGAGGAGCTGTAGGTGAATCGGAAATCGATCCTTTGATTTCAGACTGGGGCGATGCAGACAAATCGGAAATCGATCCTTTGATTGATGCCTGTTCCTCCCACTCTAGCCATTTCAGTCCTGTAGCCTGACTGAAGTCTGACTAGTCTTTCGCACTTTTTGGCGGGTTGAAAAGGAGTGGCGGGGCTTGAGCGCCGGCGGTAGAGTGTTGGTGCTCAAACCTTCACCCTCACGC
>JAYTTY010000210.1:0-2095 GCA_043744795.1 Zavarzinella sp. | reverse complement strand
CGTCGTCATCGTCAAGATCCTCCGGAGAAGACCATCGGACTCCAGTTTCCGATCCCCGTCAATGCCAATAGATGTGATGAACTGTCAGGCGTTAGCGCCTGGAGGAACTCTCGGAGTAAGTGCGCCGCGAACCGAGTCTTCGAGGTTCGCATACATGGGTGACGCCTCTCGCCCACTGGGTCGGGCTTCGAAGACTCGCCCTACGCCGCTTGACGCCGGAAGTTCCTCCAGGCGCTAACGCTACTGGCTCGCCTTCCTCGCTGCGCTCGGTCATTGGTCATTGGTCATTGGTCATTTGCCACTTTGTTGAACCGCCCGCCGCCCCATGCCGTAAAATACCCCATGCCGCCCGCGGGGAGTCCGCGGCGGGGTTTCCCTTGGCCGACACACGGCGGACGCGATGAACTCCTTCACCCGCATCGGGCTGCCGATCCTTTTGGTCGTCGGGGCCGTGTTCCTGATCACGATGGTCACGACGTACAACACCGGCCCGGACACCACCGTGCCGGACCCGGCGGCCCCCCCCGGCAAGAACGGCCCGGCCAAGGCCGCCCGTGAGCAGCCGCTGAAGTTCTTCACGACGATGGCGGCCGCCGCGAAGACGGACCGGACGCCGGAGGCCCTGAAGGACAAGAAAGACCGGATGCCGGACAACCTGCAGTACACCAAGTACTGGTCGCCCGAGGTGGAGGTCGATCAGGCGGGGTATTACGTGTACTGGGCCGCGAACAAGCACCCGCAGCCGGTGGCGATCCGGGCCAACGGGACGAGTTGCACGTGCGCCAGCGTCGAGTACGCGGTCGTCCCGCCGGCCGCCCTGCGGGACTTCACCGCGCTGGCGGGCCTCGCCGGCAGCCCGCTGATTTCCACGCCGATGCCGTTCACCGCGGCCCTGGCCCAAGTGGCCCTCGCCCGGCAATTGGACTGGCGGCCACTGTACGACAAGGACGCCGGCATGACCCCCGGCGAGGTCCCCGCCGCCGGGCCGGGCGGCCCGCAGATGGCCGCCGTCCGCATGAACTTCAGCGGCAAGCCCCCGGAGGGGGGCCGGTCCATCATGTCCGAGATCATCGCCACCCTGCCCGACGCGCCGCCGGCCGCCACCCGCTTGGAGGCCGCCATCCACATCGTCCCGTCCTTCGCCCTCATGCGGCGGGCCGGCAATACGTGGGAAGTGGCTAACGAACTCGACATGGGGGAACTGCGGGAGAACGGCGTGTCCCGGCAGGATTTCTTCGCCGTGTCGGCGAACCGCCTGTACCTGTCCCCCGCCGGGTCGCTGGCGACGGGCGACCACCCGTGCATCCGCATTTCGCCGGCGGCCCCGGCCACCGCGGAGGAAATCCAGAGCCTGCAACAGTATTCCCCGAAGCCCGACGAGCCGCCGCTCGTGCCGCGCGTCGCCAGCATGTACAAGATGAGCGTCACCGTCCGCGAGCGCGTCGCCGCCGGGCAGGACGGCCAGGCCGAGGCGCGGCAGATGGACCTCGGCCTGCTCGACCGCCGGCTCAAAGTGGAGAACGGCGCCGGCGGGGACGCCAAGACGCTGCTCCTGCGCGGCCGCGTGTTCGGGGACGTGCGCATCCTCGCCGGCGCCGACTCCGGCCGCATCGACTTGGGCAACGGCTTCCCCGTCGATCAGGACCACGGCAAGGCCGTCACGCTCATCGCCGACCGGGCGGACTTGGACGTGACCCTCCTGCCGAAGGAGACCCGGCCGAACTACCTCAAGGTGAAACTGGACCCGCAGAAGGACATCGACGGCCGCAAGAACTGGCGGCTGACCGTCACCGTCCCCAAGGGGACGCTGTACGGGTCGCTCCCCGAGACCGCCGTCATCATGTTGGCGACCAGCGAGACGCCGCCGCGCCTGGTCCGCCTGCCGATCCGCGGGTCGTCGTACGACTCGGGTGACGGCCGGTGAGGGCGCCCGGGCGCGAGACGAGTGTCCGATGTCCAGGCGGTCGTGGTTTTGCCTTTCGTTGGAGTCCCGGCTTCAGCCGGTCTTCGGCGGATGATCCCCGACACACGGAGCCGCCGGTTGGCGCGCGAAGGCCCGAAGACCGGCTGAAGCCGGGACTCCAACGAAGGCAGA
>JAYTTY010000209.1:0-8073 GCA_043744795.1 Zavarzinella sp. | reverse complement strand
GCTCGGCGTCGGCCAGCCGGTTCGTGGCCTGGAGCAACTGGGCCAAGTTGTTGAGGTCGATGGCGACGTCCGGGTGGTCGTTGCCGAAGGCGGCCTCGTCGATGGCCAGCGCCCGGCGCATGAGCGGCTCGGCGTCGGCCAGCCGGTTCGTGGCCTTCAGCAACTGGGCCAAGTTGTTGAGGTCGATGGCGACCTCCGGGTGGTCGTTGCCGAAGGCGGCCTCGTCGATGGCCAGCGCCCGGCGCATGAGCGGCTCGGCGTCGGCAAACGCAGCTCGGCCTTGCAAATACACCGCCAATTGATTCATCAGTCGCGTTGTTGGCTTACTAATCGCCAAACGCTCGGCCTCTCGAATGACGGCTTCCATGTGACTGCGGGCCGGGATATACACGCCCGGCCATGTCCGCACGTCTTGCGGATTGCCGATCACGAAAGCATTAACGATCTGCAACGCCCGTTCGAGCCACCCTTTGCGATCACCTTCCGGCAGCCGATACCTGGTCACGTCTTCCACCAGGCGGTGAACAATCACGTTTTCGGCGGCGGCGTCCCATTTCAGCAGGGAGTACGTCGCCAAGTCGGCGAGGGCGGCCTCCGTGTCGATCGGCGGGTGGCCTTCTTCATTGATCAGTTTGTGGACCATCGCGGCGGGGATGGGGTCGGGGGCCAGCCAGCAGAGGACGTTCAGGAGGTTTCGGCCGTCGGCGGTCAGTTCGTCCACGCTGGTTTGCCACGTCGTCGCCACGCTCTTGGGGTACTTCATGGCCCGTTCGTCGAACCATTCCAACACCCTCGTTTCCTTGGCGTGCCAGCGGGTGCGGTACTCGGCGAAACTGGTGCGGTGCTTGCCAATGAAGGCCCCGGCTTGTTCCAAGGCGAGGGCTAAGCCGCCGAGGTCGCGGGCCAACTGTTTCGCGTCGGCCTCATCCGTCAGTGTCGGCTTGCGCTTGCCCTTGGTGCGCTCAGTTAAGAAGTCGGCGGCGTCGACTTCGGCCAGCACGTCCAGTTCCAACGGTTCGACCCCGTGGCGCCAATCGGACAGGCGAGACGTGATGACGACGTGGCCCGTGCTGAGGGCCGTCAGTTCCTGTTCGACGGCCTCGGCTGCCGCTTCCGTGTCCACGTTGTCCACGATTAGGAACCAGCCGGCGTGTTCCCGCAGCCAGCGGACGACGGCTCTGTACTGCACGGCCTGCTCGCGGGCGTCTTTTTCCGGCAAGTCGAGGACCATCGCCCCGCTGAGGGCGGCGACGTTGCGCTCAAAGTTTTCCGGGCTGTCGGCCGTCACGAACAGCAGGGCCGTGTAGTCCCCGGCGTGCGCCCAGCCGTACTCGACGGCCGCCCGCGTCTTGCCGACGCCGCCGAGGCCGTGGATGGCGTGCGTGGCCGTCACCGCCGCCATGTGGGACCGCTTCGACAACAAGACTTCCCGCAGCCGGGCGAGGAACTCGGCCCGCCCCTTGAACAGCGAGCCGAGGGTCTTGAATGGCAAATTGTTGGGCCGGAACACGACGTGGAACGTGATCTTGTTCAAGTGTCGGTGCAATTCGGTCGCGTCCCGGAAGGTGTAGTACAGCCCGCCCCCGTCGCTTTTCAGCCGGTCGCGGTGGGCCAGTTGCAGCGCCCGCTTGTCGTCCGCTTCCGGGCAATCGTGGTCAAACTTGCACTCCTCGTCAGCCAAGAACCGGAAGACCTGCCGGTGGTGGTCGCGGGCGAATTCGTATTCCAGTTGCGTGTATGACACTCCCGGCGCGTCGGCCGGCGCGAATCCGTAATAGAACCCGGCCAAGTGAATGACCACGTCGCACGGCGCCAACTTATCCCGCAGCATCTGGGCGACGGTGAAGGAATCCGGGTGCGTCTCGAAGTCGTCCTGCACCACCACCCCGTACCCGCGCCCCGCCGCCCATTCGGCGACGACACCCCGGTAACTCCGCAAATCCCGACTGGTCGCGCTGATGAAGATTTTGGGCATGTCGAGGCCGCACACGGCAGTCGGTGGAAGGAGCCTTGGGGATCATCGTATTCAATCCCACGTCGCAACGCGGCTTACACGGCGGTTAGGAAGTCTCGCAGACGCCATTGCAACCGCCTATTTCCCCGGCGGAGAGTCGCTATCCCGAACCTCATGGATTCGGGGGATTTCGCCGAGTTCGGTTGACGGTTTGGCGGATTTGACTGGCGGGCTTGGAATGTCGGCCGCTATTCTTCGTTGAAGAACTTGACAATCGTGTTCGTCGCCTCGAACAGGAACAGGGCCGAGCCGACGTGGGTGGCGTTGATCCAGACGATCTTTTGCTTGCCGGTCGCCTCCCACATCGCTTTCGCGGCCGACGGCGGGACCACGTCGTCGCGGCTGGCGGCGATCATCAGCACGCGGCGGGTCTTCAGGGCGGCGGCGTTGGTGATCGGGTCGGCCGGGGCGATGACAGCCTTCATGTGGTCCTTGGTGATGCCGAGCAGCGCGACGGCCGACAACAGCGGCTTGGCCTGCGGGTGGTCCCAGTAGGCGTCCACCAGGCCGCCGCCGCCGAGCATCAGGGAGACGCGCGTCAGCCGCGGCTCGGCCTCGGCCGTCAGGGCGCCCATGAAGCTGCCGAGGCTGGTGCCGTGGATGCCGAGCCGCTTCTTGTCCACCTCGGGCCGACTTTCGAGCCACGCCACGCCGCAGCGATTGTCCAGCACCGTTTGCCGGATGTTGGCCATCGTCTGGGTGATGTCCGGGGAGAGCAGGCGGATCTTCGTGTCGGCCGGGCGGCGCGGGCCGTAGTACGGCATCTGGATGATGAGGGCGGCGATGCCGTTCTGGGCGAACATGTTGGCCAGCCCGCGCGAGACGATTTGGCTGCCGTCGAGGATGTCCAGCAGGATGACGCCCGGAAACGGCCCCTTCCCGCCCGGCCGGTAATACTCGCCGTACACCGTGTTGTTGGACTCGTGCTTGGTCGTGACCGGCGACGGGAACGTCAGGTCCGAGATGGTGATGCCGCTCACCGGGAGTTCCCGCTTGGGCGTCAGCGTGTACTCGAAAGCGTATTCCTGGAGCCGGTATCGCTCCGGGATGGCGGCTTGGTCGTCGATGGGCTTGAAGGTGACTTTGCCCTTTTCGGCCGGCGGGAGGTCGGCGAACGCGGGGACGGCGGCGAGGACAAGGGAGAAAAGGGAGAGACGCATGGGGAGCCTCCGATGAGAACCGGCGGAGAAGAATTTTTTAGCCACGGATCGAACACGGATGAAACACGGATAAAGGCCAGAAAAGAAGACAAGAACTTAACCACAGAGGACACAGAGAGCACAGAGGAAAGACGAGAACAGAAAAGACATTCTTAGAAATGCCTTTTCTCTGCTCTGGTTTTCCTCTGTGGTCTCTGTGTCCTCTGTGGTTCAAACTCTTCTCTTTTCTTTCTGCCTTTATCCGCGTTTCATCCGTGTTCGATCCGTGGCTAAAAAATGGGTTTCAATTCGGCGCTTCCGCCGCCGCCGCCTCGACCACCACTTCTTCCCGCGCCACCTTCGCCACGGAGGCCAGCTTGTCCCCCTCGGCGGGGTTAATGACTCTTACCCCCTGAGTGTTGCGGCCGGTTTCGCGGATTTCGCTGACTTTGATCCGCGTCACCATGCCTTGCAGGGTGATCAGCATCACGTCGTCCGTGTCGGCCCGCACCGGGACGATGCCGACGACGGCCCCGTTGCGGTCGCTGGCCTTGATGTCCTTCAGGCCCTTGCCGCCGCGGCGCTGCTTGCGGTAACTGCGGCCGCCCGCGTACCCCTCTTCGCCGTCAGGCTCGGCGGTCACTTCCACAATCTCCGGCTCCGGCTCGCCGTCCACGGGGGCGACGGCGTCCGGCGTGTTGGGGCCGAACGGGGTGCGCTTGCCGTAGCCGTTCTCG
This sequence comes from Zavarzinella sp., assembly GCA_043744795.1. Lineage (GTDB taxonomy): Bacteria > Planctomycetota > Planctomycetia > Gemmatales > Gemmataceae > Zavarzinella. The sequence continues at coordinate 4,183 of JAYTTY010000209.1, read as the reverse complement.
CACACCGTCAGCAGTTGGCCGTCCGGGTCGGCGACCACCATGCCGATCACCTCGTCCCCCTTGGCCAGGTTGATGCCCTTCACGCCCATCGTGTTGCGGCCCATCGGCCGGGCGTTGTTTTCGCCGAAGCGGATGGCCATGCCCATGCGCGTGCTGAGGACGATTTCGTCTCCGGGCCGCACGAGGGCCACGTCGATCAGCGCGTCCCCCTCTTCGAGGTTGATGCCGATCACGCCGCCTTGCCGGGGCCGGCTGTACTCGGTCAGTTCGGTCTTCTTGATGAGGCCGTTCTTCGTGGCCATCAGCAGGAACGAGTTCTCCTCGAAGTGCCGGACCGGGATCAGACTTTCGAGCTTCTCGTCCGGCTTGAAGGTCAGCACGTTGGCGACGGACCGGCCGCCGGACGTGCGGGCCGCCTCGGGGATGTCGTACACCTTCAGCCAGTGGCATTGCCCCCGGTTGGTGAACACCAGCAGGTAGGCGTGCGTGGACGCGACGAAGAAGTGCTCGATGAAGTCCTCGTCCCGCGCGCCGCCGCTGACGCCCTTGCCGCCGCGGTGCTGCGTGCGGAAGGTGTTCAGGTTCATCCGCTTGATGTACCCGGCGTGCGAGATGCTGACGACGACGTCCTCTTCCTTAATGAGGTCTTCGAGGTTGACGCTGCCGCCCTCGTCCGTGATCTCGGTCTTGCGGGCGTCGCCGTACTTCTTCATCACCTCTTCGAGGTCCGAGCGCACGACCGCGAGGACGTTCGCCTCGGAACTCAGCAGGGTCTCGTAACTGGTGATGTGTTCGCGCAGGCCGGCGTACTCGCGGAAGATTTCGTCGCGTTCGAGGTTCGCCAACTGGCCGATCTGCAAGCGGACGATGGCCTCGGCCTGCTGGTCGGTCATGTGGTACTCGTCCGACACGCCGATTTCGCGTTGCAGGGCGGTGAAGGCTTCGTCCCCCAGCGCCCGGTGCAGCACGGTGGCGGCGACGGTCATCGTCATCAGTTGCCGCTTGGCGTCGGCCCGGTCCGGGGCGGCCCGGCAGATGCGGATGATCTCTTCGATCGACGAGAACGCGATCAGTTGCCCTTCGAGGAAGTGCCCGCGCCGCTTTGCCTCGCGCAGCAAATACTCCGTGCGCCGGCGGATCACCTGAATGCGGTGCTTCAGGAACTCCTGCATCATCTCGCGCAGCGTCAGCACCTTCGGCCGGCCGTCGGTGAGGGCCAGCAGAATGATGCTCACCGTCTTTTGCAGCGGGGAGTATTCGTAAAGCTGGTTCAGGACGAGGTGCGGGTCCACGTCCTTCTTCAGGTACACTACGAGCCGCACGGGTTCGCCCAACCGCGGGGCGCTCTCGTCGCGGACTTCGTCGATGCCCTTGATGCGCTCGTCCTTGACCAGTTCGCCGATCTGCTCCGCGAGGCGGTTCCGCGTCTGCTGGTACGGGACTTCCTTGATGATGATCTGGGCCTTCTTGCCCTCGATGATGTCGCAGCGGGCGCGCAGGGTGATGCGGCCGCGGCCGGTCTTGTAGCCGTCCACGATGCCCTGCCGGCCGCGGATGATGCCGCCGGTCGGGAAGTCGGGGCCGGGAATGTGTTGCAGCAACTCGGGGAGCGTGATCTCCGGGTTGTCGATCAGGGCGATCATCCCGGAACAGACTTCCTTGACGTTGTGCGGCGGGATTTCCGTGGCCATGCCGACGGCAATGCCGTCCGACCCGTTGATGAGCAGGTTCGGCACGCGGCACGGCAGCACCAGCGGCTCGCGGTACTTGCCGTCGTAGTTGGGGATGAAGTCCACCGTCTCGCGGTCGAGGTCGGCCAGCAGGTCGGCCGCGAGGTTGGTCAGCCGGGCTTCCGTGTAGCGCGGGGCGGCGGCCGGCAGGCCGGCGACGGACCCGAAGTTCCCTTGGCCGTGAACAAGACGATACCGCAACACCCAATCTTGGGCGAGGCGCACGAGCGTGTCGTAAATGCTCATGTCGCCGTGCGGGTGGTAGCGCTCCATCGTGCGGCCGACGATGGCGGCGCACTTCGTGGTCGGGGAGCCGGGCGTCAGGTTCATGTCGTGCATGGCGACCAGGACGCGGCGCTGCACGGGCTTGAGGCCGTCCCGGACGTCCGGCAAGGCCCGGCTGACGATGACGCTCATGGCGTACGTCAAGTAGCTGTCGCGGAGTTCGTGCTCGATGTCGAGGGCCGGGATCGGGGCGCCGGGGGTTCCGCTGGGAGTGGGGGGGCCGCCGGCCGGGGGAGTCGCGTCCGCCAAGGTGGTTTCTCACACGGGAAGGGCGTCAATCCCACAATTAGCGCACCCGGCGAAACTGGCGGCGGGGCCGCGGGATTCGTCGGGTGCGGAAATGGGATATGGAAGTCTGGCCAATCCGTGTTATTCTACAAGGAAGCTCCCGTTGTTCCTAGGTTGGGCGGCCCGCCGGCCGGGAACTATTTCCCCCCCCGCCCGCGTCCAACTCCCACCTGTTTTCCCGGAGGATTCCCCGTGCGTCGGACTCTCATCGGCTGCGGCCTTTTCGTCGCCGCCTGCCTGCTCATCACCCAGGCCCCGGAAGCGGCCGAGGTGGCCGAAAGCGCCCAAGCCAAGATCACGCGGGAGAAGAAACTCCCGGCAAAATTGAAGTTGGACATCGAGAAGAAGATGCTCCGGGCGATCATCGAGGACGAACTGCCGATGGCCGTGATGGACTCCGCCAAGCAGAAGGTGAAGATCGGCGTGTTCCCCGGCCAGGGCGTCACGCTCACGTCGTCCTTCGAACTCAAGGGCGAAATGACCTTGGCCGAGGCCTTGGACAAGCTGTGCGTGGACAAGAACTGGGGCTGGTACGTCCATAGCGCCCCGCCGAACGACCAGAAGGACGGCATGATCTACCTGACGACCAACGGCAAGGAACACGGGTTTAAGGAGGGCGCCGGCCCCGGCGGCAAGGAGACGCCCAAGAAGGAGACCGGCAAGAAGGACGTGGCCAAGAAGGACGACCCGAAGAAGGAAGACCCGAAGGACGCCCCGCCGGCGTCCGACGACGACAAGGCGGCCGCCACCATCTATGACAAGGCGAAGCTGGCGAACGCGACTGGCAAGAAGGACGTGGCGAAAAAACTGCTGACGGACCTCCTGGCGAAGTACCCGGAGGCGGCCGTGGCCGCCGACGCCAAGAAGATGCTGGAGAGAATCGGCAAGTGATCGCGAAGCCGTGGGAAGACTGCCCGGAGGCCCCGTGGGTGTCGCCCCGCGAGCCGGACGCCCCGCCGCTCGTCGGCGTCGGCGGGAACTTGGACCCGCCGATGCTGCTGCGGGCCTACACCGAGGGCATCTTTCCGTGGTTCAGCGAGGGGGACCCGCTGTACTGGTGGTCCCCGGAGCCGCGCGCCATTTTTGACTTGTACGCCGGCATGTACGTCTCCAAGCGGCTGGCCCGGACGATCCGGGCCGGCAAGTTCCAAATCACCTACGACCGCGACTTTGAAGGGGTGATGCGGGCCTGCGGCGAGAACCGCGACGAGGGGACGTGGGTGACGGCCGAGATGCTGAAGGCTTACGCCGACCTGCACCGCCTCGGGTACGCCCACAGCGTCGAGGCGTGGGCCGACGGCGAACTCGTCGGCGGCGTGTACGGCGTCGCCGTCCACGGCTTCTTCGCCGCCGAGAGCATGTTCCACCGCCACACCGACGCCTCCAAGGTCGCCCTCGCCGCCCTGTTCGACCGCCTGCGCGACCGCGGCTACGTCCTGCTCGACACGCAAATGCTCACCGAGCACACCGAGAGCCTCGGCGGCTTCAACATCCACCGCCAAACGTACTTGGACTTGCTCGACCAGGCGCTGGAGTACGAGGACGTGACGTTCGGGTGACGAAGGTGGCAGATGTCGGACTCCCTCGCTTACCCCTGCTCATCCAATCCGGCAAAAATTTCGCTCACGGGCACGGCGAAGCCCGGCAGCACGTCGCCGCCGTCCAAGGTGTCGGCCGTCGTCAACGGCGTGGAATCCGTCGCCGATGTATACACGCGCACAGTGCGGTTCTCCGGATCAATCTCCCACACCAGCCGCGTGCCGGAGGCGAAGTATTCCCGACGCTTGGCCGCCATCTCCCGCCGCGTGTTGCTTGGGCTTAACACTTCGACGGCCAACGTCGGGGCGACATCCCATATTTCGCCGTCGGGGACGCGCCGG
>JAYTTY010000208.1:0-8120 GCA_043744795.1 Zavarzinella sp. | reverse complement strand
AAAACAGTCGCCGCGCTTCGGGCTTGTCGTACACGCGGCGGCCGGCTTTCTCTTCTCCCCCCCTTGGCAAGGGGGGGCCGGGGGGGGTCGCTGCGACTCCCCCCATCATAAAATGCTTAACCGCGATCATCACGGGTTTATAGGCTCTGCAAGAAGAAATGGAAGAACGCGGTGGCCGTCAGGGACACGGCGCCGATGACGGCCCACTTCCAGTAGCGCCGCTTGCGCGCGGGGGCCGGCTCGTCGTCGGCCTCGGTCTCCCACGCCGGCGGCGGGTGGTCGGCCAAGTGCTGGAACTCCGGCACGGCGCGGAACGGCTTCATCTCCCCCCCGTGCAGCACGAGGAAGTTGCTCGGCAGCCGTCCTTCGTCTACGTAGCGCTCGACGGCGGCAACGCGGGCGTGCATCCGCATGTGCCGGCCGTCTTGCGCGCGGTACTCGATCGTCCACACCGGGGCGGCGTTCTTGGCCGGTCGCGGCGGGTCGGTCGGCAGGCCCATGTCCCGCTTGGTGGCGACTTCGTCGTCGCTCTTCTCTTCGTCCTCGGCATCGCGGGCTTGGGCGTCTTTGTCCAACAGGCCGGAGGCCAAGATGATTTCGATGAAATGACCGGCGTCCCGGTAGCGATTGTGCGGGTTGCGGTCCAACATGCGGCCGATGATGACGTCCGCGATGGGCGGCAGGCCGGGGACCCAACTGACGGCCGACCGAAACACGCCTTCTTCCTTGCGGCGGAAGACTTCCTCGAAGTTGCGGCCGGGGAACGGCAGCCGGCCGGTGAGGAGTTGGTACAGCGTCACGCCGAGGGCGAACAGGTCCGTCCGCTCGTCCACGACCGACGAGTTCATCATCTGCTCGTAGGGCATGTAGAACGGCGTGCCCACGCCCGTGTCGAGGCTCGTCAGGTCCATTTCCCGGTCGCGGCGCTTGGCCACGCCCAAGTCCCCGAGTTTGGCCCGGCCGTCCTCGTCGATCAGGATGTTGCCCGGCTTCACGTCCCGGTGGACGTAGTTGTGGAAGTGGATCTCTTGCAGCCCGCGGGCGATGTCCAAGGCCACCCGGGCGGCGACGCCCACGGGCATCGGCCCTTGCTCCGTCAGGATTTGTTGGGCGGTGCGGCCGGCCACGTACTCCATCACCAGGAAGTGCTTGCCGGCCCCCTCGTCCCAGCCGGCACCGTAACACCGGATGATGTTCGGGTGCTCCAACTCCATCCCCAGGCTCGCCTCTTGCCGGAAGCGGTCCACGCACGTCGCGTTGTCCAAGAGTTCGGCGGCCAGCAGTTTGACGGCCACCAGCCGCCGCTTCTCGTCGTCGTACCCGAGGTAGACCGTGGACATGCCGCCGGCCGCCAGCCGCCGCAGGAGGCGGTAATGGCCGATGTTCCGGACCTCGACGGCCGGGGCGTCCGCCGCCGGCTTGCGGCGGCGGAGGTGGGCGGTGGAATTGGAAAGCGTGTCCATGATTCGTGCGCCCGATCCGTCGGGCCGGTGGCTCCCGGGGCCGCGGCGTCGAGCACGCCGCTGCGGTAACTGTAGAACAGACGGCCGGGACACTCATGCTAATCGAATGCCGGCCGGGCCGACAAGGGACGATCCGGCCGGATTATTTCGCGCCGGCGGCGCCTTTTTCCCCGGCCGGGCGGTTGTCGGCCCCGCGCCGCCGTGGTACAGTCACCCGGCCTCCCCCGCCGCGGGCGCTTTCGGCCCGCCCCCAGACAGGTCCCGTGTTTTCATGGGTGACACCCCCGCCCGGCCCACGAACGTCCGCTTTCTGGTCGTCGCCGTCACGTCATTGGCGGCCGTGTTCATGTACGTGGACCGGGCGTGCATTTCCGTTCTGAGCGAGGACATTGGCGTCGAGTTGTTCGGGCCGGACCCGGCCGAATACAAGCCGCGCATGGACGTGGTAATGAGCGCGTTTTTCTGGTCCTACGCGCTCGCCCAAGTCCCGGCCGGCTTCGCCGGGTCGTGGTTCGGCCTGCGGAAGACGCTCGCCATCATGCTGTTCACTTGGTCGGCGTGTACGCTCGCGTGTGGGCTGACGACCGGCTTTTTGAGTTTATTCGCGGCCCGGCTAGCGGTCGGCGTCTCGGAGGCCGGGGCGTACCCGTCGGCCGCGGCCCTCGTGAAGGGCTGGTTCCCGCTGGCGGCCCGCAGCCGGGCGAACGGCTTCGTCGCCCTCGGCGGGCGCACGGGCCTGGGCCTCTCCTACATCATCACGCCGTGGATCGCCGGCTACCCCGCCTTCGGGTGGCGCGGCGTGCTGATCCTGTACGGCGTCCTCGGCATGGCGTGGGCCGCCGTGTTCTGGGCCGTCGTGCGGGACAAGGCGGGCCTGCACCCGTGGGCCAACCAAGCCGAGGCCGACTACGCGGGCGCGAGTCCGTCGACGCCAGAGCCGGCGCTGTCGCAGGCCGAGGCCGACTATTCGGGGCCGACGCCCGCCGGCCGGGCCGGGCCGGAGTGGCCCGTGTGGTCGATGCTCGCCAGCCCCACCATGTGGCTGTTCGGGCTGGTGCAGTTCGGCTCGAACATGGGGTGGGCGTTCCTCATCACCAAGTTCCCCGGCATGTTGAAGGACTTGTTCCCCGCGAAAGACCCGGTGATGAGCGGGGTGATCGCCTCCCTGCCGGCGTGGGCGAGTTGCGTGGGCATGTTCGCGGGGGCGTTCATCGGCGACTGGTGCGTGCGCCGGTGCGGGCTGCGCTGGGGCCGGCGCCTGCCCATCAGCGTGATGCTGTTCCTGGCGGGGGTGGCGTACCTGTGCTGCATCCCGGTCACGAATGCGTGGGTACTGGCCGGCGTCCTCGCCCTCATGGCCGTGTGCGTGGACATCGGCATCCCCAGTATCTGGGCCTTCGCCCAAGACGTGGGCGGCAAGCATTCCGGGGCGGCCCTCGGCTTCGGCAACATGCTCGGCAACCTGGGGGCGGCCGTCTCCCCGCTGCTGCTGGGGTACGTCCAGCGAACATACAGTTACACCGCGATGTTCCTCCTGTGCGCCGGCTGCTTCCTCATGGCCTCGGTGGCCGCCCTGTTCTTGGACCCGACGAAGCCGGTGCTGGACGACTGACCGGGTGGCCGGCCCGCCCGCGGCGGGATAACCTTTGGGAAGGGAACGGGGAACTCGCGCATGCCTTCCTTCCAATACACCTGCCCGATGTGCGGCGTGAGGCTCACGTCGCGGACAGACGTGTCCGGCAAGAGAATCGACTGCAAGAAGTGCGGCGAGATTTTCCGCGCGCCGGCTGCGCCGCCTGTTCCAACACCCAGAAGTGAGCCAGCCCCCGCCGTCAAACGGGCAAAGGTCCGGCCGTGGATGTATGGTGGCGCGTCGGCCGGTCTAGTGTTGATCGTAGCGGTCGCGTTGATGGTGCGCGGCAAGCCGCCGCAGGCGGAGCCGACGGTGCCAGTCGCCGAGGCCGTCACTGCAAAACAAGTGGTTCCCCCGAAGTCGAGTGAGCCGCCGAAGCAACGGTTTTCCGGCGGGAGAACGAAATACGCGTTCATCGTGGCGGTCAGCCATTATGACGAGCAGAACGGCTTGAAGCCGCTGCCGTTCACGGTCAAAGATGTAGAAGGTTTCCGCGACAGCCTCTTGGCTTCGGGGTACGAGGCCAAGAACATCCGCATGTTGCACGACGAGTTGCCGACCGCCCAAAACCCCGGCTTCCGGTTCGTGCCGAAGAAGGCCGAGATCATGGCCGAGTTGGCCCTGTTGCTGAAGTTCGTGGAGCCGGACGACTCCGTGATCGTCGCCTTGAACGGCCACGGCGTCCACTTGAAAGGCGATAAGACCAGTCACTTCTGCCCGCTGAACGCCGACCTCGGCCGCAAGACCAACCTGCTGCCGATGGACGGCCCCGACGGCCTCTACCCCCTCTTGGAGAAATGCCAAGCCAAAAGCAAACTTTTGATCGCCGGCATGTGCCGCAACGACCCGAAGGAGTTCCCGGCCGACAGCCAGGCCGCCGAGTCGATTGACCTGAGTGCCCCGGAAAACCGCCGGAAGGTATCGCCGCCCTGTATTCCTGTGAGGCCGGCCAGCGGACGTACTTCGATAAGGACAAGGGGAGCTACTTCTTCAAACACCTGTCGGCCGCGTGGCGCGGCGACTACGCCGGGGACGAGGAATTGACGCTGGATTCAGTGTTTTCCAGCGTCCGGGCACGGACCAAGAAAGACGTGTACGACATGTCTGGGGGGCTGAAGGATCAGTTCCCGGAAGTCCGGCGGCGGTACGATGGCACGTGGGGGATTGCAATTAGTGCCAAGCCGAAAGCGGGAGAAGAGCGAGATTTTGAGATCGCCAAGGGCGTGAACATGCGGTTTTGTTGGATTCCAGTGGGGAAGGCAACGCTCGGATCGCCTGTCAATGAATTTGACCACCAAGAGGATGAGTCTGAACATGTATTCGAGACAAAAGGGTTTTGGCTTGGAAAGTATGAAGTGACGCAGGACGAATGGACAGGAGTAATGGGGGCTGGCAGCAACCCAAGCGGCTTTAGAGGGGCCAAGTTGCCTGTAGAGCGCGTTAGTTGGGAGGAGTGCCAGCAATTCGTTCGCATATGCCAGAGTAAGGGATGGAGAGCAAAGCTACCGCATGAGGACGAGTGGGAGTATGCATGCCGTGGCGGCATAGGAAACGCGCGGGCGTATTACTGGGGTGGGGTGTTAAGAGGTGACAAGGCGAACCATAACGGGAATTTTCCATGTGGCACGCCAATGAAAGGTGAGTGGATACAACAAAGCACAATCGTAGGCCGTTACGAAAAGACAGCACCTCACCCGTGGGGATTGTGTGACATGAGTGGAAACGTCTGGGAGTGGTGTGAGAATTTGTACAGTTTCCGAGGCTCGGACCGGGTGTTGCGTGGAGGGAGTTGGATCAACGACTCAAAGTGCTGCCGGTCAGCGGATCGTAACTGGAACGTCCCCACGTACCGCTATCCAGATGTCGGCTTCCGTATCGCATTGGATCGTTAGGCGCGTCTGCCTGATGCAAGGACAAGAGAACGCGGACTCGTTGCTGCCAATCGCATTCCCACCCGATTTGTGCCTGCTCGTAGAGAGTTCGCGCGCCGCTCCGAAGCGTCGCGGTTCGGCTAAACGAGACAACTGCCGTACGCGGATTTTCCCGCCCGCCGCGCCGGCCGTCCAAACTTATGCTAAGGTATCACCGAAACATCCCCGCCCGGCCGCTTGCTCCGGGCGGTGGGGGGATGCGCGATGACTGACTCGTTGAAGCGTACCAAACCCGCCCCCGGCCTGACGGCCGAACAAGACCTCGACACCGGCGGCGCCCCCGCGTGGCTGGCCGAGCCGGTGTTGCCGACGGACCCGCGCATCACATTCGACGGCCGCGTCCCGCGGGCCGTCGTCGAGCCGGCCCCGGCCGCTCTCGACGACGGCCCGTTGGCTTACGGCCTCGTCGCCAAGGTGCTGCTGCCGCGGCCGGCGTTCAACTTCAAAGTCGAACACGACCTGCCGATGAACGTGACGCTCGTGGAGGCCAAGCCGCGGGCCACCGTGGTCGGCGACCACCTGATCTGGAACCTCGGCCGGCTGGACCCGGGCCAGGAACTGCGGCTGCAAGTCGTCGTGCTGCCCGAGCCGGGCGCCCGGCTTGTGGTCGGGGAACTCACCAACTTCACCGCGACCTACTCCCAGAATTTGTACTTCCAGACGCCACTGGTCCGGCCGCGCTTGGCCGTCACCGTCACCGGGACGGCCGCCGCCCGCGTCGGCGAGTTGGCCGAGTACGTCATCGAGGCCCGCAACGTCGGCAACTGGACCGTGGAACACGCCCGCGCCGGCGTCAACTTCTCCGGCCACCTGACCGGGGCCGACGGCCCGGCCGCGAACTTCTCCCTCGGCACGCTGGACCCCGGAGCCAGCCGCAAGATCACCGTGTACGCCAAGGCCGCCCGGCTCGGTGACGCCCGCATGCGAGTAGACGTGGCCGGCACGCACGACACGCGGGCCGTGGCCGAGTTCGCGACGGTCGTGACAGGCTGACCGGGCGTTTCCTTATCATTGGGGCATGACGCCTCAAACCCTTTTTGACGCCCGGCACGCCCGCGTCACCCGCCTCGGCTCGGCCGTCGCGTTCGCCGACCTGAATTGGACCGTCACCGCCGACCAGACGTGGGCCATCGTCGGCCCGACCGGCGGGGGCAAGACCACGTTGGCCGAGACGCTCCGCGGCCGGTTGCCCGTCTCCGGGGGCGACATCACTTGGCCCTTCTTGGAGGGGCTTCGGGCCGCCGGCCGAACGATCAACTGGCCGGCTGATGCCGTGCATCTCGTCTCCTTCAAGGAAGAGTCGCGGGCGTTCTCGCACGCGAACCACTACTACCAGCAGCGCTTCAACTTCATCGAGCCGGAAGACGACCTTACCCTGGCTGACTTCCTGCGCGCCGGCGTGACAGCCACGGATGTTGAAGTCACGGCCGTCGCCGCCCGGTTTCGCCTCGTGGACAAACTGCCCCTCTCGCTCATCAAACTCTCGAACGGGCAGACGCGCCGCGCTCGACTCGCACGGGCGATGCTGCGCCAGCCGGACTGGCTGATCCTCGACGAGCCGTTCACCGGGTTGGACACCGCCTCGCGGGCCGACCTCGCCGCGCTGCTGGCCGACTTGGTTCACCGGGTGCCAATCACGCTCATCACCCAACCCGAGGCGATCCCGGAGTGGGTGACGCACGTCGCCGAGGTGGCCGGCGGGGAGATTCGCTGGAAGGGGCCGCGAGAGGCTTTCCCCTTCACGCCATCGGCGAGTCTCCCGCCTGAGAAAGCCCATGGACGGCCGTCCATGGGCTTCACGGCCGACCCCGTTATCGAGTTGCACAATGTCACCGTCGCCCACGGCGGGCAGACGATCCTCGACCAAGTGAACTGGACGGTGCGGACCGGGGAGCGGTGGGCGTTGCTGGGGCCGAACGGGTCCGGGAAGACGACGCTGTTGAGCCTGATCGCGGGGGACCACCCGCAGGCGTATGCGAACGACGTGCGGCTGTTCGGCCAACGGCGAGGGTCGGGGGAGAGCATTTGGGACGTGAAGAAGAAGATGGGGCTGGTGTCCCCGGAGATTCACCTGTACTTCTCGGCCCCGCTGACGGCCCGCGAGGCCGTCGCCACCGGCTTCTACGACGTGATGGCCCACCGGCCGACGACCCCGAAACAAGACGCCGTCATCGCCGAGTTTCTGGACGCCTTCGGCCTCACGGCGTTGGCCGACCGCCCGTTCCGGCGACTCTCGACCGGGGAACAACGGCTGGTGTTGCTGGTGCGCGGCTTGGTGAAACGCCCGCCCGTGTTGATTCTGGACGAGCCGTTCCAAGGGCTGGACGCGCCCGCCATCGCCGCCGCCCGCCGCTGGCTGGACACGGAACTGGCCCCCGACCAAACGCTGATCTTCGTCAGCCACTTGGTCGAAGAGTTGCCGACGTGCGTGATGCGGACACTGCGATTGGACGGCGGGCGAGTCACCGGTTAGAGCAGAGTTCGGAACGAGTCGGCTCGATTGGCGCCGGGGCCGAGACAACCTTGGCAAACCGCGCTTCGTAGTCGGGGTGGTTGGCGCCCATCAGGCGGTCCGAGACGTTGAAGTAGATGCCGTAGCCGCCCCGCCGGCGTACCATAAGGCGTCCGAACGCCCCGCCGGCCGCGAGCGACTTCAGGAGACGGTCAACAAGGTCCGCCGAAATCCTCCCGACACGACACCGATCATCGTTATACACCATTGATGCAAGCCGCCGAGCGGCGGTCGTGTTGGAGTCCCGCCTTGAGGCGGTCTTGGACCTCTCACCCACAAGGCCCCAGCGAACCGTGTCTTCGAGGGTTCGCCTTTCTGGGTGACGACCGTTCGCCCAAGGGGCCGGACCCTCGAAGACTCGGTCCTCCTGCTTCTCGCGACGGGAAGGCCCAAGACCGCCTGAAGGCGGGACTCCAACGAGACCGCCTTCACAGTAGTTCCACCGCGTGGTCAACGACGCCGGGGAGTCCCTAAACTCAAGGGTATCAAGCACTTGAACAAGGAAGCTCCCCGTGCGTCCGTGCCATTCTACCTGCGCCCCCGCCGCCGTCCACGCCGACCTGAAAGCCGTCCTCGCCCGC
>JAYTTY010000207.1:0-8180 GCA_043744795.1 Zavarzinella sp. | reverse complement strand
ATGCCAACAGCGACCCCCGCCTAAATTTCCCTCTGCCCCGGCCGGAAACCTACCCTTGTAAGCCCCCGGCCCCTCTCCGCAGCGGAGAGGGGAGCAAGCGGGTTTGAACGCCGCGAAACGCTTTCGGCCGGTGGCCGTGGCATGTCCCCCTTCTCCGCAGCGGAGAGGGGGTTGGGGGGTTAAAGCACGCCAGCGACAATTAGAGCGGTGTTCAGGATGTCGTAGCGGCCAATCATTGGTGGGACCGGCGTCCCGCCGGTCGTTGAAGTCAAACAGATTGGCGGGACGCCGGTCCCACCGCGAAGTCCATTTGAACTCTGCTCTAATACGCAACCTCGGCCGGATGCCTACTCCTCGTCCCGGTACGGCTTCTTCGCCCGGTAGAGTTCCAGCCGGGCCTCGGCCTTCTTCAGATCGTCTTGGTCGGATGCCTTCACAGCAGTGAGCGTTTCGGTTGGCTTGGGTTGTTCCGCCGATCTCACTAAAGCCGCCGCAGCCCCCCTCGCCGGCGAAGAACGCTTCAACAACTCGATGGCCTTAGTCTGTTCCACTATGGCCTGTTCAAAGTCTCCGGCTTCGGCGTAAGCCGCCGCCAAAGAGCCGTGATGGAACCACAACGATGCGTTTAACTCCACAGCCTTGTTGCCGTACTCCACGGCCTTCTTGCCGTTGCGGATCGAGTCCTGCGGACAAGTGGCCCACATCCAACAGAGGGCGTTGAATGCAGATGAATTCTTCGGGTCGAGTTTGAGAACGGTGTCGCAGTCGGCGATGGCCTTGTCGTACTCCTTCTTGAGATACCACATACAGCCGCGGTTGTTGTGGGCCGTGACAAATTTCGGGTCGAGTCGGATGGCCTCGTCGTAGTCGGCGATGGCCTTGTCGCACTCCCCCTTCATATACCACGCCATGCCGCGGATGGTGTAAGCGGTCGTACTGTCTGGTTTGAGTCGGATGGCCTCGTTCAAATCCTTGATGGCATTGTCGTACTCCCCCTTGTCATGCCAACTCAAACCGCGCATCCACCAAGCGTAGACATTGTTCGGCTTCTCCTTTACGGCCTTGTCCCACCAGGCCGGGGCGTCCGCCGCCGTCACCATGTCGTCCTTGAGCACCCAGCCCTCCCGGCGATCGTCGTACAACCGCAGGTAGCCGTCCCGGTCTTCGCGCACGGTGCAGTTCCACAGATTGTGCGGCGTCCAGTAGACCGGCTTGCCGTCTTCATCGTCGCCCATGCGGATGGTGGACTGGTCCCGCTTCGGCAACACCTTCTTGCCGAACCACTCGCCTTTGGCCGCGGCCGGGTCGGTGTCCTTGGCCCGGACTTTGGGGAACGGCTTCTCGTCGGCGGCCAGCGTCGCTTCGAACTTGAAGATGTGCCCGCCGGGCAGTTCGAGGTTGGTGCCGTCGTCGCTCTTCACCATGTACGGCTTGCCGGGTTCGAGGGCGGCCCCGTCCCGCACCAGCCCGTTGCCCAACTTGCGGCCGAGCTTCACCGGTTCTTTCACCGTGATCGTTTTGCCGCTCCAGTCGTCCGCACCCGCCCCGGCTGCGACCAGCAGGCCGACGACACACGAGACAATCAATTTCATGGGTTGGCCCCCCCGGCCGACGTGTGGAACAGATCACGGCAGCGTACCACGCTTGTTCCCGAGCCGCAAGAAGCATGTCGGCCGGACATCGCCAATTCGGCCTTTGTGCCCGCATTCGTCGTTCTTCCTCCCCCCGATAAGATGGAAGAACCTTCCCGTGTCCCCCAGTTTTGGAATCGAATGACCGTTGCCGCCGACCTTCGCCATTCCTTGCCGGTGCTGTCCAAGAAGCCGGACATTGATTACGAACTCGTCCTCGACTGCGTCCACTGCGGGCTGTGCACGTCCGCGTGCCCGACCTACGTGGAGAACGGCAACGAGGCCGACAGCCCGCGCGGCCGCATTTACCTGATGCGCAACGTCATCGACGGCCGGCTGGCCTTGGACGAAACCGTAAAAGGCCACCTCGACTTGTGCCTGAATTGCCGGGCGTGCGAGACGGCCTGCCCGTCCGGTGTGCAGTACGGCAAGCTGATTGAGCCGTTCCGGGCGCACATGGACGCGCTGGAGCCGGGCCGCTCGACGCGCGCCCTCAGTTGGTGGCAGAAGTGGATGCTCTTCCACGTCTTCCCGTCCAGAAAGTTGACCCGGCTGGCCCTCGCCCCGGCCCGGCTCGCCCAATGGACCGGGGCCGACTGGCTGCTCCGCAAGAGCGGCCTGTTGAAGCTGATGCCGCAGCGGATGCGCACGATGCACGGCATGTTGCCGCCGCTGCACCGGCATTACGGCTCGCTGCCGGAAGTGCTGCCGGCCGAGGGGCCGCGGCGGGCGCGCGTGGCCGTGTTCCTCGGGTGCGTGGCGGACGCCATCTACCCGCAGACGCAAATGGCCACCGTCCGCGTGCTGCAAAAGAACGGCTGCGAAGTCTGGCTGCCGCGGGCCCAACAATGTTGCGGGGCGCTGCACTACCACAGCGGGGACGAGCCGCACGCCCGGACCATCGCGGCCGGCAACCTGGCCGCCTTCGGCTTCGCTGGCGAGAAGTTGCAGGACGTGGACGCCGTCATCATCAACGCCGCCGGGTGCGGGGCGATGCTGAAGGACTACGAACACCTGCTGCACCACACCGAACACGCCGAGGCCGCCAAGAAGTTCGTCGCCAAGGCCAAGGACATCACGGAGTTCTTGGTTCAACTCGGCCCGGTGAAGCCGACGCACCCGCTGAACATCCGGGCGACGTACCACGACGCCTGCCACCTGCGCCACGCCCAACAGATCGCCAGCCCGCCGCGAAAACTCCTGGAGATGATCCCGGGCCTCGAACTGGTGACGCTCCCCGAGAGCGAAATCTGCTGCGGCGCCGCCGGCAGCTACAACCTCACCCAGCCCGAGATGGCCACCCAGCTCGGCGACCGCAAGGCCGACCGCATCCAGCAGACGAAAGCCCAAGCCGTCTTCATGGGCAACGTCGGCTGCCTGATGCAAGTGGCGCGGCACATGCAGAAAGTGGACCCCACCGTGTGGGTCGGCCATACGATCGACGCCCTGTGGGCCAGTTATTCGGGCGAGATACCGCCGGAACTGCGGGCGGCGATGGCCAAACATCAATGACCGAAGCGGTAGCGAGGGAGGCGAGCCAGAAGCGTTAGCGACTGGAGGGGCCGCACGCACGCGACCGCAAAAGGGCGAGTCTTCGACGCCCGACCCATTGGGCGAGAGTCGTCGCCCGACCCATTGGGCGAGAGTCGTCACCCATGTAGCGAATCTCGAAGACTCGATTCGCGGCGCACTTACTCAGGCGGCTCCTCCAGTCGCTAACGCTTCTGGCTCGCCTCCCTCGCTAACGCTTCGGTCCGAAAACCTTACCGCCGCCACGACTCTTCATCGCGCATCCGGCCCAGCGTCATCACCGTCATCCACTCTCATCGCCGGCGTCCGCTAAAATACCCCTCCAATGATCTACCTCGACGCCCACGCGACGACGCCGATGCTCCCGGAAGTCTGGGACGCCATGCGGCCGTTCGCGCTGGAGCAGTTCGGCAACCCGGCCAGCGTTCACGGCGTCGGGCGCAAGGCGCGGGCCGCGCTCGGCGACGCGCGGGAGAAGGTCGCGCATCTCCTCAACGCCCACCCGGATGAAGTCGTGTTCACCAGCGGGGCGACGGAAGCGAACAACCTGGCCGTCTTCGGGCTGGCGGGGTCGGCGCCGGGGCACGTCTTTTCCAGCCCCATTGAACATCCCTGTGTCGCGGAGCCGGTCCGGCAATTGGCGGGGCGCGGCTTCGCGGTTGATTACGTTCCCGTGGACGCCGAAGGCGTCGTGCGAGTTGAAGTCTTTCGCAAGTTGGTGCGGCCGGAGACGCGGTTGGCGGTGGTGATGCTCGTCAACCATGAGACGGGGTCCGTGCAGCCGGTGCGGGAACTCGTTCCCATTCAAAACGTGCCGTTCCATTGCGATGCGGCCCAAGCGGTCGGCAAGATGCCCGTGGACTTCCGCGCGCTCGGCGTCACCGCGTTGAGCTTTAGCGCCCACAAGTTCGGCGGGCCGAAGGGGGTCGGGGGGTTATTGGTGAAGCGCGGCGGCAAGCTGGCGCCGCAACTCTTCGGCGGGCACCAGCAGGAGAACCGCCGGCCGGGGACGGAAAGCGTGATGCTGGCCGTCGGCATGGCGACGGCGTTAAAAATTTCCACGGAGCGGATGGCCGCCAACCGGGAACACGTCGCCAACTTGCGAACCGTCTTTCGTGATCGGCTGCAAGCCCTCGCGGCCCCGGTCGTCGTCAACAGCCCGACGGCCGGGTCGCCGTTCGTGTTGAACGTCTCGTTTCCGGGGTGTCGGGCCGAATTGCTGCTGATGATGCTCGACCTCGCGGGCGTCGCGTGTTCCACCGGGTCGGCCTGTTCCAGCGGGTCGCTGTTGCCGTCGCCGGTGCTGACGGCGATGGGCGTCCCCGCGGCCGTGCTGGGCAGCGCCATGCGGTTTAGTTTTTCGCCGACCCTTACTTTGGAACAAGTCTTGACGGCCGCGGATAAAATCGCGGCGGCCGTCGCCCGGTCGCGACAATCGGCACATCCTCTCTGACCCGTCATCTTTTCCGGGTTTGCCTAGTTCGCGGAGATTGTTTGTCTCACGGGACCGGGAGAGTTTGTGTCGATGCTCCATGTAGCCATGGAAGCCGTCGCCGAAACACTCCCGGAACACCGCCCGGCGTGGCAGGCATTGCGGCGGCTGGCCGCGGCCGTCGGGCGCGGGGCCGGCGGCGTGCCGATCGTGCTGCACGGCCCCACGGGGACGGGCAAGACGCACCTGCTGAACCGCCTGGTAGACAGGCTGGCCGCGGGGAGTTCCACGACGGCCATCACGGAAGCCGCCGCCGAACTCGGCCGCGAGTTGCTGTTACAGCCGACGGAGCGGCGGGCGCAAGTGCGGGAGTTGCTGCACGCAGACCTGCTGATCGTTGAGGACTTGCAGCACCTGCCCCCGGCCGCGTCCGACGAGTTGGCTTATGTGATCGACCACCGCCGGGCGCGGCGCAAGGCGAACGTCGTGACGGCCAACGCCGGCCCGGCCGGGTGGAACGTGTCGCCGCGGTTGATGAGCCGACTGGTCAGCGGCTTGGTGGTCGGCATCCCGCCGTTGAGCGTCGCCAGCCGCCGGGCCGTGGCGAGTGCGCTGTGCGACAGCCGCGGAATTGCCGTCCCGCCCGAAGTGCTGGACTGGCTGACCCGGCACGCCGGCGGCCTGCGCCCGATGATCGGGGACATCGCCCGGCTGGAGTCGCTGGCGAAGATCACGCCCGGCCCGCTGACCTTGCCGGTCGTACGGGATGCGTTGACGGAACCCCCGGCCGACACGCCGCGCGTGCTGGATCAACTGGCGGAAATCGTGGAAGCCCGCTTCCGCGTGACGCACAAAATACTGTTGGGACCGTCCCGTTTGAAGAACGTGGTGTGGCCCCGGCAACTGGCGATGTACCTGGCCCGCACCGCCGGCTTATCGCTGGCCGACATCGGGAAGTATTTCGGCGGCCGCGACCACACGACGGTGAAGCACTCGGTGGATAAGGTGGTTGGGGTGTTGGCGGAAGATGCGGGGCTGCGGGAGTGGGTGAAGAGCGTCACCCGAGAATGCCCACGGACGGCCGTCCGTGGGCTTTCGTAACCCTGGGGATAACTTGGCGCGCACTTGGCGCGCGAGTGTCATTGCGGTGGCGCGCACCACACTCGCCCGGAGTCGGAGATTTTGGGGGGCCGACTGCGCGCCAACGAGAAACACCGGCGCGCCAAGTGCGCGCCAAGTTATCCCCACCCGGTCAGGCGGGCGCAAGTCCTTGATATTTCCACAGATCGGCCCTTCCGCGGTCGATAAATGAACAGAAATGTCCCACACTTAACTACTGCAACTGTGGATATATCCAGATGGTGTTTATCTGGGAGGAAGAGGGGAACCAAAACCCTCTCCGAAGAGAACAGCATCGGGACGGGAGACGGCGACCATGATCGTGACTTGCCAGCGAGACAGCCTGTTGAACGCCTGCCAGATCGTCAGCGCGGCCGTGCCGACGCGCACGCCGATGCCGGTGTACCAGAACGTCAAGGTCATTGCCGAGGCCGACTGCCTCACTCTGCTGGCCACGGACCTGGATGTCGGCATCCGCTACGAGCTGCGCGGCCTGATGATCGAGGAGCCGGGGCAGGCCATCTGGCCGGTCAGTCGGCTCATTTCGATTTTGCGGGAGACGGCCGACAGCGAGATCAAGCTGGACTCGGACGCCCGCCGCACGCACGTCCACACGTCGGCCAGTGATTACGAGATGCCGGCGGAGGATCCCGCCTCGTTCGCGGACTTCGCCGAGAAGACGGACGACCAGTACTTCGAGATGGCCGCCGGGGACTTGCAGCGGATGATCCGCCGCACCGTGTTCGCCGCCGCCCGCGAAGAGGGAAAGTACGCCATGCGCGGCGTCCTCTGGGACATGGAGGAGAAAGTCACCCGCCTCGTCGCCACCGACGGCAAGCGCCTGGCCGTGGCGACGCTGCCGTCCGTCGCCCAGAACATGAAGGAAGTGAAGACGCAGTCGCACAACGTCTCCATCAAGGCGATGCAGCTCCTGGAGCGCATCCTCGGCGACGGCGACGCCGGCCAGCCCGTGCAGGTGACGCTCCGCACCAACGACGCCATCTTCCGCACCGACCGGGCCGTGATTTACAGCCGACTGGTCGAAGGCAACTTCCCGCCGTACCGCACCGTCATCCCCAAGAAGCACACCGCCCGCCTGCCGGTCGTCACCGGCGAATTCCTCTCGGCCGTCCGCCAGGCCGCGATTATGACGGACGACGAGAGCAAGCGCATCACGTTCGCCTTCACCCCCGGCAAAGTGACCCTCGAAGCCCAAGGCTCCACCACGGGCAAGTCGAAAGTCGTGATGAAGCTCCCCGACTTCCCCGGCCCCGCCATCTCCATCAGCTTCGACCCGCTGTACCTGACCGAGTTCTTACGGGTGCTGGACGGCGGCGAAGTGATCCAGTTGGACCTGGTGGACGGCCAGAAGTCGGCCGTGTTCCGCAGCGGGGAAGATTACTTGTACCTGGTGGTGCCGCTGGTTTAATGGCGCCCGTGTCGTTCCGGCGGTTTTGTGAGCCGCGACGCGGAGGCTTTGCGGAGAGGAGCGCGGGCTTTTCCCCTATCGCGCTGACCGCAAAGGCAACCTCACCCCCCGGCCCCCTCTCCGAAGCGGAGAGGGGGAGCAAGCGGGCGAATGCCGTCTGCCCGTAGGGAGAGCGTCTCGGTTGCCCGAAAGGCAAGCGAGACGCTCGCCTCACATACTGCGACAAGTCCCCCCTCTCCGCTTCGGAGAGGGGGTTAGGTAAATGACCGGACCCGCGATCCTCTGCGCAAAGCCTCCGAGTCGCGGCTTCACGGGGTATCTCCTGATTCGACATTTCGGATAGAATCCCGTCATGGATGCCGAAACAACATCCACGGCCTTCGCCCTCTGCATCCACGCTTCCGCGAAGGAAGACTTGGAAGCATGGAAGGTCTACCGCGTGATCGCGGACGCGAAGGCCGAGCAAGCCGGGTGTCTGCGGGTCGTGGACGAGTCCGGCGAGGATTACCTGTACCCGACCGCCCGGTTCATGGTGTTGCCGCTGCCGGATGCCATGAAGGAACAACTCTTGGCCATCGTCGCCGAAGCTCACTGAATCAGAGGTTGATGCCCCTTGGCCCCCAAACCCACCGACAACCGCAAAGGCCCGGAGGCCATCGGCGAGGTGGTCAGCCGGCTGTTCGCCGCGCGCGGGTGGGGCCGGCAGCAGGACCGGCTGCGCCTCGAACGGGCGTGGGAGGCGGCGGCCGGCGCGCCGTACGCCCCGCACACCCGCGTCGGCGGGTTCAAGCGCAAGGTGCTGGAAGTGGACGTGAAGGGGGCCGTCATGCTCCAAGAGTTGACCCAGTTCCACAAGAAGCGCATCCTCGAACACCTCCGCAAGGCCCTCACCGGCCTCCCCATCGCCGACATCCGCTTCCGGGCCGGGACGTGGTGAGAGTGTTCGGAAGAAAATGACGCGACAGGGAGCATCGTCGCTTTTCGCTCCGCGAAAAGTCCGTCTTCCCGCCCGAGAGGACTGTCACCGTTGGGTTCAAGG
>JAYTTY010000206.1:0-2128 GCA_043744795.1 Zavarzinella sp. | reverse complement strand
AACGCGGCATGGTCGCACTATTGCGACTTCCGCCTGAATTCTTCGCTCTCGCCTGACCTACCCCTGTAAGCCCCCGGCCCCTCTCCCGCAAAGCCGGGAGAGGAGGGAAGGTTTGGTCCCCCCTCTCCGCCGCGGAGAGGGGGTTAGGGGGTGAGGTGGCCTTTCGGCCTGTGTCACCCCAGCGTCGCCGTCGGCCCCACTTGGAAGTCTTCCACCGTCAGTTCCACGTTGCGGTAGCCGTTCCACTCGTTGACATTCGGCGTGAACGCCAGGCAGCAGCGGCCGGAATCGGACATCAGTTCTTCCACGCGGTCGCCCATGCCGAAGGCGACGGCCCGCATGTTGGTCGTGCCTTGCTTCACTTTGAAGTCTAGGTGGCGTTTGTCGGCGCCGATCTTTCGCGGGTCGCCGACGATTTGCAGGTTGCCGGCCAGGAAGCGCGGCTTCGGGTTGTCGGCCCCGTAGGGTTCCAGCTTGTTGATGGCCTCCATCAGCCCGAGCGTGAGGGAACTCAGGGGAACCTCGGCGTCGATGCGGACTTGCGGGGCCGGCGGCGTGCCGCTGGGGAAGTGCTCGGCGGCGTACTTGGCGAAGCGTTCGCGGAACACGGGGATCATCATCGGCCGGATTTTCGCCCCGGCCGCCATCGCGTGGCCGCCGTGGCCGACGAGCAAGTCGTCGCAAGCGTTCAGGGCTTCGTGCAGCACGAAGCCGGGGATGGAGCGCGCGGACCCCATGACGACCGCGGCGTCCGGGACCATCGCGAACAGGACGGCCGGGCAGCCGGTGTACTCGACGATGCGGCTGGCGACGATGCCGACGACGCCGGGGTGCCATTCCGCGTGGGCCAGCACGATGCCGGACGGGTCGCCGGCCATGAGGGCGTCGGCCATCTCCTTGGCTTGGGCGGTCATTTTCCGCTCGATGGTCTGCCGCTCGCCGTTCTGCCGGTCGAGGAACTCGGCCACTTCCTTCGCCTTTGCCGGGTTGGCGGTCGTGAAGAGTTCCACCACCAGGCGGGCGCAGCCGAGCCGGCCGGCGGCGTTGATGCGCGGCCCGATCTTGAAGCCGATGTCCTCGGCCCGCACCGGCTTGTCGGCCGGCAGCTTCGCCGACTCGATCAGCGCCTTGATGCCCAGCGGCGGCTTCGTGTTCAGCCGGTTCAGCCCGTGCTTCACCAGAATGCGGTTCTCGTCGTGCAGCGGGACCACGTCCGCGACCAGGCCCAGCGTGGCGAGGCACAGGGCGTCCATCAGGTAGTCGCGCAGGGCGGGCGTCACCTTCTCGCTCCCGCAATGTTTGACGGCCAAGGCCCACGCGAGCTTGAACGCCACCCCGGCCCCGGACAGCCCGCCGAACGGGTAGTGCGTGCCCGGCAACCGCGGGTGGACGCACACGGCAGCGGCCGGCAGCGTCGCCTTCATCTCGTGGTGGTCGGTGATAATCAGTTCCAGCCCGAGCTTCTTGGCCGCGTCGGCCTCGGCCAGGCTGGCGATGCCGCAATCCACGGTGACGACGACTTTCACGCCCGTCGCCGCCAGTTGGGTGAGTGCCTCCGTGTTGAGGCCGTAGCCCTCTTCGAGCCGGTGCGGGACGTAAAACTCGACCGCCGCCCCGAGCCGGGTGAACAGGCCGACGAGGATGGCCGTGCCCGTGGTGCCGTCCACGTCGTAGTCGCCGTAGACGCAGATTTTCTTCTTCTCTTGCACGGCCCGGTGCAGCCGTTCGACGGCTTCCGGCACGCCCGGCAAGTCGGCCGGCGGGTGCATCCCGGTGAGGTTGGCTTCCAGAAACCGCTTCGCATCCGCCGGGGCCGTCACGTCCCGGTTCAGGAGAAGCTGGGCGATCAACGGCGCGACGCTGAGTTGGCGGGCGAGGTGTTCAATCGCGGAGCGGTCGTGCGGCAACAGCCGCCACAGTTTCGTCACGGCAGGCACGGCCGCTCCTTTGGTTCGCGTCATGCGGGGAGGAAGCGGGTATTTTCGGCGGCGGGGGGTAAGAAATCAATGACCAATCAAAACCCCGTGGAGCCGCGACGCGGAGGCTTTGCGCAGCGGAGCGCGGCCTGACATCAATCAACCGCTTCCCATTTGTCAACGGCGAGCGTCGCGGCGTCAGCCCGACGTGT
>JAYTTY010000205.1:0-8206 GCA_043744795.1 Zavarzinella sp. | reverse complement strand
ATCAACCGAAATGCATATTGCCCATCTTAACATTTTGGGCGATTCTTCGTGCGCTGGCCGTGGCGTGAGGCCCGCTCCATTCCACTGAAAATTGGGATTTCGGTCCAACGGACCGCTTAATATAGCCCAGCCCGAAAGGGCTGGGTCAACCACCCGCCAACGGCCTCGGTCTGAAGGACCGATTATCTTTGGGTTTCAGTCCAACCGGCCCTAACGGACCTTACGCGGATAATCGGTCCTTCAGACCGAGGTTCCTCATGGTTCGCCAACCCAGCCCTTTCGGGCTGGGCTATGTTAAGCGGTCCGTTGGACCGAAAACCTTGATACTACCATCATCCTGTAATTACTCTCTCGCGCTCACTTCTGCTTGGCCGGCTCCGCCGGGTACACGTCCGGCAGTGGGTTCGCCTGCACGGCCGGCAAATCAACTTCCGAGTCGCTGCCGATTTCACCGGGGCGCTCGGACTTTTCCAGCAGCTTCTTCAAGTCCTTGCCGTCGAGTTGCTGCGTGTACTCGTTGGAACTCAGCGGCTCGTCGTCGTGGGCCACGTCCACCGAGAAGCGGACGCTGGCGATGAAGAGTTGGTCGTTCGGCAACAGGGCGGCCCGGCGGACGCGCTGGCCGTTGACGCGGGTGCCGTTGGTGCTGCCCAAGTCGCGGATCAGCAGCAGGCCCTCGTTCTTCACGATGACGCAATGCTGCTTGGAGACGCTCTTGTGGTCGAGCAACACGTCGCAGTCTTCGCGCCGGCCGACGACAATCAAGTCCTTCTCGATTTCGACGGCCGTGCCGCCGTCCAGTGGGACCAGTCGGACCCGCATGGTGTTCCTTGGGGAAGAGGGGACAAGAGAGCGGAGTCTCAATTCAAGTCACTCTAACGCCCCGGTTTGGGGAATGCCAGACATTTTCCCGCGCCTTTGCTTATAGAATGCCGATTCGTCGCCCCGCCCTCCCCCGCACGGTGTGCCCATGAAAGTGGCCCAGGCCCAGATCGTCGAAGCGTTCAAGGTGGAAATCCGGGACGTGGCCCTCCCCGCGCCGGCCGCCAACCAGATCCTGATCGAGTGCCACACCAGCGCCATCAGCGCGGGGACGGAGTTGGCCGTCTACACCGGGTCGCACCAGTGGCTGCAAGACCCGAAGATGGTGGACTGGAAATTTCCCTTCCGGCCGGGGTACAGCGCCGCGGGCGTCGTCCTGGCCGTCGGGTCGGACATTCAGGGTTGGAAGGCCGGCGACCGCGTCAGCTATCCCGGCAACCACGCCTCGCACGAACTGATGACCGTCGGCCACGAGCGCGGCAAGTGGTGGAAACTGCCTGACAATCTGAGCTACGACAAGGCGGCCCTCGCCTGCATTTCCCGGTACGGCTTGGGCGGCGTCCTGCGGGCCGGATTGACGCTCGGGCGGTCCGTCGCCGTGCTGGGCCAAGGGATCATCGGCCAATTCGCGTTGCGGTGCGCCTTGGCCGCCGGCTGCAACCCCGTCGTGGGCATCGACTCCGTCGCCATGCGACGGGAAGCCGCGCTGGCGGCCGGGGCCGCGGCGGTGATCGACCCGG
This sequence comes from Zavarzinella sp., assembly GCA_043744795.1. Taxonomy (GTDB): domain Bacteria; phylum Planctomycetota; class Planctomycetia; order Gemmatales; family Gemmataceae; genus Zavarzinella. The sequence continues at coordinate 6,644 of JAYTTY010000205.1, read as the reverse complement.
CGAAGACGGACGCCAAAACCGAACTGGCCAACATCCTCGGCACGCGGGGGGCCGAGATCGTGATCGACGCCACGGGCGTCCCCGACGCCATTCCGGTGGCGATGTCGCTGGCGTGCGACGCCGGGCAGGTGGTCGTGGTCGGCAGCCCGCGCGGCAAGGCCAAGGACGTGAACTTCTACGACGACCTGCACCGCCGCTACATCGAAGTGAGCGGCGCCCACGGCAACATGCTCTTTGAGCCGGCCCATACCCGCATCGCCGGGGCGTGGGACATTCACAAGGCGCAAAAATGGCTCTTGGCCGCCCTCGCTTCCGGCCGCCTCAGCACCGAGAAATTGGTCACGCACACCATCACCCCGGACGGCATCGGGGCCGCCTATGAAGGTTTGCTGAAGAATAAGGACACCTACCTCGGCGTCACCGTGAAGTGGAAGTGACGGCCCGATGAGCGACGCGGCGATCATGTACCTGCTGCTGGTCGGGTCGGCGTTCTTGGCCGGCGCCATCAATGCGATGGCCGGTGGGGGGACGCTGCTCACCTTCCCGGCGCTGCTCGCCGTCCCCGGGCTGACGTCCGTACAGGCGAACGCCACGAGCACGATCGCCCTCCAACCGGGGTCATTGGCGTCGGCGATCGGCTACAGGGACGAATTGCGAAAGACGTGGCCGCTGGTCTCCAAGCTCGTCCTTCCCAGCGTCGTCGGAAGCTTGATCGGGTCACTGCTCGTCACCGAGTTGCCGCCGAAAGTGTTCGACCAGTTGGTGCCGTGGCTGATCCTGATGGCGGCGGTCCTGTTTCTGGTCCAGCCCGCGGTCAAGAAGTTGATGAAAACCACCCGCCACGAAAAGCCGACCGGGCGGTTGCTCGCGGTCATCATGGCCGGGCAGTTTTTGATTGCCGTTTACGGCGGCTACTTCGGGGCGGGCATCGGCATCCTGATGCTTTCCGTACTGCCGTTCATGGGGACGGACTCGATCCATGACACGAATGCGGCCAAGACGTTGCTGGCAACCATCATCAATCTGGTGTCGGTCGTCGTGTTCATTTGGCAGCGCGAAGTGGTGTGGGAATATGCGTTCGTGATGATCGGGGCCGCCGTCGTCGGCGGCTACGCGGGGGCCAGAGTTTCCCGCCGCATCCCGGCCCAGTACGTCCGCTGGCTGGTGATCTTCATCGGCTTCGCCCTCGGGGCGTATTATCTCTGGAAGCAGTACGGCGGGTTCGTTTCGCAAAGCTGAGACGACGCCCGCGCCGGCCGCTGATTTGTAAGCCGCGACGCGGAGGCTTTGCGGAGAGGAGCGCGTTCGGAGGCTGCTGCCCGAGACTGACGACCTGTGGATATGGTGCAGTCTCTGAACGCGCTCCTCTCCGCAAAGCCTCCGCGTCGCGGCTTACAAGACGCTTCCTTCGCCTGAAGCGAATGGTTGCTATTTCCGACACTGACAGAGACCGCCGATGACCAACCGCATCGAAACCGACACGATGGGCAAGATCGAAGTGCCCGCCGACCGCTACTACGGCGCCCAGACGGCCCGCTCGCTGATCCACTTCGCCATCGGGCAGGACAAGATGCCCCGGTCGGTGATCCGGGCGTTCGGCGTCCTCAAGAAGTCGGCCGCGCTGGTGAACCTGCAACTCGGGCTGTTCAAGAAGACCGAGATTGAGCCGGGCGACAAGGTGGAGCTGATCGCCAAGGCGGCCGACGAGGTCATCGCCGGCGCTCTGGACGGCCACTTCCCGCTGCGGATCTGGCAGACCGGCAGTGGCACGCAGACCAACATGAACGTGAATGAAGTGATCGCCAACCGGGCCATCGAACTCGCGGGCGGCGAGATGGGGTCCAAGAAGCCCGTCCACCCGAACGACGACGTGAACATGTCGCAGTCGTCCAACGACACGTTCCCGACCGCCATGCACATCGCGGCCGTCGAGGAGATCACGCACCGATTGCTGCCCGCCGTGCGCGAACTGCGGGACGCCTTTGCCGTCAAGCAGAAGGAATTCGACGGCATCGTCAAAATCGGCCGGACGCACTTAATGGACGCCGTCCCGCTGACGCTGGGGCAGGAGTTCTCCGGGTACGTCACGCAACTCGACCAGGCGGTTCAGCGCATCGGGGCCAGCCTGCCGGGCGTCTGCGAACTGGCCCTCGGCGGCACGGCCGTCGGCACGGGACTGAACAGCCACCCGCAGTTCGCGGACAAGGTGGCCAAGCGCATCGCCGAGGAGACGAAACTGCCGTTCGTCTCGGCCCCCAACAAGTTCGCGGCCCTCAGCTCCCACGAGCCGCTGGTGGCCGCCGCCGGGGCGGTGAAGACGCTGGCCGTGGCCATGATGAAGATCGCCAACGACATCCGCTGGATGGCCTCCGGCCCCAAGTGCGGCCTCGCCGAGTTGACGATCCCCGAGAACGAGCCGGGGTCGTCCATCATGCCGGGGAAGGTGAACCCGACCCAGTCCGAGGCGATGACGATGGTGTGTGTGCAGGTGATGGGCAACGACGCCGCCATCTCCTTCGCGGCCTCGCAGGGCAACTTTGAACTCAATGTGTTCAAGCCGGTCATCATCCACAATTTGTTGCACTCGGTCGAACTGCTGACGGACGCCTGCCGGTCGTTCCGCGAACACTGTGTGCAGGACAACGCCGCCCGCCCCGGCATTAAGCCGAACAAGGTTCAGATCGAAAAATACCTCGCCAGTTCGCCCATGCTGGTGACGGCCCTCAACCCGCACATCGGCTACGACAAGGCGGCGGCCGTCGCCAAGAAGGCCCTCAAAGACGATACGACGCTCAAACAAGCGGCCGTCGCTTTGGGATATTTGTCGGCCGAAGACTTCGACCGCCTAGTGAATCCGGAGTCGATGACGCGGCCGGGATGAAGTGATGACCAATACATGGGAGTAGTTGGTCGTCTGAGTGGCCGCTAGTTGAAAGTGACCGGATTGCCAGGAATTCGGCGAATCGGTCGCGCGCAATGGCAGAGATGTTGGCAGACCTTCACAATTGGTCATTCCGCCAGACGCCCGATTCATTTGTTGTGGACTCGCCATTGTTCTATAACTGGTGAAACCCTCCGCGCCGTTTTTGATTGACCCCCTGAGCCGATGACCGACTCGAGTTGCCCAACGCCTGACCGCCCGAAGGGCCTGTCCCTGTGGGATTCGGTGTGCCTCATCGTGGGCATCATCATCGGGGCGTCGATTTACGAAACCTCCCCGAACATTTTTCGCAGCGCCGGCAGCGCGGAAAAAGGCATGGCCGCGTGGGTGATCGGCGGCGTCGTCTCCCTGATCGGGGCGCTGTGCTACGCCGAACTCGCGAGCGCCTACCGGACGGCGGGCGGGGATTACACGTATCTGACCCGCGCCTACGGCCCCCGCGTCGGCTTCGTCTTCGCGTGGGCCGAGTTGGCCGTCATCCGCACCGGCGGCAGTATCGCCTTCATGGCTTACGTCTTCGCCCGGTACGCCACCGAGTTCTACCCGCTGGGGCCGAATTCCAAGGTGATTTACGCCCTGGGCGGGATCATTTCCTTGACGTTCGTCAACGCCGTCGGCGTGCGGCCCGGCCGGATCGTGCAGAACATGCTGACGACCGCCAACGTCGTCGGCTTGGCGAGCGTCGGCTTAATCGGCTTCGTGTGGTGGATGTGGCCGGCGTCCGACATGACGCCGGTTCAACGGACGGCAGTCGATGTGGCGTCCGCCGTCGGGGCGGCGGCCCAACCGATGGCGGCGGTGACGCAGGCGGCCGGCTTGCCCGCCGGGTTTGAGCTTTCGTTCGCCCTGACGATGGTGCTCGTCTTTTACGCCTACGGCGGCTGGAACGAGGCGGCGTTCATCGCGTCCGAAGTTCACGACCCGAAACGGAACGTGCGGCGGGCGCTGATCGGCGGGACGCTGCTAGTGACGGTGATCTATCTCGGCGTGAATCTCGCCTACGTCGGGGCGTTGGGCTATGAGGGCGTGTGCCGGTCGGAAGCCATCGCCGCGGACATGTTCGCCCTGCCCTTCGGCGAGGCCGGCCGCAAGGTCATCAGCGCCTTGGTGATGTTCTCGGCCCTCGGGTCGGTCCACGGATTGCTGTTCACCGGGATGCGGCTGTACGGCACCTTCGGCCGCGACCACCGCGTCTTCTCGTGGCTGTCGGACAAGTCGGACCAGCCGCACGCCAACGGGGCCTTGTTCGCCCAAGCGGCGTTCAGCATCCTGCTGATCGCCGTGGTGGAAATGGCGATGCACTGGCGGAAGATTCTGGGCGAGCTGGCCGGCATGGTCGGCCTGAACTTCGTGCCGGACATGCAGCAAAACGGGGACATTTACAAGTTGGTGGCCTGCACCGCCCCCGTGTTCTGGCTTTTCTTCTTGCTGACCGGCTCTTCGCTGTTCATGCTGCGGTGGCGGGAGCCGCACATCGAACGCCCGTACCGCGTGCCGTTGTACCCGTTCCTGCCCCTCGTTTTCGTCTGCTCATGCGGGTTCATGCTGGTCAAGTCGGCCATGTATGCCGTGGAACAGGAACCGGCCGAGGCCGTCGTCGTCGCCGGACTCCTGCTGGTCGGCCTGCCGCTCTGTCTGCTGCCGGCCACCAAGCCGACCGCCGACGAGTAGGCGATTTGTCGGCCAGTCGGCGTATCATTACTCCTCGACAGCCAGACCTTAACCCGTCAAGCGACCCCACATGGCCAAAGACTACTACGCCGCGCTCGGGGTGGCGAAATCCGCCACCGCCGAGGAGATTTCCAAGGCTTACAAGAAGCTCGCCCGCGAGAACCACCCGGACCGCAACCCCGGGGACAAGGGGGCCGAGGCCCGCTTCAAGGACATCCAGAACGCCTACGACATCCTGAGCGACCCCAAAAAGAAGGCCACCTACGACCAGTTCGGCGACTTGCCGAACATGGGCGCCGGCGGCGGGCCGGGCGGGTTCAACTTCGGCGGCGGGGGCGGCGGCATGCCCCAAGTGGACCCCGAGATGGCTCAAGAACTCTTCAAGCGCTTCTTCGGCGGCGGCGGCGGCGGGGGCGGCGCCCCGGAAGACCTGTTCGGCGGCATGGGCCGCGGCGGGCGCGGCCGGCCGACTGGCCGCAGACAACAGGCGCCGGCCGAGAGCATCGACGTGGAAGCCCGCGTGCCGTTCCTGACGGCCGCCGTGGGCGGGACCATCGGCCTCTCCGTGGGCGACCGCGAGATCGACGTGAAGGTGCCGGCCGGCTTCGAGGACGGCAAAAAACTGAGACTCGGCGGTCAGGGGGAGTACGGGGAAGACATCATGGTGAAGGTGCGGATTGACCCGCACCCGTACTTCCGCCGGGAAGGCAAGGACGTGCTGCTGGACGTGCCCGTGAGCGTCGCGGAGGCCATCGTCGGCGGCAAGGTGAGTGTGCCGACGGTGGCCGGCAAGCGCGTGGACGTGAAGATCCCCCCCGGCACGTCCGGCGGAGGCAAGATTCGCCTGACCGGCATGGGCATCGCCGGCGGGGACCAGTACCTCGTCATCAAGATCGTCGTTCCGAAGGGCAAGCCGGACGACGTGACCAAGAAGATGATCGAAGACTACGCCGAAGCCAACCCGCTCGACGCGAGGGCCGACATGGCTTGGAAGTAACCTGCGCCACAGAAAGCCCGTGGACGGCCGTCCATGGGCTTTGCATTTTCACCCATTCAGCAGCGGCAATAACACCCGGTCCACGTCGGCCTCAGACTTCATTTCCGGCACGCCCGTGAACAGTTCCCAGCACTCCGTCAACTCGGCGTGTTGGCCGGGCTGGAGCGTGCAGAGGGCGCCGACGGTTTCCATCTCCAGCATGTCTTCGTTCGTGAACGTCTGGTATACCGTGCCCATGTCCGGGTACGCGGCCCAGTCATGACGGGTGAACCGTTTGACGAAGACCGTGCCCTGATTCCAGTAGGCCACCCACGGGACATGATGGGCGAGGCCAATCTTCGTCGGCCCCTTCTTGGCGTTCTGGCGCAGGAAGATGTACTGTTTGCCGAATGTCCAGCGGTCGTCCGTGAAGTCAAAGTACGGCCACAGGATCAGGGATTGGTTCGGGGCGAAGTCGTTCGGGTTCTTTGCCTTCAACGGGTGGCCGGGGTGGTTGAACTTCGCCGGCAACGGCAGGATTTCCATGCCGCCGGGGGCCATCACCGTCGGCCCCCACGGGGCCAGCGTCGTCGCCACCTGGCCGGTGTTGGTCACGCGCAGTTTGACGTGGACCCGCGAGCCGGCTTCTTCGAGCCGTAGTTCCATCACTTTTTGGATGCCGTACTGCGTCTCTTCGGGTGGCGTGAAGCGGGCGGCGAACTGGCCGAGCGGCGTCACTTGCACGGGCTTGTTGTCCGGACAGTAGGTGCGGGTCAAGTCTTCCGGGGCGATCCAGAACCGCAGGCCGCCGCGGATTTGCCAGTCGGCCTCGCCGGACTTGCCCATCATCTCGTCGTAATTCTTCATCACGTTGTGGCCGCCGGGGGCGCGGTAGCAGATGACGCGCGGCCCGACTTCATTCGTGACGATCAGTTCGACGGTGCCGTTGGAAAGCCGCGTGTTCGACTTCCAGCCGCGGTATTCGACGCTGTCCAGCATGAGAGATCCTTTTAGCAGTGGAAAACAATTTCTCGCAAAGTTCGCGAAGAGGCAAAG
>JAYTTY010000204.1:0-29923 GCA_043744795.1 Zavarzinella sp. | reverse complement strand
CGGTTGAACGACAGACCGGCGGGACGCCGGCCCCACCTTCCTAACTTTTGGATTGCAACGGGCCACCAACGGTTACGAAGTTTTCGCGGTCGCAAACCCCTTCGGGTGAGCGCGGTGCCACTCCCACGCCGTGGCGACGATGTCTTCCAAGCGTGTGTACGTCGGGTGCCAGCCGAGGGCCTCGCGGGCGAGGCGGGCGTCGGCGATCAAGGCGGGCGGGTCGCCTTCGCGGCGGGCGGCGTACTCGACTGGAACGGGCTTTCCGCCCACTTTTTCCACGGCCCGGATTACTTCGTTCACGCTGAAGCCTTGGCCGACGCCGAGGTTGTAGGCCGCGAATGAGCATGGCTTCACCGTTTCGACGGCCTTCACGTGTGCGCTCGCCAAGTCATCGACGTGGATGTAGTCACGCACGCAGGTGCCGTCGGGCGTGGGGTAGTCGGTCCCGAAAATCTTCACCGCCGGCCGGCGGCCGAGCGCCGCCTCGATCAGCAGCGGGATCAGGTGCGTCTCCGGGGTGTGGTCCTCGCCGATGCCCCCGTCCGCGGCGGCCCCGGAGGCGTTGAAGTAGCGCAGGGCGACGCAGCCCCAACCGTAGGCCCGCGCGTAGTCCCGCATGGCCTGTTCGACCATCAGTTTTGTGTGTCCGTATGGGTTGATCGGCCTCTGCGGAGTGTCTTCCGAGATCGGGATTTTCTCAGGGATACCGTAAGTGGCGCAGGTGCTGGAGAACACCAGTTTGCCGACGCGGTTTTGCCGCATGACCTCGAAGAGCGACAGCGACCCGGCCACGTTGTTGCGGTAATACTTGCCGGGGTCGGTGACGGATTCCCCCACGTACGCCAAGGCCGCGAAGTGGACCACCGCCTCGATTTGGTTCGGGACGAAGGCGCCGTCCAATCGGTCGCGGTCCAAGAGGTCGCCGACGATCAAGCGGTCTTCCCGCACGGCTTCCCGGTGGCCATTAGTGAGATTGTCGTAACTCCACACGTCATGCCCGGACGCGATCAGCGCCCGCACGGTGTGGCTGCCGATGTACCCCGCGCCGCCGGTCACCAGAATTCTCATGGGTCGTCGATCTCACAGGGGCGTGTTCAACGTCAGGCCGGTCGCGTCCGTGATCGTCTGGGCGATGTCCTTCGCCTGGTCTTCGCGGAGGCCGCGGTACAGGTACGTTTCGAGGGCGCCGCTCTGGAGCGTGAGGGCCGTGAAGTAGCGGTCGGCCCGAATCGCGTACCACCACCAGACGATGCCGGGGATCACGAACGGCGTCAGCAGCGTGAAGAACATCCACAAGTCTGTGATGCCTGTGCCGTCGTAAACGCCGACGCTGACCCCCTCGTGCCGGCGCCAATCGACTTTCTTGGTCGCCAAGGGGATGAAGCAGACCCGCCACGTCGTCATCAGTTCGGCTTGGCCTTTTTTGTTGCGACGCACGCGGAGTCGCGGGTAGGTGCCGAGGACGAACGCTTGGAGGAAGGTAAATGTCAGCACGGCCGTGAAGGCCGCCGGGGCGTCGGCGGCGACGGAGAGGCTAATGACCGTGGTGACGAGGCTGAGGGCTTGGAAGGCCAGGAACACCGTCATCCGGCGGGCGAACGGCCAGCCTTGTTCCCACGTCTTGTCGATCGGGGAGTAAACGCGCTCGGCCTTCTTGCCGCCGCGTTGATCCTGCCCGCAGTGGACGCACACGACCGCGGCGGTGTCCATTTGCTTGTGGCAGCCGACGCACGGCTTGGTCGTGATCTCGTCCGCGGGGATGTCGTAGGGGAGGCCGTCGTCGTCCTCGTCGTCGGCGTACTTGTTGAGCGGCGTCTTCGGCTTCGCGGGCAGTGTCGCGGCGGCGGGCGGGGCAGGGGACTTGGCCTTCGTCGCTGTCGGCTTCGGCGCGTCCGGCGTGGTGACGGCCCCGCACCAGTTGCAGGTGACGCCCTCCACCGGGACGCCCCCCTTGGGGATGCCCAGCACGGTCCCGCACGAGCGACAGGTGACGGTGCTCTGCATGGGTCAGTTCGTGATGCCCTTGGTGATGCCCATGAACACGTCTTCGAGGTCGATCTCTTCTTCCTTGAACAGGCGCACTTTATAGCCGGACTGGATCAGCCGTTCCGGGAGGAAGCAGCCGTCTTCCGTGTCTTGCTTCAGCACGACTTTGATGGTTTTGCCCGCGTCGAGAAGGTTGACGCTGTCCGTCTCCGGCTGGTTGGAGAGCATCTTGGCCGCCTCCTCGTTGCGCTCCGCGCCCACGGAGAGGAGGTAGACGTGCTTCTGCCGCACCTGGGCGATGGCCGTCTCCACGTCGCCGTTAAAGAGGAGCTTGCCGCGCTCGATGATGCCGATCTTGTTGCAAATGTCGGCCAACTCGGGGAGGATGTGGCTGGAGACGAGGATCGTCTTCTTCATGTTGCGGAGTTCCTTCAGCAACTCGCGCATCTCGATGCGGGCACGCGGGTCGAGGCCGCTGGCCGGCTCGTCCAACAGCAGCACCTGCGGCTCGTGCAGCAGCACGCGGGCGAGGCCGAGCCGCTGCGTCATGCCGCGGGACAGCGACGTGACCAGCGCGTCCCGCTTGTACCCGAGGTCCACCAGTTCCAGCACTTGCTCGCACTTGCGCTTGCGCTCGGCCCCCTTGATCCGGTACGCGGCGGCGAAAAACTCGAGGTACTCCACGACCTTCATGTCGTCGTACACGCCGAAGAAGTCCGGCATGTAGCCGATGGACCGGCGGATGTCCTTCGACCCGGTGTAAATCGAGTACCCGCACACGCTGGCCTCGCCCCAACTCGGGTTGAGCAGCGTCGCCAGGATCCGCATGGTGGTCGTCTTGCCGGCGCCGTTCGGGCCGATGAAGCCGTACACGTCCCCCGGCTCGAGTTTGATTGTGAGCCGTTCGAGGGCGTACAGGTCGCCGTACTTCTTCGTGAGGTCGCGCGTTTCGATCATGTGCGGTCGCCGCCCTGGGTTATCGAGTCTTCACCGGGATGAACACGCGGATGTACGTCTCTTGCCGCAGCGTGCCGGGCAGGGCCGGGCGCGGCTGGCCGTCGGTCGGGCTGGCGCCGAGCCAGAGGCGGGACGGGCTGCGCGGGGAAGTCGTCATCGCCTCCGCCGGCCCCTCGCGCGTCGGCACGCGCAACAGCAACACTGCTTGTTCGCCGCGCTCGGCGTCCACGCGCCACGACTGGTCGAGCTCCCGCAGGGACACGTTCGACGGCCGGCCCCCGCGGACTTCATCCATTTTGGCGGCCTCGTGGAACAGCAGCGGCCACAGGCGGAAGTTCGGGTTCGACGTGGTGCCCGAGTCGAAGGTGCGGGTGTTCCCCGTCGATTTCGGCAGGTAGGGCTGGGCGCCGGCGGTGCGCTCCGTGTCGGTCAGCCACAACTTGAAGTCGCGCCCGGTGTCCGGTCCCCCCAGACCAAGGCCCGTCGTCACCGTCACCGACTTGGCGACGCCGCGCGGCATGTCGAGCAGTTGAAACACCTTGCCGCGCCACACCAAGGCCATGTCGCTGAACTCATCGACCGGCAGCATGTTCGTGACCGTCCCCGTGAGGACGCCCCCCTCGCGGACGGTGAGGTTCGCGGTCACCGGCGGGCGGGCGGGGTCCGCGGCCGCGGTCCAGTGCGCCGTGAACGCCTTTGTCGTCCACACTTGGATCGGCACGCCGGTGAGGGAGTTCGCGTACAACTCGCGGTTCGGGTCCGACGGGTCCGTGGCGGTCGGGAACTCGTACTTCTTGGTGAGCAGCCCGCCCCCGCCGCCCATGTTGCGGCGGTTGTCGGCCGGGGCGTGCCAACTCAGGACGCTGTTGAACGCCGCGTCCGGCGACTTGCCGACGGCCCACGCCGGGTCGGCGGCCGAGGCGTCCCCGACGGCCGGCTCGATGCCCACGGTGTACTTCTGGATGCGCGGGCTGAACAGTGTGAACCACGTGTGCCCGTCCACGCGGCCGGTGTTTAGGTCGTAATCGACCACGTCCGTCTTGTTCGTCTTGAGGTCGTGGCCCTTGATGGCGTAGGCGGTAAAGTAGGCCGCCGTGCTGACGCCAATGACGATCACCGGGAACGTCACCCACGTCCACTCCAGCCGCTTCACCACTTTCTTCAGGAAGAAGTAATCGACCGGGCCGATCAGCACGATGTACAGCAGGATGAACAGCGCCACCCACCCGAACGAGACGACCGGGACGCCTTCGAAGAAGTCCAGACTCCCCTGCATGGCCCCGGTGTACTCGTCGTAATCTCGGTTATACGTTTGCAGCGGGACGCCGGCGTCCGGGAGTTGGTAGCCGCCTAGCGAGAGGACGTTCTCCCAAAACGGCCCGCGGTTCAACATGTCCGTGAACGGCGAGCGGTCGAGGTCGAAGGCGAAGACCGTCACCCGGCCCATGCCGTACCCGCCTTGGACGGCCAACGGGCGTATATCCTTTGCCACAAGTTCCGTGAGGATTGTTTTGGCCGCCCGGTCGGCCTTCGGCTCCAAGATCGCGGAGGCGAAGGCGTCTTTGCCGTTGGGGTAGCTGAGTGTCGCGTTCAGATTCTGCCGCGCACCCTGCCACTTCATTTCCAATATGTTGACGTTCGTTTTGCCGGCCGCCGGGACGGTGGCCGGCAGCAGGTCGGCGAACTCTTTCAAGTTGACGAACGCATCCACGTTGGTCCCGAGGCCGACGATCAACCGGCCGCCGCGGCGGACCCACTCGGCGATCGCCCGGCGCCGACGGTCGTGCTGCGGGGCGGCGAGGACTTCCCAGAAGGCCCGGTCGGCGCCGGTCTGCAAGACCATCACGTCCGCGGCCGCGTAGCCGATCCAGTGGTCCGGGAGCAGGCCGGGGTCCGTGATCTGGGACGTGGACACCCAGCCGTTGCGCAATTCCTTCGCGGTCGCCGCGTCGGCCGCCGCCGCGTCGGCGCTGGGGAGGCGCAGGGAATTCAGACTTCCCCCGACGGCGACGATCAAGTAACTGCCGGCGTTCAGGGCTTCCGAACCCGAACTGCCGCGGGCGCCGCTTTCCCCATAATTGCGGCCACTTTCGGCGCCGGTCACGCGCACCGTGACGGACGTGTACATGGAACTCGCCTTCAGGTACGGCACCCGCCCGAGTTCGGCGGCGCCGCGGCGCTCCCCCGTGGTCATCGGGGCGATGTCCACGCCGCCCTGTGTCATGATGTCGTCCGCGTCGAGCGTCTCGGCCGTCAGGCGCAGGGCTTCCTCGGTGTCCCGCACGCACTCCAAGTCCGCGTAGACGGGCGCCCACGCCCCGGTCTTATACATGCCCCGGCGGGAAGAGTCGGCGTACGGGCCGTTGGGCAGGCCGAGGCGAATGTTGGAGATTTTGACGCGCTCGCGGGTCTGGGCGATGGCGGCGGACGGCCCCGCGACGACGCCGAGGAGCAGGCCGAGAAGGAGGAAGCGGGTCATGCTCGGGGGCCGGGGGTTAGGGCTTTTCCGTCGTTCCGCACGCGCACGGGGTCCGGCCGCATTCCGGGCAGCCGGCCCCGTACTTGGCCGCGATGGCTTCGGTTAAGTTAACGCCCGCGATGTTGGCCAGCGTCGCCAGCCACGCCAGCACGTCCGCGAACTCGGCGGCGGTGTCGGCCGTCGGGGCGTTGCCGCGGAGGGCCTCGGCCAACTCGCCGACTTCCTCCATGAACCACATGAACGTGCCGGCGATCCCGCGCCGCTCGTCTTTCGCCCCGAAGGTCGTCTTGATAGTTCGCTGGAATTCGTCGAGCGTCATGGCTGCCCCGGTGTCCGCCGGGGGCATTCTAGGGCATCGGCCGCGCGGGGACACCTAGAACGCTTACGTCAATCGCCTTTCGGGTGTTCGCCGGCGAAGCGCTTGCGCAGCGTTTCGGCCGCGTCGGTCTTCTTTTGCCCTTCCATCGCGGCCAGCAAGTTCGCTTGGGCGTCTTTGTTCTTAATGTCGATGCGGCAGGCGTCCAGCGCCACTTCTTCCGCGTCTTTGAACTTCTTGTCCGCGAGCAGGATCTTGGCGAGTTTGAGCCGGCTGTCCAAGTCGTCCGGGTCGTTGCCAATGTGTTCTTTCAGCACGTCGGCCAGTTTCTCGGCGCTTTCAGTCTTGGTGTACACCTCGATCAGCAACGGGAGCCAATCGCCGTCGAGCGGGGCGGCCTTGCGGCCTTTTTCCAGCAACTCACCGGCTTTTGTCCAGTCCTTGGCTTCCATCGCCATGCGGCTCAGGCCGATCAGCAACCGGCTATCGTCCGGGTGCTTCGTTATCGCGGCGTCCAAGACTTTTTGCGCCGCCTCGTCGTCCCCGGCTTGGCCGAGCAAGCGCGCCTTCACGAGCGAGGCCTGAACATGGCCCGGCTCCTTGGTCAGCGCCGTCTCGGCCAGTTTGCGGGCGTCGGCGGCCTTTTTGCGGCGGGAGTATTGGTCCGCGAGACGGGCGGCCAAGTCCGCGTCGTCCGGGGCCGCTTTTTGTGCCTTCTCCAACTCGGTGAGAGACATCGGCTTTTCTGCCGCCGACTTTTTGGAGGACGGGATCGACTTCACCAGATCGGTGATGAACTGCCGGTAGCCTTGTTCGAACTGGCCGATACTCACCTTGCACACTTTCTCGATGGCGCGCGGGGTGTCCAAACCGTCCCGGTACGCGGAGAGCAGGGGGCCGACGCTCTCGATGCCGTGCGTCTTGATGAGGTACTGCACGTACAGGTTGCTCTGGTAGTACGCCAGCGACCACTCGTCTTGGTCTTTGGGCCGGACGAACCCGAACAGCACGGTGCCGAGGTTGAACAGCGTGTCCTTCTCGAACCGCTCCCGCAGGACGGCGTCCCACTGCGGCGGGTGCGTGCCCCCTTCGTTGCGCACGGCCAAGCCTTCCGTCAGCCAGTGCGGCACCTGGAACTCGGTCTGCGTCACGTTAAAGATGTGAACAAGTTCATGCCGGATGACCCGGCCCCAGTTGAACGGCCGGGTCAACCCTTTGCCGTTGGGGGAGGCGATGGCCATGACTTTGCCCGTACAGGCGCCGATGGTGTGCAGGTCCGGCAGGCCGACGGTGCGGCCGCTGAACATCTCGTGGCTGTTGAACAACTCGACGTAGATTTTCCCCGGCGGCTCGTAGGAGAAGTCCTTGGCCAGTTGCGTGTGGACTTCTTCCAAGTATTCCGCGATGAACGACGCGAGCAGGGCGTCCGTGTTCGGGTCGAACTTCAAGTGGTAGTGCTTGGTGTCCACCATCTTGTACTTGTCGAGGTGCCGCAGCACCTTGAGCGAGTTCGACACACGCACGTTGAACGAATCACCCTTGAACGCCGATTCCAGCAGCGTGCGGGCTTCCTCTTCCTTGCCGAGGCGCAGGTACAACATACCGAGGCCGGCCTTGGCGGCGGGGAGTTTGTCCCGGCACTCGATGGACTGCTTGAAGTACCCCTCGGCCTCGTAGTACCGCTTGTGGTCTTCCAGGGTGCTGCCCAAGTCTTGGAAAAACTGGCCCGGCTTCGGGTTGAACTTCTTGACGGCCGCGATGAGGCCGGCCACGTCGTCCGGCTTTTGGGCGACGATGGCGCACGTCGCCAGCCGGGCCAACGTCGCCTCGTCCTTGGGGTTGACTGTCTTGGCGGTCTCGAGCAACTTGACGGCCGTCGGCATGTCCCCGGCGACGCGCATCACATCGGCTTTCAGCCGCAGGGCGCCGACGTGCTTGGGGTTAATCTTCAACGCCTGGTCCGCGAAGCCCTCGGCCTCCTTCATCTTGTACTCTTGCAAGTCCACCAGCCCCTTGCCCACCAAAGCCTCGGCGGCTTTGGGGTTAATCTTCAAGGCGTTGTCGAAGGCCTGATTCGCCTCCGGCCGGTTGTACTTTTCGAGCAGCAACATGCCGATAGCCTGCTCGGCCATCCAGAAGTCCGGCTCGTATTTCATCGTGTCCGGGTACAGGTCGTTGATGAGGAAGCGGAACTGGTCCCCGAGGCTGTGCCACCGGGCGTTCTCGGCCGCCGCCTGACCAATCAGGATCAACTCGTCCGGATTCTGGATCGGCTTGTCGTCGTTGTCCCGCTGGGTGTAGGTGCGGACGAACCAGCGCATCTCCGTGTCGGCCTTGGCCACGTCGCCGGTGTCGCGGTAGTACCGCGCCCGCACCCACCGGGCTAATAAGTGGTCTGGGCTGGCTTTAAGAACATCCTCGGCCGCCTTTAACGCCTCGTCCCACTTGCCGCCGTCGTAATCCAGATTGGCCAGCCACGCCTTGATGTCCGGGTTCTTCGGCGTCTTGGCGTCGGCCGCTTCGAGCGACAGTTTCGCCTTGGCGACATCGCCAACGTCCAGCCAAGTGCGCGCCAACCCAATGGCCGCCGGGACGCCGTGTTCCTTGTCGTCCAAGAGTTTCTCGAACGCGACCCGCGCCTCTTCGTAGTTGCCCCGCAGCCAGCGTTGCCGGGCTTCCGCGAGCGGCGTGGCGGGCTTGGCCGGCGTTTTCGCCGGCTCTTGCGCGGGCAAGAACCCACTGAGCAAAAGGGAGAGGAGGAGCGACAATGGCTTCGTCATGGCGTCTCGACGGCTGAAAAAAGTGCGGCAAACGTCATTCTACTTTACACCCGCCGTCAAAACCCGTTTAGACCGGAGCGCGGACCGACTGACATCGCGCTGGCCGCGAATACAACCTAACCCCCCGGCCCCCTTCCCTAACAGGGGAAGGGGGAGCAAGGGTGTTGACCTCGCCGCCAAAAGGTCAGCAACTGTTGGACGTTAGATTGTTACTCGCTTGCTCCCCCTTCCCGTCCTCGGGAAGGGGGCCGGGGGGTTAGGTTGGCGGCCAGCCCGATGCTCACTTCTCCAGCGATTCCGGCTTAAACACGTCCGCACTCACGCCAAACTTTCCCCCCGGCACGGTCTTGTACACATGGGCCGTAAACGCGAACGCAACATCGGCTTCTTTTTGGCTCAACCTGTTCCCCTGCAACGAAACGCTGCCGGCCACCGTGACATTGTTCGGGGCGTTCAGGGCGATGAAGTGGGGGATGTCCCCCACATTGAGAATGCCGGGCGCGAGTAAACCCATCAGTGTGCCGGCCCCGTAGGGCGTGTCGGAAGCGAACGTCGGCGGTAGGTCGATCAGCAGCAACTCGGCCCCCGCGTCCGGCATCAGGCCGGCGGCGATCACGGCCACGACGCCGGCCTGTCCGTGGGCGATGATGCGGAACGGCTTGCCTTTCGCCATCGCCTTGGCGACGCGCATGAGCGCTATCACGTCGCGGACCCACTGGCCGAGCAACGGTTGGCCGGTCCAAAGGCCGTGTTCGGCTTCCGTGTGGTCGGCCGCCCCGGCGACCCCGCCCCACGCGGGCTTGCCGGCGCCGGTCCCGCGCAAGTCGGCGGTCAACACGGCCTCGCCGGCCGTCTTCAACCGTCCGATCATCGGCATCTTCAGGACTTCGACGATCCCCGCCATGTGCAACACGAGATTGGCCCGGCCGGCCGCCTTGCCGACGGGGACAATTTGGACGGTCAGAATCCGAACGTCTTTCTCGGTTGTCACTTCCCCGGCGACAATTTTGGACGCGATGTCTCCGCCTTCCACGCCGGCCTTGTATTCGGCGAGGGTCACGCCCGAAGCCATCGCGAGGATGCCCGTCAACGCCTTGCGGACGGCGATGGCTCGCGCCGTCCACATTTCTGGGTGGTCCGGCTTCAAATCGTCGCTCGCCTTGATCTGCTCCTTGGCAACTTTCGCGGCGAACAGCGTCGGCGTCAGGAAGACCTTGGGCCGGTCTTCCAGCTTCGGGAAGACGGCCAAATCTTCCGGGGTGTCAAGCGTGTACTTCGGCTCGGGGATCGGCTCGCCCTTGCCGATGCCCTTGAGGTGCCAGGTCATCCAGCCGTACATCAGTTCGCGCATCGGCTGGTTGTAATCGTGGCCCGACTCGATGACGACGTGCTTGAACTTCTCGGGAATTTTGAGCGTCTCGTAAATCTTCTTGACGCGCGCCACGGTCGGCTCGGCCTCCTTCGGGCTGAACTGCACGGCGTCCTTGCTGGCGTTGATGACCATCAGCGCCCGCGGGGCGACCAGCCCGAGAACGTCCCCCTCGTCGGTGTACGTCAGGGCGTTCGGCAGCACTTCACAAACGCAACAGGCAGCTTTCAGGTACGCTTGATAACTGCCGACGGAACACACCGGCACGACGGCTTGGATGCGGTCGTCCAAGGCCCCGGCGTTCATCGACTGGTTTCCGCCGCCGCTGGCCCCGGTGATGCCGAGCTTGCCGTTCACTTCGGGCCGCGACAGCAAGTAATCAACGGCACGCTGATTGTCGTAGGCGCACATCCCAAGCAAGGTGTGCCCGGTCGGCCAGAGGGTCGAACCCATCAGCCCGCCGTGATACGTCCCCCGCGCGGGCTTCGGGTGCCGTTCGCCGGCCCCGAAGGCGTCCACCGCCAGTACGAAGAAGCCCAGCTTGGCCAAGCCGATGCTGCGGGACTGCACCACCGGGTCGCGCCTGGCCCATGCCCAGTGGCCGTGGACAACCAGCACCGCCGGGACTTTTTCTTTGGCCGCCACTTCGGGGACGTAGGCGGTTGCCGTCACCCACACGTCCGGCCACGTCTGGTAGGTGATTTTCTCGATGCGGTAGCCGTCCCGGTCGAGCTTGCCGTGGACCTTGGGCGTCAGGTCGCACGGCTTCTCGGGGACGGGGCCGCACGACACGCGCATCTTGGCGAGAAGGACTTTTCGGCGCGCGTCCCACTCGGCGGCGGTCTCGGGTGGCTTGTCGTCGCCCCGCAACTTGGCGGCCACGGCGCGGGTGCGCAGGTCAAAGGCGGTCAGGTCGGCCATCGGTAAATTCCTCCGGGAAACCGCCCGATTGTACGTTGCCGTTCGGCACAACGCGAGTGCATACTACCAAGAACTTTTTTCTCCCGAGGTTTCACCGTGTCTCGCCTCCGCTTTGGTCTTTTCATTTCGATGACGCTGATCGGGTCGTCCCGCGCGGACGAGCCGACGAAGCCCCCGGCCATCGACAAGCCGATTATGTTCAACACGCCGGAGGCGGACAAGATCGTCGCCGGCCTGCAAATCTTCCCGCCGGATAACCCGTGGAACGAGGACGTCTCCAAGCTGCCCGTGCATCCGAATTCCAAGAAAATCATCGCCACCATCGGGCCGGAAAAGAAGTTCGCGTACAACTCGGACATGTCGTACATTCTCGTGCCGCCGACCCAGAAGAAGATCGACGTGAAGATCCTCTCCTACCCGGCCGAGTCCGACCCCGGCCCGTTCCCGCTGCCGGACGAGGCCCCCCTCGAAGGCTGGCCATTGGACAAGCGGACGCTCGACGCGGCCCAACGGGGAAAAGGTGACGACTCCGACCGGCATGTTGTGGTCGTCGATCCGACGGCCAAGAAGCTCTACGAGTTTTACCAAGGCCGCAAGACGGACAAGGGCTGGGAGTGCGCCTGCACCGCCATCTTCGACCTCACGTCCAACAAAATGCGGCCGGACACGTGGACCTCAACGGACGCCGCCGGCCTGCCGATCTTCCCGGCCATCGTGCGCTACGACGAAGTGGAGAAGGGAACGGTGAACCACGCGATGCGCTTCACCGTCCGTAAAACGCAGCGGGCCTACGTCTACCCGGCGACGCACTTCGCCAGCTCGTTGAAGGACCCGAACTTGCCGCGCATGGGCGAACGCTTCCGCCTGCGGGCCGATTACGACGTGTCCGGCTTCTCGCCGCACACGCAGGCGATCTTGAAGGGGCTGAAGACCTACGGCATGTTCGTGGCCGACAATGGCGGCGAATGGCGCCTGTCCGTCGCCCCGGACGAGCGCATCAAGGGGTTGGACGAGTTGCGGAAGGTGAAAGGCTCGGACTTTGAAGTCGTGAAGACCACCGGGCCGAATGAGGGGCCGCGGGCAAAGAAGTGACGAGTGAACCGGTCAAGATTTGTGAGCCGCGACGCGGAGGCTTTGCGCAGAGGAGCGCGTTCAACGGCAGTCACCCGTGTCAAAGGCACCCAGACTTCAGTGACAGCCGCTGAACGCGCTCCTCTGCGCAAAGCCTCCGCGTCGCGGCTCACAAATCACGGACATCACCTCCGAGCCACATTATGGAACTGCGGATTGACCGACTGCTCGCCCGGTTGAAGCACGAGCCGGAAAAGCTGTTGGCCGCCATCGACGCCGACCCGCTGCTGTTGAAGCGGGAGATCGACGGCTTGGTGTTGGCAAACGCCACCAAGGAACTCTTCACGCCGCAGGAAGAGCATCACCTGTTCGCCAAGGGGATCGTCTTCGCGCGCGACCCGTATCGCCTCGTCTCGTTGCCGTTGCTCAAGATTTATAACTTGGGCGAGCGGAACGTCACCGTCGCCGACTTGGCGGGACTCGCGGCCGAGGGGGCGCGCGTCTCCTTCCTGCGGAAATTCGACGGCTCGATGATCCAGCGGTTCCAGCACGACGGCCGCGTCTATTTCACGACCCGGGGCATGATCGACGGCGTCACGCTCCCCAAGGGCGATTTTGACAATCACTTTGACTACCTGGGGGCCGCCCGCGACATCGCCCGCCGACAGTTCCCGAGACTGTTGGAAGCCCGGCCCGAGTGGGATGGGCTGACGTTCGTCTTGGAACTGCTGCACCCCGGCGGCCGCGTCATCACGGATTATGGGGCGCGCGAAGACGTGGTGTTGATCGCCGTATTCGACCGCGGAGAGGTCCGCTACTGGAACTTTGCGGAAATCGTGAAATTGGCCGGCGATAACGGCCTGTCGGTGACGGAGTTGGTCGGCGTCGCCGGCGAAGACTTGCAGGCTCAAATTGACCACATGTTGACCGGCATCAGCGGGACGGACCAAGAAGGGTGCGTCATTAACTTCGAGACCACGGAGGTTCTTTACCGCGTGAAGGTCAAGTCGCCGGACTACCTGCGGCTCTTGAAATTGATGGTCTGCTGCACCTACGCGGCTACAGTTGATCTGTTGCGGTCTCTCGCCGAATTCCCGTCATGGTCGCGGTTCCAAGAAATCCTTCAAGCGTTGGGGACCGACAAGGTTCCCGAAGAAGTGCTGAAGGCGTACCGCGAGCATTACGACCGCTACGGCCGCCATCGAAATATCTGCGGCGAGATTCAAAATTGGGCTTCGCGACGGGCGGGGGAATTGATGGTCGCCCTCCCGGCCGGCGACGGCCGCGCCCGGCGGCGGGCATTCGCGGCGGCCGTGCAATCACAGCCGCTCAAGCCGCTGCTGTTCTCGGCCTACGACGGCCGCTTGACCTTGGCGAAGACGGAGGCGTTGTTCGACACGCCGGAAGCGGCGATTCAGGCCCTCGCAACCTTGAAATGACCGGCCTTTCCCGCATAGTTGAAGGGGTCGGACGGACCCGGCAGGTCATGCAAATAGGCGGGTGAGAATGGTCACGATTGCCAACTACACGTGCGGGGGCGGCGCGCCGTTCCTCTGGATCGCCGGCCCGTGCGTGATGGAGTCGCGGGAGTTGATCCTCCGCGTCGCCGACGACCTGGCCGCCTTCGCCGCCAAGGCCAATGTGCAACTCGTCTTCAAGTCGTCGTTCGACAAGGCCAACCGCACGTCGGGCAAGTCGTTCCGCGGGCCGGGCCTGCACGAGGGGCTGAAATTGCTGGCCGAAGTCCGGCAGCGCACGGGCCTGCCCGTGACCACGGACGTTCATGAGACGGCCCAAGCCGAGGCGGCGGGGCAGGCGGTGGACATCATCCAGATCCCCGCCTTCCTCGCCCGCCAGACCGACTTGCTGCTCGCGGCCGGCAAGACCGGCAAGGCCGTGAACGTCAAGAAGGGGCAGTTCATGGCCCCGTGGGACATGAAGAACGTCGTCGCCAAGTTGCGGGAAGTCGGCAACCCGAACCTGCTGCTGACGGAGCGCGGCACGACGTTCGGCTACGGCAATCTCGTCAACGACATGCGGGCGATCCCGTGGATGCAGGACTTGGGCTGTCCGGTGATCTTTGACGCCACGCACAGCGTACAGACACCGGGGAGCCAGGGGACCAGCACGGGCGGGGACCGGCGCATGGTGCCGGTCTTGGCGAGGGCCGCCGTGGCCGCGGGGTGCGACGGCATCTTCGTCGAGACCCACCCGGACCCGGACCAAGCCATGAGCGACGGGCCGAACATGATCCCGCTGGCCGACTTTCCCCGCTTGGTCGAAATATGTCAACGCATTCGGGCGGCCCTCGCGGCGCCGGTTGGAGAGGGCCAGTCATGAATGTTGCCCGGCGTGGCACGGCAGCCGTGATTTGCGTCATCGGCCTGTTCAGCGGCGGGTGCGGCGAGAAGAAAGTCGCCACGTCCCGCTCGGCCGGCCCGGCCGAAATGTCCGCCCGCGAGTCCGAGGCGAGTCTGCTGGTCACGCTGGAAACGGCGCCCGACTTCGAGCGCGTAAAGGCCGCCCTCACGCAACTCGACGCGATCGACCTCAGTGTGAAGGACCGGCCCCAGCCAAGCGCCGACGACGTGAAAGAAACAGCCCGCACCCTGCGGCTCACCGAGGCCGAGGCCGGGGAGTACGCCCAAAAAACGTTCACGCCCGCCGACGCCGCCTACTTGGACCAATCCCTCTTGTTGCGGGCCGCCGTGCGGGCGTTGGACCTCTCCGGCAAGACCCCGCCGGAACAGGCCCGGCTCGTGTTCGAGTGGGTGTGCCGGACGGTGTACGTGAGTGACCGCGTCCCGTACCCCGGGGCGCCGGGGCTGACGTTGGAGGCGGGCCAAGGCACCGTCCTCGGCCGGGCGTATTTGATGTTGGCCGCGTGGCAACAGATCGGCTTGACCGGGTGCTTCATCGGGCCGAAGGCGTTCACGGGCGCCGCCCCGTTCGCCCCGAGTCAAGTCCCCGGCGAGCCTGCGACGACCGCCCCGGTCAAGTTGTGCGGCGTCAAGGTCGGCAAAGACCTTTTCCTGTTCAACCCCGCCACGGGCGAGGCGTTGCCCGGACCGGCCGGCAAAGGCCCGGCGACGTGGGCCGAGCTGACGGCGAATTTCGAGTTGGCAAAAGACATCGCCGGCGTCGGCCAAATCTCCCAATGGCAAGTGTTCTGCGCGGCCCCGCTGCAGAGCCTCACGGCCCGGATGGCGTGGCTGCAAGAGCGTGACCCCGGCCACGTCGGCGTGGCCGTCGCCGTCGATTTGCCGAAGGTCATCAAAGAGTTCCGAACGGACATCGGCACGCCGGCCGTTCATTTGTGGCTGCCGGAGACCGACCCGCTGGCCGTCTCGCCGTGGCGAGTGACGGAGCGGTACACGGAGGGGGAACGCCGGGCGGGGCAGCCGACCCCGCTGCGGGACGAGCACAAGATTCAACTCGTGCCGCTCGAACTGCTGCCCCAAACCAATTTGGCCGGCCTGCCCTTGGGGAGCATCCGCTTCGAGTACGCCGTCCCGTTCATGAACCTTCACTACGGCCAGAACGCGGCCATGCAGCGCCTGATCCGCGGCCAGTTCAAGGAGGCCACGTCGCAACTCAGCGAGGTGCGCGCGAACGCCGACGCGGCCAAGGTCCGCGCCGGGCAAGACCCGCAACTCAAGGCCGACTTCGCCAAGTGGGGGGACACGCTGCAAAACCTGTCCGCGAACGTGGAGCGGGCCAAGAAAAACGACCCGGCCGCCGAGCCGGCCGCCCGGCAGGCTCTGGACCAATTCGTCCGCCAGCCGCGGAACGCGGACACCCAGCGGGCGTGGGTGATGGGCCACGCCGCCCGGCCGTTGGTGGCGGAAACCAGTTACCTGCTGGCCCTGTGCGTCCACGAGCGGACGCTGCGACTCCAGGCCCGGTCCGCCGCCGCCGACCCGGCCGCGTGGAAGGTCGTGCTGGACTGGTGGGACCGCTACTTGGACGCCTCGGCCCAAGTGAGCGCCCCGGTCAAGGGACGGGACGAGCAGGCGAAACGGCTGCGCGCCCAAGCCGTCGCCCTGTCCGCCAAGAAGTGACTCACGCCGCGAACCGCTCCGCGAACTTCGCGGCGTGGTCGCGCAAGAACTTGGCCAGTTCCGCCGCGTTGAGGTGACTCGCCTGCGTGAAGCGCAGCGAGATCGTGTCCCCGCCGTCGGCCCGGTCCGACTGGATGTGCGGCTCGACCCCCAAGCCCTCCAGCCGCGACAAATTGAACGCCCCCGGCTTGCCGAGCAGGCGCAACTCCAAGTGTTCGGGGTCTTTCGTCTTCACGCGGCCCCACGCCTTGCTCGCCCCCTCCATTCGCAGCGTCACATACTCCCGCGCGTCCCACTCGACGGTCACGGCCTTCACCGCCTTGGCGACGACCTTTAAGAGTTCGGGCAGGATTTTAGTGTCCCATAGCGTCTTCTTGCCCGGCGGGAAGCCCTTCGGCCCGAGGTGCCAACGCTCGCCGTTGACCTTCCAGGGCATCACGTCTTCCAGCGAGGTCGAAATGTTCTCGACCATGCCGGAGAACGACTTGGCGGCCTTCTGGAGGAACTCTTGGAAGCCGGGCGTCTGAATCTCTTCCAGACGATGAATCAGCATCCAGACTTCCTGCCACGGCCCCTTGCGGTTGGCCACCTTGATGCGGGACTCGGTGCCGTAGATCGGAAGTTCCGGCATCTGGTCGAGCGGCTTGATTGCCAATTGCTTTGTTAGCGTATCTTCCTTGAACGTGTTCCGCCGGACGCGGAACACCAAGCGGATCAGCCATTCCATCCCCGTGTGGGCGTGGAAGAACCACCCCTGCGACTTCTTGGCCGCCGCGATCTCCACGACCGACCGCTGCTTCCAGTCCGTGGGGGAGAAGGCGCCGAGCGTGCGGATTTGGGCGTCCACCCACGTCAGCACTTGGCCTTCCCACTTCGCGGGCTGTCCTTCGCTGGTCACGCGGTCCTTGGTGTGCCACCGCTCGCCGTCGGTCTCCCACGGGAGCTTGGAATCCTTGCCGACCTTTTCCAGCGCCAAGTCCCCCTCGCGGGCGGCGAGCGTGGCCAGCGGGTCGAACTTCGCCCGCACGGCATACGGGCCGGCCTTCAGCGCGGCCTCGAGGAAGCGGGCCGTGTGCGACACGCGGCCCTTGGCCTTCGCGTGTTGCACCACGTCCTCCGGCGTCCCTGCCGCCACAATTGTTCCGCCCCCCGCGCCGGCCTCGGGGCCGATGTCGATCACCCAGTCGGCGGTCTTAATCACGTCCATGTTGTGTTCGACCACGATGACGGTGTTGCCCAAGTCCGCGAGCCGTTGCAGCACGTCCAGCAGTTTTCGCACGTCGTCGAAGTGCAGACCCGTCGTCGGCTCGTCCAGCAAGTACAGCGTCTTGCCGGTGCTGGGCCGGGCCAACTCGGCGGCCAATTTCACGCGCTGCGCCTCGCCGCCGGAAAGCGTTGGGGCCGACTGGCCCAAGGCGACGTAGTCGAGGCCCACGTCGGCGAGGGTTTGCAGAATCACCCGAATTTTGGGGATGTTGCCGAACAACGCCAAGGCTTCGCCGACGCGCATGGACAATACGTCGGAGACGGACTTGTCCTTGTACTTCACGGCCAGCGTCTCGGGGTTGTAGCGCGCGCCCCGGCAGACTTCGCACTCCACCCACACGTCGGGCAAGAAGTGCATCTCGATCTTCTTCTGGCCGTTCCCCTCGCACGCCTCGCAGCGGCCGCCGGGCTGGTTGAAGCTGAACCGCCGGGCCGTGTAGCCGCGGACTTTGGACTCGGGGAGTTGCGTGTACAGTTGCCGGATCAGGTCGAAGACGCCGGTGTACGTCGCCGGGTTGGACGACGGGGCGTTGCCGATGGGGTCTTGGTCGACGTTGATGATTTTGTCGATCTGGTCCAGCCCGAGAATCTCGTCGTGGGCGGCGGCCACCGTGCGCGCCCGGTGCAGCTTGCGGGCCAGCGTGTTGTACAGCACCTCGTTGACCAACGAACTCTTCCCCGACCCGCTGACGCCCGTGACGGCAACTAAGACACCGAGCGGCAGGTCTACGTCGATGTTCTTGAGGTTGTGCTGCCGGGCGCCGACGATGCGCAACTTCGGCCACTTCGCCAATTGCCCGCCGGACATCCGCCGGTTACTCGGCACCGGGATCGACTTCTTCCCGGAGAGGTATTCGCCGGTCAGGGAAGTCTTCGCCTTCACGATCTTCTTCGGCGTCCCCTCGGCGGTGATCTCCCCGCCGTGGTCGCCGGCTCCGGGGCCGAAGTCGCACAGGTAGTCGGCAGCGGCGATCACTTCTCGGTCGTGTTCCACGACGAGCAGGGTGTTCCCCAAGTCGCGGAGGTTCCGCAGGGCCTTCAACAAGCGTTCGTTGTCGCGCGGGTGCAGGCCGATGGTCGGCTCGTCCAGCACGTACAGCACGCCGGTCAGCCCACTGCCGATCTGGCTGGCGAGGCGAATCCGCTGGGCCTCCCCGCCCGAGAGCGTCGGGCCGGGGCGAGAGAGCGTCAGGTAGTCCAAGCCGACATCGACCAAGAATTGCAGACGGGACGTGATCTCCCGCAAAAGTTCCCCGGCGACTTTG
This sequence comes from Zavarzinella sp., assembly GCA_043744795.1. Classification (GTDB taxonomy): domain Bacteria; phylum Planctomycetota; class Planctomycetia; order Gemmatales; family Gemmataceae; genus Zavarzinella. Next base: position 11,452 of record JAYTTY010000204.1, on the reverse strand, counting down.
CGCTGCGGGGCCGACAGGCCGAGGTTCTTGAACCAGCGCAGCGAGTGTTCGGCCGGCCGGTCGCACAGGTCGCCCAGCGTCTTCTCGACGAAGCGCGTGGCGGCGGCGTCCGCGCGGAGGCGGGAGCCTTGGCAGGCGGAGCAGGGCACCTCGTCCACCATGTGGTCGAGCCGTTGCCGGTAGACGAAACTCACCCGACTCGCCTCGTCGATGGCCGGGTACAGCCCCTTGTACTGGAACTTCATGCCGGCCCGGTCTTTCACCGTTGGCAGCGAAATCCACTCGTCCCCCGTGCCGTACATGACGGCCCGGCGGTACTCCGGCAACAGGTCGCCGAACGTGTCGTCGAGGGAGAAGCCGACGTGTTTCGCCAAGGCTTCGGCCGTCGCCAGAAAGCGGCTGGAACCGTCCAGCGGCGGCCATGCGGCGATGGCCCCGTCTCTTAACGTGAGAGACGGGTTGCGGACCAGCAGCGTTTCATTGGCCCCGTGCTGCACGCCCAACCCTTCGCAGGCCGGACACCAGCCGAGCGGGCTGTTGAAGGAGTAGTTGTGCGGGTTAAGGGCCTCGTAACTCGTGCCGCACTTGTCGCACGCCAAGTGCTGGCTGAAGCGGTCCACCTTCCAGTGCGTCTCGTCGCGGTCCTGCTCGACGTGGGCGATGTTCATGACGCCTTTGCCGAGGCTGAGGGCCTGTTCCACGGACTCGGCCAGTCGGCTGCGCGTGTTGGCCCGCACGATGTTGCGGTCCACAATCACTTCTAACAAGTGCTTGCGGCGGTGGTCGATCGGCGGCGGCTGGTCGAGGCTGTGCGACTTGCCGTCGATGCGGACGCGGACGTAGCCCATCCGGCGAATTTCGTCGAAGACCGCCTCGTACTTCTCCTGCCCCTTGCGCTCGACGGGGGCCATGATGTACAGCTTGGTCCCCTCGGGCATTGCCAGCACGCGCTCCACGATTTCGTCCGTGGACTGCGTGCCGATGGGGACGGAACACTTCGGGCACCAGCGTTGCCCGAGGCGGGCGTACAGCACCCGGCAGTAGTCGTAAATCTCGGTGATGGTCCCGACGGTGGACCGGGGGGACTTCGTCGTCGTCTTCTGTTCGATGGCGATGGCCGGCGACAGCCCGGTGACGGATTCGACTTTCGGCTTTTGCACCTGCCCCAAAAACTGCCGGGCGTAACTGGACAGCGATTCGACGTACCGCCGTTGCCCCTCGGCGTAAATCGTGTCGAGGGCCAAGGTGCTTTTGCCGGACCCGCTCGGGCCGCAAAACACCGTCATTTCCTCGCGGGGGAGTGAGACGTTCACGTGCTTGAGGTTGTGTTGCGTCGCCCCTTGAACGGTCAGGTGCGTCAGGCGCGGGTGCGAAGACTCGGCCCGCTTCTTGGAATTCAGGACGTAGCTCGGCTTTTCCTTTCCAAAGAACGGCTTGAGGGCTTGCCCGGTGAACGAGACCTTGCACTTCGCCACTTGTTCCGGCGTCCCCGCCGTCACGATGGCCCCGCCGCCGGCGCCGCCTTCCGGCCCCAAGTCGATCACCCAATCGGCCGTCTTGATTACGTCCAAGTTGTGTTCGATTACGACGACGGTGTTGCCGGCGTTCACGAACCCGTGCAGCACGTCCAGCAGTTTGCGGATGTCCTCGAAGTGCAGGCCGGTCGTCGGCTCGTCCAGAATGTACAGCGTCTTGCCCGTTCCGCGTCGGCACAGCTCCTTGGCGAGTTTCACGCGCTGGGCTTCGCCGCCGGAGAGGGTGGGGGAGGGCTGGCCGATCTTGATGTAATCGAGGCCCACGTCGTGCAGAGTCCGCAGCATGTCGCGGACTTTCGGGATGTTCTCGAAGTGTTCGACGGCTTGCTGAACGTCCATTTCCAAAACGTCGTGGATGTTCTTACCGCGGAAGCGGACTTGCAATGTTTCACGGTTGAACCGCCGGCCCTCGCACACGGGGCACGTCACCCACACGTCCGCGAGGAAGTCCATCTCCAACTTGTTGGAGCCGTTCCCCTCGCACGCTTCGCACCGGCCGCCCGGCCGGTTGAAGCTGAATCGCCCGGCCTGATAGCCCCGCACTTTGGCGTCGGCCATCTGGGCGAACAGATTCCGAATCTCGTCGAACACTTTGATGTAGGTGCCGGGGTTCGACCGCGGCGTCCGCCCGATGGGGGACTGGTCAATGTCGATGACCTTGTCGATCAGGTCGGCCCCGGTGATCTCGTCGCAGCGCACCCCGACGACTTGAGACGCGAGGTGTTCTTCCGATTCGTCGTCTTCGTCCGCGACGGTCGTGGCCCCCTTCTTCAGGCCGTCTAACAGAATTTCGTTGATGAGCGAACTCTTCCCCGAGCCGCTGACGCCAGTGATGACGACGAAATTGCCGAGCGGAATCTCGGCCGTCACGTTTTTGAGGTTGTTGTGCCGGGCGTTGACAATGCGGATGGCGTTGCCGGTTTTCGGCCGGCGCTCCTTGGGAATCTCGATGCTGACTTCGCCCGTGAGATATTTGCCCGTCACGCTCTCCGAGTTGGCCGCCACCTCGGCCGGCGTCCCGGCGGCGACGATTTTACCGCCGCGCACGCCGGGGCCGGGGCCGAAATCCACCAAGAAGTCGGCGGCGCGCATGGTGTCCTCGTCGTGTTCCACGACGAGGACGGTGTTGCCCATGTCCCGCAGACGCAGAAGACTGTTCAGGAGTCTCTCGTTGTCGCGCGGGTGCAGCCCGATGGACGGCTCGTCCAAGATGTACAGCACGCCGACCAGGCCGCTGCCAATCTGGCCGGCCAGGCGGATGCGTTGCGCCTCGCCGCCGGAGAGCGTCGGGGCCGAGCGGTCGAGTGTGAGGTAGTGCAGGCCGACGTTGAGGAGGAATGTCAGCCGGTCGCGGATTTCCTTGAGCAACTCGGCCGCGATGATTTGATGGACGGGGCCCAACGTCTTTTTGAGACCTTCGAACCACGGGGCCAACTCGCCAATGGGGGTGTGCCCGAGTTCGCTGAGCGTCTTCTCGCCGACTTGGACCGCCCGCGCCTGCGGGTTCAGTCGTTCGCCGTGACAGGCGGTGCAGGGGACCACCCGCATGTATTTTTCCAGTTGCATGCGGCGCGGGCCGGCGGCCGTCTTCTTGAAGCTGCTCATCAACTGCGGGACGATCCCTTCCCACACGCCGCCGTGTTTCCACACGCTGCCGCCGCGCTGCTTCCATTCGTAAGTGATGTGTTGGGCGCCCGCCCCTTGCAGCAGCCATTCCCGGTGTTGCTTCGGCAGCTTGTCCCAAGGTTTCTTCAAGTCGATGTCGAGCGTGTTGGCCACGCCCTCGTAAATGTGCTTGCGCCACCGGCCCATTCCCTTGAGCGAGCCGACGAGCGGGATGGCCCCGTCCCAGAGGGACATGGTGTGGTCGGGGATCAGCAAATCGGGGTCAAACGTGTAGCGCGAGCCGAGGCCGTCGCATTCGAGGCACATGCCTTGCGGGCTGTTGAAGCTGAACAGTTGCGGCGTCGGCGGCTCGTAGCTCTTGTTGCAGAACGTGCAGGCGTAATGGCTGGAGAACAGGATGTCCTCGTGCGTCGTCTCCGTCCCCGGCTTCACGTCGTCGGAATCCGCCTTGGCGACGCCTTCGCGCTCCACGGAGACGATCAGCGACCCCTCGGCCAACTGCATCGCCTGCTCGACGGCCTCGGCCAAGCGCGGCCGCATTTTCGGCTCGCTCTTCAAGCGGTCGATCACGATGGCGATGTCGTGCTTGATGCGCTTGTCCAGTTTCAGGTCGTCGGACAGCCGGACGATCCGGCCGTCAACCCGGGCGCGGACGAAGCCCTTTTTCAGCATCTCGCCGAAGAAGTCTTTGAACTCCCCCTTCTGGCCGCGCACCACGGGGGCCATCACAAGGAACCGCGTGTCGGCCGGCATGGCCAGCACGCGCTCGATAATTTGCTCGCGGCTCTGGGCCGTGATGGGCCGGCCGCACGCGGGGCAATGCCCGACGCCAATGCGGGCGTACAACACGCGCAGGAAGTCGGACACTTCCGTCACCGTCCCCACGGTGGACCGCGGGTTGCGGCTGGCGGTCTTCTGCTGGATGCTGATGGCCGGGGAGAGGCCGCCGATGAAGTCCACGTCCGGCTTCGGGAGCTGGCCTAGGAATTGGCGGGCGTAGCTGGACAGGGACTCGACGTACCGCCGTTGCCCCTCGGCGAACAGCGTGTCGAACGCGAGGGACGACTTGCCGGACCCACTGACCCCCGTGAAGACCACCAGCGAGTCTCGCGGGATGGTCAGATTGACACTTTGAAGGTTGTGCTCTCTGGCCCCGCGGACGACAATTTCTTGGTTATCCATTACGGTTGGGGTTCCATTCCCTCGGTTAAAAAACGCGGACACGTGTAAATTAGTCTAGTAACCCCATAACACCGCCTGCAACGATAAAAACGGGAGGATCGCCTCTCAAACTGGGGGCGACACGTCGCGCGTAATGGCCTTCAACCCAACGAATTCAGGTAGGATCGCTTGCAGCGGTCATTAGAATGATGAGCATTAGAGTGTTGTGGATTTATCCCCTTGAACCACTCGGCGTCGTGTAAAGTTCATCCACTGAGGGAACTTTCACCGCCCCCTCACGTCCTAAAAGGCGTGACCCCGTGAACAACGATGATCGCCGACTCATCGCGGACTCCCTCAAAGGGCACCCCGCCTCTTTCGGTGAACTCGTGCGCCGGTATCAGGACCGCCTGTACAACGCGATTTACCGGGTCGTGGACAACGCCGAAGACGCCTTGGACGTGGTGCAGGAAGCCTTCGTCTCGGCCTACCAATCCTTGAACCACTTCAAGGGGGACGCGGAGTTTTTCACGTGGCTCTACCGCATTGCGTTTAACGCGGCGATCAGCCAGAAACGCCGTAAGAAGACGGTGCTGAGCTTGGACTGGCGGTTGGATGACAAGCACGGCGTGGAACCCGCCGACGAGTCCGCGGACGTCCGGCCCGAGTCCGCGATGGAGCGGGTTGAGGACGAGCGGATGTTGCACCGGGCCATCGCTCAATTGTCGCCGGAGTACCGGGCGGTGCTGGTGCTGAAAGAAATTGAAGGCCGCAAGTACGAAGAGATCGCGGACATTTTGGACGTCCCGATCGGCACGGTGCGGAGTCGCTTGCACCGGGCGCGGTTGGAGTTGCGCGACTTGTTGACCGTCCATGAGGAGTAACCCCGCCTGACGGAAACGGGCGGAGCAGGGCAGAGTACCATGATGACGCCGGACATCCGAGAACTGATCGCCAAGGCCGTTGACGGCAGCCTGACCGCGGCCGAGCGCAAGCGCGTCGAAGCCGCCCTCAATGTTTCCGAGCCGGCCCGCACCCTGTTCACCCAACTCAAGGCGGACGCGCGGACACTCCGCGCCTTGCCGCCCGTCGTGCCGCCGGCCGACATCGCGGGCAATGTGGTGGATCTGATCCGGGAACGCCAACTCACGCCGACGCCGACGCCCCCACAGCCGAAATCGGCCCCCTTGAACTGGCCGGTCATCACGTTCTGGGTCAACGTCTGCACCGCGGCCGGCATCCTGATGACCATCGGCGTCGGCTCGTACATCTACTACGCCGCCAGCATGCGTGCCCCGCAGCAACCCACCGGCCCGGCCTTCGCCAAGGAACGGCCGGGCCGGCCCGTCTCGGCCGCCGAGTGGGAGACGTTGCCAGTCCGGTCCGCCTCCGCCGACCCGGTTGAAGACCCGATTCCGAGTGAATTGGTGCAGGCCCCGACCCCGGACCCTACGCCGGCCAAGCCGGAACGCGGCCCGGCCCCGCGCGTGATCGACGACACCTTCTTGACCGCCCCCTCGGCCCCGCCGATCCCGGAGATTCACCCCCTCAACATCGACAAGCACCGCGTCTCGCGGTTCGTGAACTTGGGCGACTTGCTCTTGTCGGACGGCCCGCAACAGAAGCTGCAAGCCGACATCCGCGCGGACCTAAAGGCCGACGAGCTGATCCGCATGGACCTGTTTTGCCGTGACCCGAAGGCCGCCATGGAACTCTTGGCCAACGCCCTCAAGGGACGCGGCTGCCAGCCGCTCACGGACCAACACCTGACGGACCGCCAAAAGAAACGGCAGACATCGGAAGTCGTCTTCTTCACGGACGTGTTCACGCCAGATGAGGTTTTCCAGTTGATGGGCCAACTCGCCCAAGCGGACAAGAAGCCGGCCGGCGGGGAAGGGCAGTTCGACACGCTCGTGATCGCCCCGTTCTTACCGTCAGACCTCGACATGCTCGGCCGCATTTTGGGAGCCGGGGCGGCCATTTCTAAAATGCCGAAGCCGCGGGCGCCGGTGGACGTTCGGCGGCCGCTGCCGGAAGGGACGGCCAACCACTTGGCCCAAAGCCTCTCCAAGATGGGCGTCGGGGCCGGGAAGACGGAGAAGCTGGCCTTCGTCGGCAGTTACTCGCCCGTGAACCCGGCGATCACGCAGTCGAAGGAAATCAAACAGTATCTCGACCGCCGGGCCGACAAGCGGCCGGACGCCAAGCCGCTGATGCTGGTGCTGCGAACCGTGAATTAATCGGAGCCCACGGACGCCGTCCGTGGGCTTTCCTTGGTCTACATCACTTCTGCTCGTGTGTAACCCTGCCGTAACAGGGTTGCCCTTCTGCAATCCCCATTCCCGCCCATCTCGTTTATAGTTTCAGAAGATCGTCTCCGAACAAACGAGGTTCTCATGGTCCGCGCATGGTTGGCAACCCTCTTTGGGTTGACGCTGGCCGGGGCGGGGCAGGCGGCCGGCCTGCTGATCCCCGAAGACAAGCAACTCCCGCCCCTCGCGATGGTCAACCACCGGGTGACCATCGCCATCGAAGAACAAGTGGCCGTCACCACCGTCGAGCAGACGTTCCGCAACCACACGGACCGCAACCTGGAAGCCATTTACTTGTTCCCGGTCCCCAAAGGGGCGACGGTCAACAAGTTCACCATGTGGGTGAACGGCAAGGAGACCTCGGGCGAACTGCTTGAGGCCAAGAAAGCCGCTCAGGTGTACGCGGACGTCGTCCGCCGCACGCAAGACCCAGGACTGCTGGAGTACATCGGCAACGACCTCATGCGGCTCCGGGTGTTCCCCGTCGCCCCGCGCGCCGATCAAAAAGTGCGCGTGACGTTCAGCGCCATCGCCGCGGCCGACAACGGCGTGGTCGAGTACCTGTACCCGCTGAAGACTGACGGCAAGGCCACGAAGACCTTGGAAGACTTCTCCGTGAAGGCCACCATCAAGTCGCAGCACGCCATCCAGAACGTCTACAGCCCGACGCACGCCATCTCCGTGACCCGCAACGGGGACCGTGAGGTGACGATGACGTTCGAGCGCAGCCAAGCCTTGCTCGACAAGGATTTCCAGCTCTTCTACAGCCTCAGCAACAAGGAGATCGGCATCACGCCGGTCTTCCACCGCCCGATCAGTTCGGAGGACGGCTACTTCCTCATGCTGATCTCGCCGCAGATCGAAAGCGCCAAGGCGACGGTCATCCCGCGTGACCTCGTGCTGGTCTTGGACACGTCCGGCAGCATGGACAACGTGAAGATGGACCAAGCCCGCAAGGCCCTTAAGCACTGCTTGGGTCAACTTCGTGCGAAGGACCGATTCGCCATCATCTCGTTCTCCACCAACGTCCGCAAGTACCGCGACAACTTGGTGGAGGCCAATGAGGAGCAGATCGACAACGCCAAAAAGTGGGTGGACGGCCTGCGGGCCGGCGGCGGGACCGCCATCCAAAACGCCCTCGACTCGGCCATGGAAATTCGGAGCGCCGAAGAAGGCCGGTCATTCACGGTGGTATTCTTCACCGACGGCCAGCCGACCATCGGCGAAATGCGGCCGGAGAAGATCGTTAAGAACGTGGAGGCCAAGAACACGTCCAACACGCGCATCTTCACCTTCGGCGTGGGGGACGACGTGAACACGGCCCTGTTGGATCAACTCGCGGACAACACCAAGGCCATCAGCACCTACGTCCGCCCGGCCGAGGACATCGAGTTGAAGGTGTCCAGCCTGTACGGCAAGATCAGCCACCCAGTTCTGGCCAACGTGCGGCTTACCACGAGCGATAACATTAAGTTGCACGAGACTTACCCGACGCGGATGCCCGACCTCTTTTTCGGCAGCCAACTCGTCGTCCTCGGCAAGTATTCGGGGCAGGGGGCCGCCGCAATGAAGCTGTCGGGCCAAGTCGGCAAGGACAACAAAGAGTTCGTGTACGACGTGACCTTCCCGCAACGCACCTCATCAGACCACGACTTCGTCGAACACCTCTGGGCTCGCCGAAAAGTCGGGTTCCTCCTCGACCAGATCCGCCTGAACGGCGAACAGAAGGAACTGATGGACGAGATGGTATTGCTGGCCAAGAAGTACGGCATCGCCACGCCGTACACGAGTTATTTGGTCGTGCCGGACGGGCCCGTGCCGGTGTCGAACCCGGTCCCGCAACCGCGGTTCGGCTTCCAAGGCGGGCCAGGCGGGCCGCCTGCCGGCGGCGGAATGCCCGGCAATGGCATTAACGGCGGGTTCGGCGGCGGCGGGTTCGGCGGCCGTGCCGGCAACGGGGGCCAACTTCCTCCGAGCAACCCGGGAGTCCGGTATCCGGAGAAGGCCGAGGACGCGGCGAAGGAGTTCGCCAAGAATGACCCGGCCAAGTCGCGCGGCGTAATCGAGGGGGATCGGCTGCGGAATTTGCAGAATGAAGTCGAGCAACTGAAGAAGCGCCTGAGCGACGAGCGCAAGAAGGGCGAGCTTGGGAAGGACGGCGAGAAGTTGGATGAACTGGCGACCAAAGTCCTCGGGTCCGTCAAGGACTCGCAAAGCCAGCAGTTCAACTACGACGCGGCCCGCGACATGTATAGGAAGGGCGACTATAAGGGCGCCCAGTCCGGCAACCTCGGCGTGGACGTGGCGATGTGCGCCCAGAACTTGAAGCAACAGGACCGATTGACAATGACCGCCAACAAACTTGTCAACGGCCGGAACTGCCTCGATGTCGGCGGCCTGTGGCTCGACGACGGCTTCACCGCGACTATGAAAACAGTCGTCGTGAAGGCCCAGAGCGACGCCTACTTCAAGTTGTTGGAGAAGGATCCGACAATGAAAGACGTGTTCCGGCTCGGCAACCATCTCGTCTACGTGCTGCCGAGTCAGGTGGCGTTGGTGATCGACACCAATGACGGCCGCTCGACGCTGACGGACGCGGAAATTGAGAAGTTGTTCACGCCCGTGAAGACGGCGACGAAGTGAATCAGTGATTAATAAAACGCCCCGTCGGCCCGTGTGGTCCGGCGGGGCGCCGTCATTTCCACTGGCCGTTCGGCCGCCGGAGTTTCAGAATACCCCTATTCTCTCCCCTTCCGCCGGAGTTTGTCCCGTGAACATTGACCGCCTCGTCTCCCGCCGTGACATGTTGCGGACGGCCGCCGGCTTAGCCGCCGCCGCGACGTTGGCCCCCGCGGCGCGCCTGTCGGCCGCCGACGCCGAGGAATTCGGCGGCTTCACCGTGGGCATCCAAAGCTACACGTTTCGCACCTTCAAACTCGAACAGGCGGTCAAGAAAATCGCCGACGTCGGCATCCACTTCGTGGAATTCTTCAACGGCCACGTCCCGGTGAACAGCACGCCGGAGCAAATCAAGAGCGTGTTGAAGTTGTGCACGGACAACGCCGTGACGCCGATCGCCTTCGGCGTCGAGGCGTTCACCAAGAACCACGACGCCAACAAGAAGAAGTTCGAGTTCGGGGCCGCCCTCGGCATCAAGCACCTGAGCGCTAACCCGGACCCGGACTCGTTCGACAGCCTCGACAAGCTGTGCGCCGAGTACAAGATTTCCATCGCCATCCACCCGCACGGCCCGTCCGGCGGCAAGAACCGCGACCGCTGGTGGAACGCCGAGACGATCATCGCGGCCGTGAAGGACCACCACGAACTGATCGGCACCTGCCTGGACACCGGGCACTTGATCCGCATGGCCCAACTCGGCGAGAAGATCGACCCGGCCCAACAGGTCAAGGTGATGGGCAAGCGGAACTTTGGCCTGCACCTGAAGGACCACAACAACGCCAAGAAAGAAGACGTGATCTACGGCAAGGACGGCGGCGTGCTGGACGTGACCAGCGTCTTGAAGGCGTTGAACGAGGTGGACTTCAAGGGGTACATCAGCATCGAGTACGAGGCCAAGCCGCAGGAGCCGACCGCCGACGTCAAGGAACTGGTCGCCATCATCAAGGACGAGACGAAGAAAAATCCGCGGACGCCCGCCAAGGGCTGACGGCCGCCGAAGAATCCGCCCGCGGGCCGGTGACGCCAGTCGGCCAATGTTCGGCCGGCGCCGATTTCCCCGCGGCGGAAGGTCTGGGTGCTCCCCCGCCCCACACTGAGCGAGAGGTTCATGCTCCCGGAAGAAATCGCGGACGCCCGGACGAAACGGTACAACGGCACGGTGGCGTATTTGCGGAAGCCCCACGCCGATTTAATGGTTCTCCGCATTAAGCCCGACTTTACCCGGCCGCCCCACCGGGCGGGGCAGTACTGCTCCCTCGGGCTGGGGAACTGGGAGCCGCGCGTGCCCGGCACGCAGCCGGACAACTTGAAGCCCGGCGACGAGGCGAAGGTCGTCCGCCGGGCCTACTCAATCAGTTGCTCGATCATCGACGACGCCGCCGCCGTCGTGGACGTGGCGGCGACGGACTTCATCGAGTTCTACATCACCCTCGTCCGCGAAGGGTCCGACCCGGCCAAGCCGCCGGCCCTGACGCCGCGCCTCTTCATGCTCAGGGAGGGGGACCGCCTCAGCGTCGGCGAGAAGATTACCGGGCACTACAACCTCGAACACGTCAAGCCGGCCGACACGGTCATCTTCCTCGGCACCGGCACGGGGGAGGCCCCCCACAACTACATGACGTGGGAACTCGTGAAGAACGGCCACCAGGGGAAGGTGGTGCAGGCGTGCTGCGTGCGCCTGCGGAAGGACTTGGCGTACTTCGACACGCACCAGCGGCTGATGGCCAAGTTCCCGAACTACCACTACTTGGCCCTGACGACGCGCGAGGCCGACACGCTCACGCACAAGGTGTACATTCAAGACCTGATCACCGGCGGGCAACTCGAAGCGACGCTCGGCCACAAACTCGACCCCGCCTCCACGCACGTTTTCCTGTGCGGCAACCCGAAGATGATCGGGGTGCCCGAAAAGAACAAGGAGACCGGCGCGCGGTTCTACCCGCAGCCGACCGGCGTGATCGAGATTCTGGAGAGCCGCGGCTTCGTGGTGGATAACAACGCCGCGAAGATCAAGGGGAACATCCACTTCGAGGAATACTGGTAAGGCGAGCGGCAGGAAGTAGCTTACCCGATTGGGGTTCTCGGGGCGAGCTTGACATGAGACGATGGGGCAGCCGCTTCACCACCCATCGCCGTGAG
>JAYTTY010000203.1:0-8270 GCA_043744795.1 Zavarzinella sp. | reverse complement strand
TTTCCTCCCCCCCTTGGCAAGGGGGGGCCGGGGGGGGTCTTTCCCCGTGGGAGACTCGCTCCTAAGACTCCGAATTCCGAATTCCGAATTCCGAATTGGCTCATCACTTGCCCTTCAAAAGTGTCTTGATCGCCTTCAACAGAATCTCTTCACTGTCCGGGCTGCTGAGGGCCACGGTCGGCTCGTAGCCGCCTTGCAGGTAGCCGGCGGCCGTGGGGATGTAGCCGCAGCCGTCGTCGCCGTAGCCGGCCACGAACACGGCCGCGTCGGCCCGCATCTTCTGGGCGGCGAGTTGGAAGTCGATGAACGGCTCCCCCGGCAGGTGCAGCACGAGTGTCTTACCGCCGAAGTCGAGGCAGCCGAGTTCGATGGGCCGGTCCAGCCGCTTCAGCCACGCGAGTTGGTAGGCGGCGTTGCACCGCTTCGCCTTGGTCGCCTTCTCGTCGCTCACGGCCAATTTGCTTTGCTCTTCGGTGAAGCTCGCTTCCCGGCGGGGCTTCAAAGTGATCGGCTCGATTCGCCACTCCCACCCGGTGACTTCGCGGCGCGTGGTCGCCTTCCAACTGGCGGCCATCCCGGCCGCCATGCGGTCGCGCAGGACGGGGCGGTTCGCCGGGGAGCCGTCGTTGTATTTCCCGGCCGTGACGTTTCCCGCGCAGCCGGTGAAGTAGGCGGTGAAGACGGTCGGGTTGGCCTCCTGAAACTGGCGGCGGGCCAGCCCGCAAAAGTCGGCGCTGACCTCGCCCTTGCCGTAATGGCTCATCGGGTGCGTGGCGTAATAGTGCAGGGCCGCGAGTGGCGTGTCGCCGTCCCAGAAACTCAGGGTGCGCAGCACCGGGTCGATGACCCCCTCGGGCTGGTCGCGGGCTTCCTTGTCTTTGGTCGCGCTGGTGCGGGTGAACCGGACCTTGCCGTCGTCCCCGATCACCCGCCGGTTGGACGCGACTTCCTTCACCGTGGCCGACCCCACGCCGACGTGGGTGAACCGCTTTGTCTTCGCCAGCGAATCCCCGCACGCCTTGGATACGTCTTTCACCACGCGGTCGAAGAACTTCAAATCCATGCACGGCGGCCCGTGGGCGGCGTCCAGAATCTTCTGGGCCTCCGTGTCCACGAACGGGGCGTCGTGCGGGTGGACGGCGTGAACCGTCACATGGTCCAACGTCGTGTGGGCCGCGTCGGCCAGCGCCTGCCGGACGGCCAAGTGGGCGTCGTTGCGCAGGGCGACCCAGTCGAAGACGCACATCACCACCGGCTTGCCCTGCCCGAGCAGCACGACTCCGAACGCCTCCAACGGGTCGGCGACTGTGCGGGCCGGCTCGATCCACCCGCCGCACAACGGGTGCCCGACCGGCGGCGTGACATCAACGCGGAACGTGGCCAAATGAAACGCGGGCATGACGGCGGTGTCCCCAAGCGAAGTGTGTAGCGTCCCACAAGCCCGCGGCCGTTGCAAGCGCCGACGCGGAAATCCGCTTGCCAAGTTGCGGCCCGCCCGGCACAATCAATGGACATTCGTACCGTATCCGCGCAAGGATGTCCTCGTTGATGGAACCTCAGATCACTGCCGCCGCCACGCCGCCGCCGACGCTCCCGATTGTGGTGCCGGGGCGGTTCGCGGCCATCGACTTCGAGACCGCGGACGACGGCCGAGACAGCGCGTGCGCCGTCGGCCTCATCGTGGTGGACGGCTTGAAAGTCTCTCGGAAGGCCCACTTCCTGATCCGGCCGCCGCGGCGCTCCATCCGCTTCTCGTACATCCACGGCATCACCTGGAAGCACGTCGAGAACGAACCCCTCTTCGCCGCCGTGTGGCCCGAGGCCGCGAAGCTGCTCGACGGCATTGAATTCCTTGCCGCCCACAACGCCCCGTTCGATCGCGGCGTGCTAACGGCGTGTTGCCAAGTCGCCGGCCTGCCCGCCCCGCCGGCCCCGTTCCGCTGCACGGTGCAACTGGCCCGCAAGACGTGGGGCCTGAAGTCGAACCGCCTGCCCGACGTGGCCCGCCACCTCGGCATCCCGCTCACCCACCACCACGCCGAGTCCGACGCCCTGGCCTGCGCCGGCATCGTGATCGCCGCCCGCATGAAGGCGCTGACCGCGGGGGCGTCGCCGCGATGACGCGCCGGCCGCACGACCAACGGTTCAAGACCCTCATCCGTGAGTTCTTCGGGGATTTCTTCTCGCTGTTCTTCGCGGAGTGGCTGGACATCCTGGACCTGTCGCGGACGGAGTGGCTGGAACAGGAATTGATGCCCGACCCGCCGCACGGGCCGGCGTATGTGCTGGACTTGGTCGCCAAGGTCCGGTCCCGCCAGGCGTTCCCGCCGTGGCACGACCCCGAGAACCCGGAATGGCTGATCGCCGTCCTGATCGAGATCGAGTCGAAGGACTCCAGCACGTCCATCCGGGACCGGCTGCCGGTGTATGCCGCGAACCTCCGGGCGAAACTCGGCTTGCCGGTGTTGCCCATTGTTCTGCTGTTGAACACGGGCTTCGACGGGATCGGCCGGTTCAGTTACACCTTGAAACTTCACGACCTGATTTTGGAACACTCGGAGTACTTGTACGTCGGCCTGCCGGCCTTGGACGCGGTACAATACTTGGAAGGCGACAACTGGCTGGGCGTCGCCTTATCGGCATTGATGCGCATCCCGCCCGAGCGCGTCGCGTGGCTCGGGGCCGAAGCGTTACGGCGGCTCGCCGGCGCCCCGTTGGAACCCGGCCGAAAGCGGCTCCTCGGCGAGTGCGTCCAAGCGTACCTGCCGATGACAGAAGTCCAGCGGAATGAGTTTAAAGCGTTGCTCAAGTCAGAAGCCTATTCGGAGGTCCAAGCCGTGAACGCCACTGTCTATGAAGAAGGCATTGAAGCCGGCCTGCAAAAGGGCCGGCAAGAAGGCCGGCAAGAAGGAGAAGCGCTCGGCTTCGTCAAAGGCCGGATCGAGGCCATGCTCGAACTTAAGTTCGGCGACGCCGGCGCCGGCCTCATGCCGCGTGTTCGCCCCTTAGATCAAATCCACGTTTTGGAACGTCTTGTCGCCCGCCTGGGCGCCGTGACCACGCTCGAAGACTTCGCCCGCGAGCTGCCCTGACTCGGCCGGAGGCCGCTCGCCCGCTCTTTTTCGCCCGGCCCGCGAATCCGTTTGCACGCCGGCCCCGGCCGGCTTACACTACTTCCCACCGTCGTTTCATGTCCCCAAACAAGGAGTGTCTCTCCATGTCCGATCAGACCAGTCATCCCGTTGACCGCCGTTGGTTCCTCGGCTCGTCCGCGGCGGCCCTCGGCTACTTCATGACGGCCGACAAGCTCTCCGCCGTCCGGGCGGCCGACGAGCCGTCCTCCAAACTCCGCATCGCCGGCATCGGCGTCGGCGGCAAGGGGTCGAGCGACATCGACCAGGCCGGCAACGTCGGCCAGATCGTCGCCCTGTGCGACATCGACGAGGGCAACTTGGGCGCGAAGACGAAAAAGTGGCCCGAGGCCGCCAAGTACTTCGACTACCGCAAGATGCTGGAAGAACAGGCCAAGAGCATCGACGCCGTCGTCGTGTCCACGCCGGACCACAACCACGCGCTGCCGAGCCTCATGGCCATGCGCATGAAGAAGCACGTCTACTGCCAGAAGCCGCTGACGCACACCGTCTTCGAGGCCCGGCTCATGCGGGAGACGGCCAAGAAGTACGGCGTCTGCACGCAGATGGGCAACCAAGGGTCCGCGGAGAGCGGCCTGCGGCGGGCCGTCGAACTCGTGCAGGACGGCCTGCTCGGGGAGATCAAGGAAATCCACGTGTGGACCAACCGGCCGATTTGGCCGCAGGCCCCCGGCGTGATCAAGCGGCCCGACGGCGAGAAGCCCGTCCCGGCCAGCGTGCATTGGGACGAGTTCATCGGGCCGGCCCCGATGCGGCCGTACAACGCCGGCTACCACCCGTTCGCCTGGCGCGGCTGGCTGGACTTCGGCACTGGCGCGCTGGGCGACATGGCCTGCCACACCGCCAACATGGCCTTCCGGGCCTGCGAACTCGTCAGCCCGACGACGATTGAGGCCGACGCCACGGACGTGAACCCGGAGACGTACTCGTCGTCGGCCAAGATCGCCTTCGACTACCCGAAGCGCGGGGACAAGCCGCACCAGTCGGCCCTCAAGTTCTACTGGTACGAGGGGAAGCGCGACGGCAAGAAGGTGCTCCCGCCGGAAGAACTGCTCGCCAAGTTGCTGAAGGAGAAGGAAAAGCTGGCCGACAGCGGGTCCATCATCGTCGGCAGCAAGGCCATCCTGTTCTCGCCGAACGACTACGGCGCCCAGTTCCGCATCATCGGGGCCGAGGCCCCGAACGTCAGCAAGCCGGAGCGCCTGCCGGTCAACGGCAAGGGCGACCAGGGCATGAAGTCCGAATGGGCGCAGGCCATCCGCGACGGCAAGCCGGAGGTGGCGTACTCGAACTTCGACATCGCCGGCATGTTGACCGAAGCGATCCTGTTGGGGAACGTCGCCATCCGCGCCGGCAAGAAGCTGGAGTTCGACGCCGCCGCCATGAAGATCACCAACGACAAGGCGGCCAACCTGCTCCTCAGCAAGGAGTACCGCAAGGGCTGGGAAGTGACCGAGAAGGCTTAAGCAGTCGGTGAAATAAGAAGTTGAACCGCCAAGACGCCGAGTCGCCAAGAAGAATCAATCGTTCTTCTTGGCGACTCGGCGTCTTGGCGGTTCATCGTATTACTTGCCCAGACCGATCCCCTTCACGCGAATACTCGCCCCCTTCTCGCCGCCGGGGGCGGGGTCCAACCGCAAGCCCGTGATCGTTCCCTTCCATTCGGGCAAGCCCTTGAGTTTGACTGAGCACTCACTGGCCGTGCCGGAATCGAACGCGAATTTCACCGACCGCTCCTCGGCAAAGCCGGGCTTCTCGGCCGTGGACCAGAAGAGTTGGGCGGCGGCGTTCTTGCCGCGGAAGGCAGCCGAGATGTGGAACGCCGGGGCGTCATCGGCCGGCCAGCAGATTGCGGGGCTGACGAGTTGCGGGTCCGGTCGGGACAGGTCAACGACCAGTTCCCCCGTGATCGGCCAGCCGGCGTCGGCGGCGTTCGCGAGCGTCCAGTGTTGGCGGTCCTTGGCGAAGGCCCAGTTCGGGGCGGTCGGCTTCGGGAAGCGCTTCACCGCCTCGGCCCGGATGTCGGCGAGTGTGCCCACGATTAGGAAGTAGGTGAACTCGTACTCGCCGTGGTGGTCGAGGTGTTCGGCCATGTTCGGGGCAATGTAGCCGGCGCTGGGGTCGTGCGTGCCGCCGCGGCCGGGCTTGCCGGCGAAGCCGCCGCTGAACGTGTGGCAGCCGGGGTGGCACACGCCGAGGCCGAAGTCGTCGTCGTTGACGAGGGCGGCCCAGCACTCCGCGGCGAACCAACTCGTCCACGGGGCCGCGACGGTGGGCGTGTACGTCACCCGCGTGAGTTTCCGGCCGCCTTGGCAAGTGAACAGCCGGTGATACGGGGCGTTGACGTACACGGCCGGCAGTTCTTGCGTCCGGGCGGGGTGGAACGTCTTGTCCTCGCGGTGCAGCGTGATCTTGCTGCGAACGTTCACTGTCGGCCCGTCGAGCGTGAGCCACGACTCGAAGACGCAGTCGGCCGTGACGTTGTCGAGCGGCCACTGCATCGGGGCGCACTTCACGTACAGCTCTTTGCCGTCGTTCTTGGTCTCTAACACCTTCGACGGGTGACGGAAATCGTCCCCGGCCTGCACCGGGTTCCAGCCGAGGTGTTTCCAGTGCTCGGCCGGCCTCTTGTCCCCCACGGCGAACGGGACCGGCCCGGCGTAGTGCGACATTTGAATTTGCCGGCCCCAGTCCCAGTTGTTGACGATGTTGGCGTCCTTGCCCGCGACGCTCAGGTAGGTGATCGCCCCGCCGACAGCCAAGTCCAAGCCCAGCTTGACGCGGTCGTTTTCGAGGTAGCTCATCTTCGGCTGCAGCCGCGGCCGGGCGGGTTCCTTGGCCGAGAGATGGGCGGACGCGAAGAGGATGCTCAGGCAAGCGAAGAAGCGAAACACGGGAGAACCCTCCGTCAGTCAACTGGCTCGATCAGGCCGATCTCGCGCAACCTCCGGGCAACGGCCACGCAGGCCATGATCGGCGCCCGAATCGCTTCCGACAACGCCACCAAATCGAGTGTACCGTCGGCGTAGGCACAGAAGTCCTTGATGACGCGCGTTTCCTCGGGCAGCGGGCCGACGGCGCCGAGCGTGCGGTACAGGCCGCGCTTGCTCAACATCGGCTCGCACGGCGTCGTCACGCGGTAGCGGCGGTTCTCCTCCAAGACAGTCAGCGCCCGCCGCACGGCCTCGTACCCGCCGGCCAGCCCGGCGGGCGTCACCAGCGTCAAATCATCAAGAGACGTGTGGTACTCGGGGAAGTCGGCCGAGCCGTACTTGCCGCGCATCATTGAGACGACGGGCAAGTCCACGCCGGGGCTGCACAACTGTCGCTCGTCGCTGCCGCGTTGCAGGAACGAGTACTCCTTAAACGCCGGGGCGTACTCCCGCGGCACGGCCCGCGCCACGCGGTCCGGCAGCGTGTTGCCGAACCGCGACGGCATGAACGAGTGCGACCGCTCGTCCCCGCAGCACGTCAGCACGAAGGCGGCGCGCGTGTCCCGCTTGAGCCGGTCCAGGTGTCGGCTGATGTAGGTGATCGCCCCGATCGTCTCCGGCACGAACAGCACGCGGTAGGTGTACCGCCGCGGTCGGCTCATCACCCACTTGGCGAGGGCCGTCGCCACCGCCGGGCCGGACAGTTCGTTGTTCGCCATCGACGGGTGGCAGACGTAGGCGGAGAGCAGGATTTCGTCGGCCGTCTCGCCCGGCCACACCCACTCGGCGTAGTTCAGGACGCCGGGGGCGAGCGTGCTGTCGATCTTGACGCGGTACGGCCCCGGGGTCAGCCGGTCGCGGTCGCGCTGCGACAGGCAGAAGCCCCACGTTTGTCGGTAGTACGAGGTCACATACGGGATGGCGTCCGGCAAGTCGGGCCGCGAGTGCAGGTGGGCGTTCAACTCTTCCCACGGTACGACGCGGTCCGCCGGCTCGGAGTAGCCGAGCAGGTGCAGGTTGTTCTTGCGGAAGTCGATCACGCGGTTGCCGGCCTCGTCGGCGACATATGCGTCGCGCACGGCCCACTCGGGCGGCACGGTCCAGTCGAACGCCGGCGTGCCGGACGGGACGGCGTGGACTTGCAACCCCGGCAACAGCCGGGCCAGGTAGCCGAGCGTGAGGCGGACGCCGTCGCCGGTGAGGCTGCGGCAAATGGGGAACAGGTCGCGGGCCATCGCGGGCATCGTCGCGCCGAGCGCCGGCAGGTCGTCCGGGCCGGGGAACACGATGCGGGCCGCTTTGGCAATCACCGGGTCGGGCCGGCTCCCCGTCTTGGCGGCGGCCGTCAGCAGCCACGGCCGGCGGGGGAGTTCATCTTTCAAATGCGTCACGCCGTCCGCGGCCCGCAGGCCGACGACGGCGCCGCGGCCCACCTTCGCGGACCGGCTAAAGCCCGCCTCGCGGGCGAACTGGTCGAACGGCTCGAAGGCGGCGGCCGTGTCCGCGTCCGCCATGTCGCGCACGAAGTAGACGGCCTGCCGGCGGGTCTCGACGCCATCTTTGCGCACCGTGCCGACGAACTCCTTCTGGAAGCGGTACGACACGTTCAGCAGGCGTTCGACGTAGTGCAGGTACGTGGACCCGGAGTCGAAGTTCAGGTTGCAGACAATGCCGTCGGCCGTCAAGAAGCGGTCCCAAAAGCTGTCGGGGCCGAAACACTCCTCCGGGGCGTCGGCCGTCAACTCCTCGGCCCGCGCCCCGACGGCCGCGACCGAAAAAATCGGGTCGTCAGACCGCTTGGCGTCGGGGTGCTTTCGCAGCATCTCCGTGAACGCCCCGCAGGTGCTCGGCGAGGCCGCGGGGTCAAAGACTTCGCGATTGGTGAACGAGTAGGTGAACGTCGGGACGGCCAGCGTGCCGGCCGGGCCGATCACATCCCGGAAGGCGCCGAGGATCACGTCGAAGACGACCTGCGGCGTGCGGCCCTCTTCGGGGAACCCGAAGTAGCCGACGTTGCTGTGGGAGAACACCACGGCCAGCGCACGAAGAATCGCCCAAAATGTTAAGATGGGAAATATGCATTTCGGTTGATGCGTTCAGGAATCACGGGAAAGCAAGGGTGTTTTTGGTGTTGATGTTATTAAGACCGAGACTTGTGATAGAGAGAACCTGTCAAAATAGAGGT
>JAYTTY010000202.1:0-2151 GCA_043744795.1 Zavarzinella sp. | reverse complement strand
GTCGGCGTGGACGGCGGCGGGCGCGAGCGTAGAATGGCACGGACGCACGGGGAGCTTCCTTGTTCAAGTGCTTGGTAACCTTGAGTTTAGGGACTCCCCGGCGTCGTTGACCACCCCGTTGGAACTACTGTTCAGCCGGTCTTCCGCGGAGGCTGTCACCCACGCCGCGACATCCCCGACCAACGCAGTGTCCCGCGCAGACCGGCTGAAGCCGGGACTCCAACGACGGCCAAAACCGCGCCGGGGGATCGGTTGGGGATGGCGTTGGAGTCCCGGCTTCAGCCGGTCTTCGGCGGCGGCCGTTACCCAATGGGCGACGGCGACTTGTGGGCGAGAGGGCCGAGACCGGCTGACGCCGGGACTCCAACGAAGGCGAAAACAGGCTGTTCGCCTTGTGGGTTCGGCGTTTTGCGCAACCCCGCGTGACCGCGGGACTCCAATACGACCGCCTCCCGGCGGTGAAAATGAGGTTGGCCTTCCCCGCCATATCCCCGTCTGCTACAAGCCGCCGCGATTTGTCTATCCGTCCGGGATGTCGTTATGCGCTCGCTTGTTGCCGGGATGGCCGTGATGTTTTGGGCGGGCGTTGCCGCGGCCCAAGTTCCCCCGCCGCCCGCCGGGCCGCCGGCGACGGACGCCGAGGTGATTCTGACGGGTGCCGCCCCGTGGCCGGCCGTCCCGGTGGGGCAACAGCACAATTTCGGGGCGCAGATTCAGTTCGGCTACCCGAACGGCTTGCGGCTCCAGTACGCCGCGTTCAAGACGGACCAAACGTCGTTCTTGGTCGAAGGCTTCGCCGGGGCGCGGGACGGCCTCTGGGGGAACGAGTCGGTGTACGGCGTCGGCGGCCGCGCCCTGTTCACGCTCGCGTCCAACGGCGTTAACAACGCCCTCCTGTTCGGGCCGGGCGTGGGCATCGCCTTCTGGCAGGCCGAGAAGCCGGCGAAGCCGGGCGGCTGGCCGTACTTCTACGACTACCGCAAGCCGGAGACGGACCGCACCTTCCTGACGCTCGACGCCAACATCAGTTGGCTGCACGACTTCACCCCGGCGCTCGGGTGGGAAATCGGCCTGACCGTCGGCGCCCGCATCGGCCTCTCCGGGGAGGACGAGGGGGGCAAGAAGGTGAGCGGCCAAATCACCGGCGGCACCATCGGCGTGTTCACCGGCCTGCGGTTCTAACCGAACGCGGCGCCAAAACCCCGGCCGATCTGACTCGGGGGGGGCCGCGCTTCGGCGTTGTCATTGATTGGGCGGCGGGGTCGGCGGCCGCCGGGATCGGCGGAGACGCCCCGCCCTCGTATCCCCGCCCTCAATTCGTAATAAAAGGGCATGATGAGGCAACGCGCACACCGGGCCTTGGCCGTCCTGATCGCGGGGGTCGGCGTCTTGACGGCGGCCTTGTTCGTCCGGGGGTTCGTCGTCCCCGGCCTGCTCGGCGCCGCGGCCGTCGTGGTCGGGTGGGGGCTGGTCGCCGCGAAACGACGGCGGCCGGGCGGCGCGGCGGCGCCGGCCGGCGCCCCGCGGCCCGCGAGCGCGCCGCCCGACGGGCACATCCGCTTCACGCTCGTCGTCGAGGGCCTGGAGCCGGACCGCATCGCGGCGGTGTGGGACGGCTTGTGCCGGCCGGACTGCCCGGCGTCCGAAGACTTGCGCCTCCTGTTCCGCACGTTCACGCTCACCGAGGGCCGGCGCTTCCGCTTTCTGAAGGGCGACCCGGCGGCGACGGCCGCCGTGCTGACGCGCGTGTTGGGGACCGCGGCCGGCGTCCCGGTCCGGATGTCCCTCGAACCCGCCGCCGAGCGGACGCCCCCGTGGAATTGAGCGGGGGCGGGCGGGGGTCCGGGAGGCAGGGCCTGCGCACTTGTTTTTCCCGAGGAATCCATCGCTTTGGCTACTAATTCTTCCAAATAAGCCGGGTCCCATCCGGCGAGTTCTCTCGTTCCCTTGATTCCGTGTTTGGGATTGCCGCTCTTGATCAGGGCATGGACCAGTTTGCGCAACAGGCTAAAGTTTTCGGGTCCGTGGCCTTTGCGCAGTTGATGGCCGTCTTCCCCGAACACCACGTCCGACACCCAATGCCACTGGTTCTCGACCCGCCAATGGTCACGCACCGACCGGAGGAACTCATGGGCCGTCATCACCCGGCTG
>JAYTTY010000201.1:0-8297 GCA_043744795.1 Zavarzinella sp. | reverse complement strand
AAAATCCGCTTCGACGAAGAACTCCCCGCCTGGAACTATCGTGCCATCCCGCACGATTCCGACCAAATGGGACAGTTAATAAATTCGTGATCCTTAGGCGACGGCGGCGACGACGGCGTCGCCCACCTGAATCGTGGTGGCTTTGCCGCCGAGGTCCGGCGACATGGCCTTCTTGCCGGCGAGGACGGCCTTCACCGCGGCCCGCAGCGTTTCGGCCGCCGCGGGTTCCTTCAAATGGTCCATCATCAAAGCGGCCGACAGAACGGCGGCCAGCGGGTTGGCGATCCCCTTGCCGGCGATGTCCGGGGCGCTGCCGTGGACCGGCTCAAACATGCTCGGGAACGTGCGGTCGGGGTTGATGTTGGCGCTGGAGGCCAAGCCGACGCTGCCGGTCACCATCGCGCTGAGGTCGGTCAGGATGTCGCCGAACAGGTTGCTGGCCACCACCACGTCGAACACCTCGGGCTTGCGCACGAAGTCCATCGCGGCGGCGTCCACGAGCAGGCTGTTCATCTGCACGTCCGGGTAGTCCTTGGCGACGGCCTTGGCCACGTCGTCCCACAGAGTCATGCCGTACACCAGGGCGTTCGACTTGGTGATGGACGTGAGTTTCTTGCGGCGCGTTCGGGCCGCCTCGAACGCGGCGCGGATGATCCGCTCGCACCCGCGGCGGGTGAACACGGCGCACTGCATGGCCGTCTCGGCCGGCGTCCCCTCGTACAGTTTCCCGCCGATGGGGGCGTACTCCCCTTCGGTGTTCTCGCGGTAGACGTGCATGTCGATGGAGCCGGGGGCCTTGTCCCGCAGCGGGCTGGTCACGCCGTCGAACAGGTACGCGGGGCGCAGATTCACGTACTGGTCGAACTTCCGCCGCATGGGCAGCAGGAGTTCGTGGACGGTCACGCTGTCCGGCACGTCCGGCGAGCCGATGGCCCCGAAGAAGATGGCGTCAAACTTCTTGAGCGTTTCCCACCCGTCCGCCGGGAGGATGTGGCCGGTTTGTTTGTAAAACTCGGACCCCCACGGGAGGCGGGTCCACTCGAACGTCGCGGCGTGCTTGGCGCCGGCCGCGTCCACGGCCCGAATGGCTTGGTCGATGACTTCCGGGCCGATGCCGTCCCCGGCAATGACGGCAATGCGATGGTTGGCCATGAAACTGCGTTCTCTCCGCAAGACGGGTGAAGTTTAAGGGCGGCGGGGCGTTGTGCGGATGCTGCGGATTCTGGCAAAAGCGTCAAACATCCGGCGGGCCGCGGGCCGATAGTCAATGCCTAGAGGCACGGAAGTTCGGCAAGCCGACGAAGTGACGGCCTGCCGGTGAATGTAGGCGAGTGAGAGGACGGGTCAAGATGGCCGACCGACGCAAACAGCGGATCATGCGCGCCAGTTACGCTCTGGGCATGTTGTTGCCAATGGCCGCCGGGTGCGCGTTCCCGAACGGGTCGATGCAGGGCGACCCGATGCTTGGCAGTTTCAACCGGCCGATCATGCGGACGCCGCCGCCGGAGCGCGGCGGCCTCGGCATGGACACGCCGGCCTACGACGGCGGCGCCCGCATCGGCGCCACGCCGCCGGACATCCCCGGGGCCGTGGAGAATTCCAGCGGGTTCATGTCGCTGCCCAACCTGACCGTCCCGAACCTGTTTTCGCAGGCCGGCCCGTACGGCGGCGGGGACGACGTGCGGGTGCGCCGCGTGCCGACGGGGGCCGCTTTGCCGCCGGTGGGCGCTGACACGACGCGCTTCGCCGCCTTGCCGAAGTTGCCCACGCCCGGCCAAGGGCCGGACGCGGTGATCGCCCGGCAGCGGACCCAAATCGGTTTCACCAGTGGCGCGTCCATCGAACCGGGCCTGCCGAGTTCGGACATCAAGCAAGTGCGGTACGACGTGGCCGCCGAGGCGGTGCGAATCCACAGCGTCGAAGAGGGGCAAAACGCCCTGGCCACGATGGGGACACGCGGCCAACGGATGGAGCAGGCCGAAGGGGGCGAGTGGGTCTTCAGTTGCTCGTTCGGCGTCAAGTTCTACGAGGGGCGGTCCCGCGACCGGACCGAGGCAGTGAGGTCGGTGATGGAGCAGATTCTACGAGACCGTTAATCTGCCTTGATACGGCGAGCGGGGGGCGTCAGCCCTGACAGTTTGGGACATCTTTGGCCTTGACAGGAGTCGTTGGAATCGGTTCGGATACGGTTATTTGGGTTTTAGCCGATGACAATAGTTTCCCAGACCGGCGAATTTGCCCAGCGTTACTTTCCCGACCTGGATTTGGGCGACGCCCGCCGAAACCGGCGGTTTGTCCACGTCATCGACGCCCTCGCGGTGGGCGCCGGTGATTCCCTGCCGGCCATCTTTCCGGACGCCAAAGCGTACGAGGGCTGCCTGCGGCTGTTCCATTCCGAGCAGGCCACCCACGCGAACATCCTCGGCGCCCATCAAGTCGCCGTCCTCGATGCCCTCGAACGACTTCGCACGCCCGTGTTGCTGATCCACGACGCCACCGTCTTGGACTTCTCCGGGCACACCACGCTGGAACCGGACATCGGCCCGGTCGGCAACGGCGGCGGCCGCGGGTGGCTCGCCCACCAGACCCTCGCGGTCGATCCGGACACCCGCCACGTCCACGGACTCGTCAGCCAGATTCTGCACGTGCGGCCCGAGACGATCCGCGGCGAAACCACGGCCGACAAGCGGGCGCGGGAGAGCCGCGAAAGCCGGTTGTGGATCCGGGGTCTGGACGAGATCGGCCCGGTCCCGGACGGGGGCGACTGGATCGACGTGATGGATCGCGGGGCCGACATTTTCGAGCTGTTGCAGACACTGCACGACCGGCGGCGGCAGTTCCTGGTGCGGTCGACCCACAACCGGGCGCTCGGGGCCGGGCCGTCGGACGCGACGGCGGGCGTGAAACTGCACGACCTGTTGCGAAGCCTGGCCCCGACGGCCCACTGGGACTTGGAAATCCCGGCGAAAACCGGGGTCAAACCGCGGACGGCCCGGCTGTCCGGCGCGTCCGTGCGGACCACGCTGCGCGTGCCGCACGTGAAGAAGGGGAACTACCGCCCCGAGCCGGTCACACGGAACGCGCTGCGGATTTGGGAGGCGTCCCCGCCGGCGGGGCGGGAGGAACTCGAATGGGTGATTCTGACGAATCGGTCCGCGGACGCGCCCGCGGAGATCGAACAACTGGCGCGGTGGTACGCGTGCCGGATGAACATCGAGGAGTATCACAAGGTCCAGAAGAGCGGGGCGTTGGTCGAGGGCTGCCAAGTGCAGTGCGCCGTCGCCATGAAGGCGCTGATCGCGGTGTTCAGCGTGGTGTCGGTGATGATGATGAACGTGCGGTTGGCGGCCCGCGACCCCGGCCAGGCGGACCGGCCGGCCACGGCGATGATCCCCGAGGCGTGGGTGCGGATTCTGGAGCGGCTGAGGCCCGGCCCCCGGCCCCTGCGTACGGTGCGTGACTTCCTGATCCGTCTGGCCTGTCTGGGCGGTTACAAACACCATCCCGACACCCACCCGCCCGGTTGGCAGACCCTTTGGAAAGGATGGCACCGACTCCAAATCGTCATCCGCTATGAATTGTCAACCCCATAAATGTCCCAAACTGTCAGGCGTCAGCCCCCTGTCTTCTCTTCATTTTTACGAAGATGACAGGGGGCTGACGCCCCCGCTCGCCTTAACCAATTTCGGTCACGGTCAGTCATCAATCGCGAATTCCTTCGCGTCGATGGTCTCCAGCAGTTCGTAGTCTTTGCACACGATCTCCATGAACTTCTTGCCCTCGTGGTTCACGAGCAGCTTCATGGGGACCATCACGCCGTTGATCTTTTTGAAGTCCGACCCCCACGACTCCTCGTTGACTTCCTCCGGCTGGCCGGTCTCGCTCGGGGCCTTCCCCTTGTGGGCGGTCATCACCTGGAGGTTGGTCGTCTTGTCGAAGTACAACTTGCAATCTTTCTTGATGGTAAGGATCTTCACCTCGAGCGCCGCGTACTTCACGCCGTTGAACTCGGCGTCGGGCAGGGCCTTGACTTCGAACTTCTTGGCATTCAACAGCGGCGTGAGCTGACCCACTTCTTGGAGGGCGGCGGCGAACCGCAGTTCGTCCTCTTCGGAGTCGCCGCCGGACGGCTGCTTCATGCCGTCGAGCGTGATCACGTTCTTGATGTTCTTGCCGTTGACCGTCTGGTTGATGACCATTTTCATCCCGGCGACCTTCGCGACCATTTCCATCTTAAAGCGGTCCGGGGTGACGTAAACCAACTTGCCGGTGAACTTGATGTTCATGCCGATCACGGACATGTCGCCCGTCATGGTCATCCGGCCGGCCTTGTACTTGTTCAGGGCGTCGGCCCCGCCGTGGGCCTCAATGGCCTTCTTGACGACTTCCGTGGCCTTGTCGTCGGCCCGGCCGGCGCCGGCGGCGGCCAGCAGGGCCGTCAAGGTCAGGCTTAGCAAACGCATGCGTGTCTCCCCGGTGAATTAGTGGGCGGTATACCGTTTAGTATCCCGAAGCAGGCCGCGATCTTCAACGGACACCTTGATAGAATTCCGGAGGACACCCCCGGTCAGAGGCCACTCGGATGACGCCGTTGAAGGTTGCCCTCGTCACCGGCAGCGGCAAGAAGCGCGTCGGGAACGCCGTCGCGCGGGAATTGGCCCGCGCGGGGTACGCCGTCGCCGTCCATTACCACACGTCGGCGTCAGAAGCCGCCGAGACGGTGACGGAACTGACCGCTCTCGGCGTGCGGGCCGCGGCCTTCCGGGCCAACGTGGCCGACGAGGCGGACGTCGCCCAAATGATGGCCGCCGTCAACAGGGAATTCGGCCGGCTGGACGTGCTGGTCAACAGTGCCGCCGTCTGGAACCGCAAGCCGCTGGAAGCCGTCACCGCCGCCGACGTGCGCGAACACTTCGACGCCAATACACTTGGTACCTTCTTGTGCGCCAAGTCTGCCGGTCTGCGAATGGTTATGCAGCCGGAAGGGGGCTGCATCATCAACATCGGCGACTGGGCCGAAGTGCGGCCGTACCTGCATTACGCGGCCTACTTCCCGTCCAAGGGGGGCGTTTCCGCCATGACGCGGTCGCTGGCCGTGGAACTCGGGACGCGGAACCCCAACGTGCGGGTAAATGCCGTCCTCCCCGGCCCGGTGATGCTGCCGCCGGCCGTGTCGGCCGCCGAGCGCGAACAAACGATCAACGCGACCTTGGTGAAGCGATTGGGGACGCCTGAGCATGTGGCGAAGGCGGTATTAAGCCTGATCGACAACGATTTCATTACGGGGGTCTGCCTGCCGGTGGACGGCGGCCGGACGATTTATGCCCCGGAAGGCTGACGAGTTTTCCCACGGTACTTTTCCGCGGCCGGGGGGTTGAACAGTCATCTGATGATCTCGTGGCGCTCATTTCTTCCGGGTGGGAGTTTTCTCATGAACCGCGTCACCGTCATGTTCCTAAGAGGTGCCGTCGTGGCCGCGGGCTTGCTCGCTTTGGTCTCGATGTCCGAGCCGATGGCCGGGCAGGAGGCCAAAGGAAAGTTTGCCGACCCGGACAAGGTGTTCGACCTCGCGGACAAGGACAAGGACGGCAAACTGTCCAAGGACGAGTTTAAAGCCTTCATGGGCATGGCCCCCAAACTGAAAGACAACCCGAAGGTCGGCGATTTCCTCTTTGACCGCTTGGACACGGACAAAGACGGCAAACTGACCAAAGAAGAATTCAAGAAGATCCGCGATCTGGCGCCCAAGGGCGACGGCAAACTGTTCCCCAAGAAGGACAAGGACGCGCCGAAGAAGGAAGACCCCCCGCCCGCCCCGAAGGCGACCGCGGAGAAGCCGACGGCCGACCAAGTGGCCTTCTTCGAGAAGAAAATTCGCCCGGTCCTGGTCGCCCAGTGTTACTCCTGCCACTCGGAAGACGCGAAGAAGGTCAAAGGCGGCCTGCTGCTCGACACGCGCGACGCCACACGCAAGGGGGGCGACACCGGGCCGGCCGTCGTGCCCAATGACCCGAAGCGAAGTCTGCTGCTGAAGGCGCTGAAGCACGCGGACGAAAACTTGAAGATGCCGCCGAAGACCAAGCTGGCGGACGCCGTGATCGCCGACTTTGAAAAGTGGATCGCGATGGGCGCCCCGGACCCGCGCGACGGCCACGCGGCCGCCCCCGCCAAGGAAATCGACATCGAGAAGGGCCGGCAGTTCTGGGCCTTCCAACCGCCGAAGCCCGGCCCGGCCCCGGCCGTGCGGCAGGCGGCGTGGCCGAAGAGTGACGTGGACAAAATCGTCCTCGCCGGGCTGGAGCAAAAGGGCCTCAAGCCCGTCGCCGACGCGGACAAGCACACGCTCATCCGCCGGGTTTATTTCGATTTGATCGGCCTGCCGCCGACGCCCGCCGAGGTCGAGGCGTTCGTGCGGGACCAGACGCCCAACGCCTTGGCCAACGTGATTGACAAACTGCTGGACTCCCCCCGTTTCGGCGAACGCTGGGGCCGGCACTGGCTGGACGTGGCACGTTACGCCGAGTCCAGCGGCAAGGCGGCGAACTTCGCCTACCCGCACGCCTGGCGGTATCGCGATTACGTGATCGAGAGCTTCAACAAGGACAAGCCGTTCGACCAGTTTGTGCGGGAGCAACTCGCGGGGGATTTGCTGACGGCCAAGGACGACAAGCAGAAAGGCGAGTACACGGTCGCCACCGGGTTCCTCGCCGTCGGCCCGAAGGCCCACAACGAGCGGAACCCAACGCAGTTCCAGATGGACCTCGTGGACGAGCAGATCGACACGACGTTCCAAGCCTTCATGGGGATGACGGTCGCCTGCGCCCGCTGCCACGACCACAAGTTTGACCCGATCCCGCAGAAGGATTACTACGCCCTCGCCGGCATCTTCCGCAGTACGGAGACGTGCTACGGCACCGTGCGGACGATCCAGAGCAACCACCCGAGCGCCATCATCCCGCTGCCGGCCGGGGCGGGGTATCAACCCGGCGTGGAGCCGATGACGGCGGCCCAGCGCGAGGCCCTCGACAAGCAAATCGCCGACCGCCGGGAGGAACTGACGAAGGCCCGCAAGGAAGGCGGCTTTGCGGCGATGGGGGCCGTCCGCATCCAAGTCCAACTCGGCCTTTTGGAAAGTCGGGCCAACATGTACGAGAAGGACGGCACGCCCCGCGTGGTGGCGATGGGCGCGCGGGAACGCTCCCGCGTTGCCGACTCGCCGGTGCTGGGCCGCGGGGAGATTGACAAGCCGGGGGAATTGGCCCCGCGCGGCTTCCCGCAGGTGATGACCGCGAAGCCGACGCGGGTCTCGGTCGGCAGCGGCCGCAAGGAACTAGCCGAGTGGGTCGCGTCGCCGCAGAACCCGCTGACGGCGCGCGTCTTCGTCAACCGAGTTTGGTCCCACTTGTACGGGCAGGGGATTGTCGCCTCGCCGGACAATTTCGGGGCCTCCGGTCAAAAGCCGAGCAACCAGCGACTCCTCGACGCGCTCGCCGTCCAGTTCGTGAACGACGGCTGGAGCGTCAAGAAGTTGATCCGCTCCTTGATGCTCAGTCACACGTATCAACTGGCGAGTTTGCGGGACGAAAAGAATTTCGAGGTCGATCCGGAGAACACGATGCTGTGGCGGATGAGCCCGCGGCGGTTGGAAGCCGAGCCGATCCGCGACGCGATGATGGCCCTCTCTGGCCAACTGGACTTGAAGCCGGCCCATGCGTCGGAGGTGGGCAAGATCGGCGAAGGCCCGGCCCAAGCGCTGCAACGGTTCAACGGCCCGTTCGCCAAGGAGAATGCGCACCGCACGGTATACCTGGCGGTCGTCCGCGAGCAACTGCCGGAAGCGTTGACGCTGTTCGACTTCCCGGACCCGAACGCGGTGGCCGGCGAACGGGCGACGACGACCGTCCCCGCCCAATCGCTGTACTTGATGAACAACGGCTTCGTGATCCGGCAAGCCGAGGCCGTGGCCGATAAATTATTGGCGGTCAACGGCACGGACGCGGACCGCGTCAAGCGGGCATACGAAATGTTTTACGCCCGGCCGCCGTCCGACAGCGAGGCGGCGACGGCCCTTGAATTCCTGAAAGGTTACGCCGAAAAATTCGGCGGCCGTGACGGCGCCAAGAAGGCGTGGGCGGCGATGGCCCAGGCCATGTTCGCCTCGGGCGAGTTCTCGAATCTGCGGTAACGACGGTGTCGATGATGATTTGTAAGCCGCGACGCGGAGGCTTTGCGGAGAGGAGCGCGTTCAGTGTCAGTTACCATCGCCTGAAGATCGTTCTCTGGCACTTGATCCCGAA
>JAYTTY010000200.1:0-2154 GCA_043744795.1 Zavarzinella sp. | reverse complement strand
CTCAGCGCGACCCGAAGCGCCGGGGCACCCCGGCGCTGACGCTCCGGGTTCGCCGTAACATGCCCGCGTTTGTGCGGTATCATTACCGTGCCTTCCCTTTCCCGGAGATGTCAGATGATGCGTAACCTGTTCGCCGCCGCCGTGGCGGCCGTCCTCGGCGGGGCCGTCGTGGCCGCCGACCTGAACCCGAAGTCCGGCCCGCCGGCCGGCGACAAGGTGCCCGGCGCGTTCCACCCGTACAACGTCACCGGCGAGGACGCGGGCAAGCCCGCGTGCCTGTTCTGCAAGGCCGGCGACGACCCGGTTGCGATGGTGTTCGCCCGCACCGGCGACGACCCCATGACCCACAAGTTGCTCAAGGCCATCGACGCCGAGACCGTCAAGCGCGCCAAGGCCGACATGTGGAGCTTCGCCATCTTCACCGGCGAAAAGGACAAGCTGGAGCCGCAACTCAAAGACGCGGCCAAGAAGGCCGAGCTGAAGAAACTCGTGCTCGCCATCGAGGACAAGGAAGACCCGATCCCGCCGAAGTACAACCTGAGCAAGGACGCGGACGTCACCGTCATCCTGTACGTCGATCGCGTGGTGAAGGTGAATTACAGCTTCGCCAAGGGCAAGCTGACGGACAAGGACATCGAGACCGTCGTGAAGGACGTGGCGAAGATCGTGAAGTGACTTCGAGGCGAGCGGGCGTAAGCCAATGCGAAGGTGACGGTGGCAGTGAGCTTTGGCCCTCTCCCGCAAGGGGAGAGGGCCAAGACATCGAAAGCCCCGGCTTCGCCGGGGCTTCCTGCGTTAATGTGTCTACTCTTCACACCTCCCGCCGGGATGCGCACGTTCGTTCTCAACTCCGAGAAGTCTGCGTTTTAAGGCCAAATGTGCCCTTGACGCCGCATTGTCCGACCGAATACGCTCTTCCCCACACAGCAGAAATCCCACACCGCTTCCGGTGCCCCGGCACCCGGACGGTGTGCGTTCGTTTGTAGAGCCGTAGACACGCGGAATGGGGTTTCTGACTTTTTTGCTGATGGACCGAGAATTGCTCATGTTTACTTTGTCTGCAACCGACATCGGCCCGCGGACGTATCTCAGGTAGCCTCCCGTCGGTTGCGGTGGCGAACTTGAGAAAATAATGAGTTACCGCTGCAAGGTCGTGCGGTCTGTGACGTAGAATTCAGTAACAGGAGCGCCGCGGGGTCACTTCAACCTCCCCCGGCAACCATCCAGGAGGGACATCTCATGTTGGTTCTGACCCGTCGTCCGAACGAATCCATCGTCATCGCGAACAACATCATCATCACCGTCGTGAGCGTCGGTCCCGGCCGCGTGAAACTGGGCATCCAGGCGCCACCGAACGTCCGCGTGGACCGGCAGGAGATCCACGACAAGATCGAACTGTCGGCCGACGTGCTGGCGACGGTCGGTGTCGCGGAGACCGCCGGCGATGTCCAGAACACGTTCATCGGTTCCGGCCCGGACACCGCGATGATCGTGATCGGCACCCCCGCGACCGCGCCGCAGAGCGCGGCCGGCGCACCGGCCGTCTCACCCATCCCGCTGACGAACAAGCTGAGCAAGTACCGCCTGCCGCGCAAGCCGCGCTAGGCCCGAAACGGACACCCCGCACGACCCCTCGACAGCCCCCGCACTTCGGTTCGGGGGCTTTCTTCCGTTGGCCTGTTTGAAATAGGTGGCCGTCCGCGTCGTCATTGCGGAGAACCACACCGGGGACTCCGCACCGCGTTTCCGCGAGGGGCCAGGTATGACCGCCGCCGTCCTGCTGTTGGTCGCGTGTGCCGTGCCGGAACACCGCGCGCCTCATTTCGGCACAGCGGGCGTGTGCGACCCGGTCAAAGTCGTCACCCCGAAAGAGGCGCTTCGGCCGTTCAACGTGCTGGTCGGATCGTGGAAGGGCAGCGGCAAGCCCGAAGGCACCAAAGAGGAACAAGCCGCGGGCATCTGGGAAGAAACGGTGGCGTGGGAGTGGACGTTCAAGGATCAGGATGCGTGGCTGACCGTCACCTTTACGAAAGGTAAGCACTTTACGAAGGGTGAGCTTAGTACTACTCCGTTACTCTTTGCGTGGGTGCAATTGCTGTGATCGGCAGTAAGCACAATCGGGCTTGGCGATCGGCAGCAGCAGGTGCTGCAACG
>JAYTTY010000199.1:0-2159 GCA_043744795.1 Zavarzinella sp. | reverse complement strand
GCCGCGTTTGTTCGCCGACATCGAGAAAACGCGGCATGGTCGCACTATTGCGACTTCCGCCTGAATTCTTCGCTCTCGCCTGACCTACCCCTGTAAGGGTGGGGGGGGTCTCTTCCCCGTCTGGCCCGTCCCCGATACACCATTCGCATGAACGCCGTTGACTCCCTCTTCCAGCAATTGCGGGCCGACCGCCGCAAGGGCTTCATCGCCTTCCTGACGGCCGGCGACCCGGACATCGCCGGCACGCCGGACCTCATCCGGGCCGTCGCCGGGGCCGGGGCCGACCTCATCGAGATCGGCTTCCCGTTCAGCGACCCCATCGCGGACGGCCCGGTGATCCAAGCCTCCTACACGCGGGCCTTGGACGCCGGCCTGAAGGTGCAACAGGTATTCGACGCCATCGCGGCCGCCGTGAACTCGCCGGGCTTCAAGCCCCCGGTGGTCGGCATGGTGTCTTACTCGCTGATTCACCGCAAGGGGCAGCAAGAGTTCATTGCCGCAGCCAAGACGGCCGGCCTCAGCGGGTTGATCGTCCCGGACTTGGTCGCCGACGAGGCCGACACCTTCGCGGATCTCTGCAAAGCGGCCGACCTGAAACTCATCCTGCTGGTCACGCCGACAACCACGCCGGAGCGGGCCAAGCAAATCGTCTCGCTCTGCACGGGCTTCGTGTACTGCGTCAGCGTGGTCGGCATCACGGGAGAGCGGGACAAGATTCCGGAAGCGTTGACGAAGCAACTCGCCGACCTGCGAAAAGAGACGGATCTTCCGCTCTGCGTCGGCTTCGGCGTCAGCCGGCCGGAGCACGTCGAACACCTCAAGGGCATCGCGGACGGGGTCATCGTCGGCAGCGCGCTGGTCAAGAAAATGGAACAGGGGGGCGTCCGGGCCGTCGCCAAGTTGGTCAGCGAACTCGTGGCCCCGCTCAAAAGTTGACGGGCCGGCCCCTTCACCGAATCTTCACATGTCCCGCATGGTATCGACCCACGGCACGCCTAAATTATCTTCACAATTGGCCCGCGACCGGGTCTCGTCGAGGTGTCTTCTATGCGCTCAATCGCTTACTCCGCAATGGTTTTTGCCCCGCTGGCTCTCCTATTCACCGCCGGATGCGGGAAGAAAGACGGCGTCAACGGCGTCTCACGCCTTAACGGAGGCGGGGCCACGTTCGTAGACCCGATCATGCAGCGGTGGAGCAGCGAGTATAAGACGGCCAAGAGCGTCGAAATCGACTACAAGAAGTCCGGGTCCGGCAACGGCATCCAGCAGATGACCGGCAAGGTGCTGGACTTCGGCTGCACCGACGCCCCGATGAACAAGGAAGAGACGGAAAACGCCAAGGGCGAAGGGGGCGAAGTCGTCCACATCCCGGTCATCATGGGCGCCGTCGCCATGATTTACAACGTCCCCGGCGTGCCGAACCACTTGAAGCTCAGCGGGGACGTGGTCGCCAAGATTTACCTCGGCGAAATTACCGTGTGGAACGACCCGGCCATCGCCGGCCTCAACCCCGGCGTCAACTTGCCCGCCACCGGCCTGACGCCCGTGTACCGGGCCGAAAGCTCCGGGACCACGAGTGTTTTCACGGAATACCTCTCCAAGTCTTCGGAGAGCTTTAAGGCCAAGGTCGGCATCAGCAAGAACCCCAAGTGGCCCAAGATCGGCACCGGCCAGCAAGGCAACGACGGCGTCGCCGGCCACGTGAAGCGCAACGAGGGCTGCATCGGCTACGTGGAACTGTACTACGCCAAGAAGAGTGAACTCTCCTACGCCACCCTGAAGAACCGCCGCGGCAAGGACGTGCCGCCGGACCCGGAAAACGTGGCCGCCGCCGCCGCCGCCGCCCTGACCACGCCGGCGTCCGTCGAGCCGTACACGCTGCACCAACTTACATTCTCCCTGACCGACGTCGATTCGGACCTCGCCTACCCGATCTGCGGGGCCAGCTATGCCGTGCTGTACAAGACCCAGCCGGCGGGCAAGGGCAAGGCGTTGGTCGAGTTTTTGAAGTGGGCGACCGGCGAGGGGCAGAAGTTCGCCAAGGAACTCGACTACTCCCCGCTCCCGGCCGAACTGCAAGCGAAGATCGCCGCCCGGCTGGACGAAGTAAAGATGGACTGACGGGAAAACCCGGCGAGCGGGGGACGTGAGTCCCCCGA
>JAYTTY010000198.1:0-2159 GCA_043744795.1 Zavarzinella sp. | reverse complement strand
GTGAGGGTGAAGGTTTGAGCACCAACACTCTACCGCCGGCGCTCAAGCCCCGCCACTCCTTTTCAACCCGCCAAAAAGTGCGAAAGACTAGTCCGAGGACGGCTGAAACATTTCGATCAAGTGTCGCGGGCATAGAAGCGATTAAGCGTGGCAGCTCTGTAGCCGCCCGCTCAAAGCCGCCGGCCGTCGCCCACTTGGCGAACATGCTGGGAGTCGTGTGCTGGGAGTACAATTTCCAATACAGAAGTGCCTCGTACAACCCTGCCATATTTTGTTCCCCTACTCTCTCCTTCGGAGAATAGAGCGCTGCCAATCGGTAGTACAATTCGCGATCATTCACCGGACGATCATCTTCGAAGCGAGCCAGATGGGCTGATCGACTTTTGAAACCAAGACAGCAAGCATCATAGTGCTCATAAAGCACTTTCCAGTCGAAGTCGGCAAGCGGATCAACCATTAAGCCATCTCCAAAAAGTATGTTGACAGTTAATTTTTATTCGTGTAATTCGGATTTCGCCCCAACGGGGCGGAGGAGAATAGCCAGCGGCGGCTTCCGCCCCTGGATCATGGAGGCCACGGAAATGGTTTTGGCCCCAACGGGGCGCCAATTCTGATCAACCGGCGCCCCGTTGGGGCAAAGACAAATAGGTGAGGCCGTGAACCAGGGGCGGAAGCCGCCCCTGGCTATTCTCCTCCGCCCCGTCGGGGCGTAAATTTTCCGCCTCACGCCATCGCTTCCTTAATCAACGGCGCCTCCTCGGCGATCAGCTTCACGGGCCGGTTGGCGGGCGTATGCAACACCGTCTCCGTGTCCACGCCGAGCAGGTGGTACAGAGTGCGGCCGAAGCTCTCCACCTTGTAGAACTTGTCGGTGACGCGCTCTCCGAGTTTGTCGGTGGCGCCGACGACGTTGCCGCGGGTGAAGCCGCCGCCGGCGGCGATGACGAACTGGGCGTAGTCCCA
Organism: Zavarzinella sp.; assembly: GCA_043744795.1. Taxonomy (GTDB): domain Bacteria; phylum Planctomycetota; class Planctomycetia; order Gemmatales; family Gemmataceae; genus Zavarzinella. Next base: position 1,196 of record JAYTTY010000198.1, on the reverse strand, counting down.
GTGGTCGCGGCCGGCGCCGGCGGCCTTCGGGTTGTCGATCTTCGGCTTGCGGCCCATCTCCCCGAGGGCCAGCACGATCGTCGAGTCGAGCAGGCCGCGGTCGTCGAGGTCGTCGAGCAGGGCGGCCATGCCGGCATCGAACATGGGGATTTGCTGCTTGCCGGCCGTGAAGTTGTCGCCGTGCCAGTCCCAGTAGCCCAAGTTAAAGTGGACCACCGGCACGCCGGCCTCCACGAGGCGGCGGGCGACGAGGAAGTGCAGCGGGTCGCCGACGGGGTAGCGGGCCTTGGCCGGCTTGTTGCGGGTGAAGCGGTCGAGGGACTTGGGCGACTCCTGCGACAGGTCCAGCGCCCGCCGCAGTTTCGGCGAGCGCAGGAGGTTGAACGCGGTCTGCTGGTCCTGGTCCAGCCCGGCGATCAGCTCGTCCTGGGCGTCGTCGCGGCGCAGCTTCGTATCGAGGGCTTTGAGCAGGCCGGCGTTTTTCTCGAAGGCCGGGAGGTCGAGTTGCGGCGTCAGCATCCGCGTGACGGCGTCCTTGTCCTTGAGCGGCTGCATCACGAACGGGGCGTGGGCCGACCCGAGGAAGCTGCGGGACAGGGCGTTGTGCGTGTGGACGTCGATCTCGTCCAGCACCGCGAACGTCGGCAGGTCGGCCGGGCCGGGGCGCAGCTTGTGGACGACGCTGCCGTACATCGGGTACTCGTCGGACCCGGTCGTGAGGCGCGGGTTCCCCGTCAGCCAGTACAGCGGGGCCTGGCTGTGGTCGCCCGGCTTGTTCAGCGTGGACACCGACCGGATGACGGTGTACTTGTCGGCCCGCTTCGCCATCTCGGGCAGCAACTCGCCGACCTGTAACCCCGGCACCTTCGTCTGGATCGGCTTCCACAGCCCGCGGTATTCCTCCGGGGCGTCCGGCTTCATGTCGAACATGTCCGTGTGCGGCGGCCCGCCGCCCATCCAGCAGACGATCAGTTGCTTCGCCTTGGCCGCGGACGAGCCGGGCGCCGCCTGGGCGCGGATGAGGTCAAGTGTGCCGACGCCGCAGAGGCCGAGGCCGCCGACGCGGAGGAAGTTCCGACGGTCCATGATGTCGCCCTCTTCGGTGAGGTCCAAGAATCCCGGGGTTCGCCAATCGCAATCCCGGGGTTCGCCAATCGCAATCCCGGGGTTCGCCAATCGCAATCCCGGGGTTCGCC
>JAYTTY010000197.1:0-8339 GCA_043744795.1 Zavarzinella sp. | reverse complement strand
GACGCCCGCCGTTGACAAATGGGAAGTGGTTGAATGTTGGAAGCCCGCGCTCCGCTTCGCAAAGCCTTCGCGTCGCGGCTAAACGGGGTTTTTGATTGGCCCACGGCTTTTCTCCCGATTCATCTTCGTCTTCATCCCCGCTTCAGCCGCGATTCCGCATACTCTCTCCATCGGAGGATCTCGCGATGAAGCGTTTGTCGGTTTTCGCATTGCTGGGTCTGTTGGCCGTCGCCGTCGGCCAGCCGCCGCCCAAGGGGCCGCCGCGGTTTGAACTGGGGAAGGTGTTCCCGCCGCCGGTGCGGGAGGCGTTGCAGTTGACACCGGAGCAGGAGAAGCGAATCGCGGCCTTGGAGGCCGAGGTGAGGGCGGAACTCGCCAAGATTCTGACCGAGGAGCAGCGCAAGAAGGCCGAGAGCGCCCGGCCGCGCGGGCCGATGGGGAAAGAACCTTCCCCGGCCCCCGTCGCGGTCACAGCCTTGGAGAATCTGCCGCCCGGCCCGCAAATTACCTTGGGCGGGGCGCTGAAACTCGTGACCGGCGAGAAGACCAAAGCAACCTTCACGCTCACAGGCGATGCCCTTGAAGGCGTCCTCGGCGACCCGCGCAGCGAGCCGGCCGGGCGGGGGATTCGGTTGCCGTCGGGCGTCGATGTCAACAAGGACGGGGAGAAGGCGGGGCGCGCTTCATGGACCGTCAACGGGGTGATGCCGGCGGGCGGGCGGTGGGTTCGGTTCCGCGTCCACGCGCTGGCCCAAGACCAGTTCCGCGTCGGGCCGGACGACCTGACGCTGAGAGTCGAGTTCTTCAAGGACGCCGGCAAGAACCCGCTCGATCACGTTGATAAGCCGTTAGCCGAGTTGATCGACCGCGACCGCAAGAACCTGGCCGACGCCGGAACGAACAAGAACCTCGGGCTGGCGACCTGGCGCACCTTCACGCTCGACTTCCGCACGCCGTTCGTCGAAGTGGACACGCTGCGATTATCCGTCGGCTACGCCCGCGGCGCCGGGGGAGCTTCCAACAGCGAGTTCTGGGTGTCGCAGGTGGAAGTGACGCCGATCCCGGACCCGGACGGGTACGCCGCGCCGGGGAATCGGCATGTGAAGGCCCCGCCAGCTTTGTCGTCGCTGGTGAAGCTCGGCGGCCGGTGGTACTTCGACCCGCGCGGCGGGGACAAGGCGCCGCCCAAGCAGTTCGACCACGCCAACGCCGACCGCTTGCTGTACCTGACCGACCGGCTCGAAGCCCCCTTCGCCGGCAACATGTCCGCGTGGCTTCGCCAAGGCTGGCAGGACCGCGACGGCAAGACTGTTGAGAAGGACCGCTTCGTGCCGGACAGCGTCGTCGTGTCGTTCACGCCGACTCATCTCGTGATGCGCTCGAAGAACCTGCCCAACCACCCGACGGCCACGTTCCCCGACCGCGCCCGGCTGCTCGACGGCAACCCGAACATCGTCGCGGAGAAGGCCGACGTCTGGCGCATCCCGCTGGAGCCGAAGGAGAACCCGAAGCACGTCGCCTTGTCGGCCACCAACAAGCGGGCGCTGCCGATGGGGCCGGTCGGCGTGGCGGCCAACGGCGTCGTCTTCTTTAACCCGTTCGACGCCGGGACCGAGGAGGCCATCGTCCGCCTCGACCGCTGTTGCGGCCACCCCGGCCCCGGCCGGGATTACCACTACCACAAGTACCCCGCCTGCGTGAACACCCCGTGGGACGACGACGGCTCCGCCCACTCCCCGCTGATCGGCTTCGCCTTCGACGGCTTCCCCGTCTTCGGCCCGTATGAAGGCCCGGGCGAACTGGCGAAGGACTCAAAGAAGAACCCGCTGAACGAGTTCAACCTGCACACCGACGACGTGAGAGGGCCGCACTACCACGTCACGCCGGGTAAGTTCCCGCACATCCTGGGGGGCTATTGGGGAACCGTGGAAGCGGGCAACCGGCCGAAGAAGGGGCCGCCGAAGGAATAAAACCGATTTGGCCGCCAAGACGCCAAGGCCGCCAAGAAGACCAAATCAAGAGACGACTTCTTTATAAATCTCTTCTTGGTTTTCTCTTCTTGGCGGCCTTGGCGTCTTGGCGGCCAAATCGGTTTTTACTTCAGCGCCACCGGCTTGGCCGTGTCGGTCATCACCCGGATGATGCGGTCCTTGCCGGCGGTGGCCCAGCGGGAGGCGTCGGGGGTGACGGCGACGGCCAGCACTTCGTTCTTGTGCGGCGGCAGGGTGCGGACTTGGGTGCCGTCGGTCGTGTCCCAGACGCGCGGGGTGCGGTCGGCGCTGGCGCTGAACAGCAGTTTGCCGCTGAACGCCACCGTGTACACGTTCCCCTCGTGCCCCTTCAACTTGTGCCGCACCTCGCCCTTGGCCGGGTCCCACAGCCGGATCGTCGAGTCGGACGAGCAGCTCGCCAGCATGTCGCCGGTGGCGTTGAAGGCCAGCGTGTACACTTCGCCGTCGTGGGCCGGCAGGGTCTTCACCGCCTCGCCGGAGGCCGCGTCCCAAATTTGAACCGCCTTGTCCTTGCCGCCACTGGCGACAGTCTTTCCGTCCGGGGCGAAGGCGACGGTCCACACTTCGGACTTGTGCCCCTTGAAGGCGCACCGGCGGTCGCCGGTCTGGGCGTCCCACACGGCCGCCGTCTTGTCGGCCCCGGCCGTGGCGACCCACTTGCCGTCCGGCGAAAAGGCGACGCCGCACACCCAATTGCCGTGGGCCTTCACGGTCTTGAGGGCGTCGCCGTCCTTGGCCGCGTCCCAGATTTTCAGCACGCCGTCCGCGCCGCCGGAGGCGATCCACTTCCCGTCCGGCGAGAAGGCGACGCGCAGCACGTCCCCCGTGTGCCCTTTCAACTTGCGGAGCGACTTGCCGGTCTCCGCGTCCCACACGCTAACCGTCTTGTCCTTACTGGCGGCGGCCAGCACTTTGCCGTCCGGGGCGAAGGCGAGGGAAAAGATGTCCTGCTCGTGGGCCGGGATGTCGAGCGGCTTGGGCGGGTCGGCGGCCCGGCTCAGTGAACAGGCGGCCAGCATGGCGACGGCGGCGACGATCTTCATGGGAAGAACTCCCTTTGGCAGGTTGAACGTGGGTGGGACGAAAAACTGCAAACGGTGCGCCGCCGCCGCGACGACCGTTTAGCCGCGACGCGGAGGCTTTGCGCAGCGGAGACTACCCAACTGAAAAAAAGTGCTAACCACAGAGGCACAGAGGACACGGAGAAGAGAAAGGCCGAGGAGAAGTAGTTGAAAAAGTGATCTCTCGGTTGTGTTTTCTCTGTGTCCTCTGTGCCTCTGTGGTTAGTTGCCTTTGGGTAGTAGTCCGCGCTCCGCTCCGAAGCGTCGCGTCGCGGCTAAACAGGTCTTGGAATGGCCCGGTCCAGATACTCGTCCAACGCCCGCCGCCGCTCGGCATACTTTTTCGCCAAGTCTTCGGCCTCTTCCTCCGTCACGCGGCGAAACATGACGAGGTTCCCCGGCCGCAATTGCCCGAGCGTGGGCAGTTCGTCCGTCAGCACATGGGCAATCTTCGGGTAGCCGCCGATGGTCTGGCCGTCCACGCCGAGGACAATAGGCAAGCCGTCGTTGGTGATCTGCACGGCACCGGGCGCGACAGCTTCGGAGACCAGTTCCCGCGGCGGGCGCTGGAGCGGTTCGCCAAGGTCTTCAAATATCGTCAGCCGGACGCCCATGCGGTTGCTGGCCGGGGCGACTTGGTAGACTTGACGGCCCCAAAACGTGTCGTCGAACCAGTCGGCCTGCGGGCCGGGCAGGCAGCGCAAGGCCCCGGACTCCAACGGTTTGTCTCCGAACAAGCGCCAGGTCAATTCAGGGAACATGGCCGCCGGAAGCGTGCGCCCCTGCACGGTGGATTCCGCACATGCCAACTCGGCGTCGGCGGCCAGCGGGGCGAAGCCGGTGCGGCTTCCCAACACGTGAGGAGTTTGTAACCCGCCGACGACTGCCAAGTATGCCCGACAGCCTTCATGCTGAGAACGAGTGCCGCCGATATCGAGCGTCTGCCCCGGCTTCAGCGTGAACGAGGAGCCGGCGACGATCTCCTCGTCGTCCCGCTTCACGGTGAACGGGGCGCCGAACAGGGCCAGGCCGACGGAGTGGGTGCAAACCAACTTGGGGCCGACGAGGGTGATTTCCAGCGCGGCGGCGTCCGGGGGATTCCCGACAAGGCGGTTGGCGACACTCATGGCCGGGGCATCAGCCGGGCCGCCGACGGGGACGCCGAGGCCGCGCGTGCGGGGCCGGCCGCCGTCGACGACGAGCGTGAACAAGCCCGGGCGCAGGAGGCGAATACTCACGCGAAGGGTTTCAGTTCGACGCCGCGGCGCAGCAGTTCTTCCCGCACGGCCCGCACGAACGCGACGGCCCGCGGGGTGTCCCCGTGGACGCACACCGTCCGCACCTGCCCGCGGTCGAGCAGCCACAGGACTTGGGCAACCGCTTCTTTCGGGTCGTCAATCATGGCGTTCGGCTGGTCGCGGGGGACGAGCGACCCGTCGGCCTGATACCGGCGGTCGGCGAAGCCTTCGGTAATGACGCCGCCGTCGTGGCCGGCCAACGCTTGCAGTCGCGAACCGGGTAGCCCGACCACCGGCAGGCTCAACTCGCCGCCGACGGCGAGCATGGCGCCGGCGGCGGGGGCGTCCCGATTCGCCTGGTGGTACAGCCCGCCGTGCGGCTTCACGTAGCGCACCGCCACGCCCGCCGCCGCGGCCCACTGTCGGAGGTCGCCGATTTGCCCCCGGAGCAACGCCGCCACCTCTTGGGCCGTGACCGGCAACTCGCGGCGGCCGAAGTGTTCCCGGTCCGCGTGGCCGGGGTGCGCCCCGACGGTGACGCCGTGTTGCTTGCACAGTTCCAGCGTGCGGAGGATGTCGGCGGGCGTCCCGGCGTGCGCGCCGCATGAGACGTTGGCGGACGTGATGAGGGGAATGATCTCGGCGTCGAAGCCGGCCCCTTCGCCGAGGTCGCAGTTGAGGTCGATGGTCATGGACGCGCCGCCGAACGGGGGCTGATGGGCTTGCTGCTTGACCACCATTGGCAAGAACGCCGGAAGGAGAGTCAGGCGCTCATTTCCATAGCCTTAAGGAGAGCGCCTGGAGTATGCAATGGCCGACCGATCAAAATCCGACCACCGACTGTTGACGCAAATCACACTCGACAACTTTTTGTCGTTCGGGTCGGAAAGTCCCGCGCTGCCACTCGAACCGTTAAATGTGTTCATCGGGCCGAACGGCGCGGGCAAGTCGAATGTGATCGAGGCCCTTGCCCTTCTCCGGGCGACGCCGCGGTCGGCGGCCGAGTCGGATGTCCGCCGGGTGTTACTAAACGGGGGCGGGGCGGCCGAATGGGTTTGGAAGTTGGACGCCAAGCGGCCGGCCACGGCGGAGGTGTTAGTCAACAACCCGGCCGGGAAGCAGCCGCTGCGGCACACGTTCAGTTTCCGGGGGGACGCCGGGTTTCGGCTGGCCGACGAGCGCGTTGAAAATGCGACGGCTTACGACGGCCAGAAAGAGCCATCCTTCTATTATCGGTTTCTCAACGGGCGCCCGGCTATCAGTACGGCGGACGGCACGTCCCGGCGGTTGAGCCGAGAAACAGTGGATGTCGATCTGTCCATCCTGGCCCAACGACGCGACCCGGAATCGTACCCGGAATTGGCGTACTTGGCGGCCGTCTATGAGCAAATCCGCATTTACCGCGAGTGGTCCTTCGGCCGCAACACGGTGTTCCGGGATCCGCAAAAAGCCGACATGCGGAACGACCGGCTCGCGGAAGACTTCTCCAACCTGGGCTTGTTCCTGAACCGCTTAAGCAAGACGCCGAAAGTCCGCCGCGCCATTTTGGAACACTTGACCGACCTGTACGACGCCGTCACTGGGTTCGACGTGGCCGTGGAGGGCGGCAGCGTTCAAGTGTTCTTCACCGAAGGCGATTTCACTGTCCCCGCCACGCGCTTGTCGGACGGGACGCTCCGGTACTTGTGTCTGCTCGCCATCCTGTGCGACCCGGCCCCGCCGCCCCTCATTTGCATCGAAGAGCCTGAATTGGGCCTTCACCCGGACATTATTCCCAAGCTCGCGGACTTGCTCGTGGCCGCCGCCAGGCGGACGCAGCTCATCGTCACTACGCATTCCGACATTCTGGTGGACGCGATGACGGATCGGCCTGGGGCGGTCGTCGTGTGCGAGAAGCACGACCACCGGACGGAAATGCGGCGGCTCGACCCGGCCGCCTTGGCCGTTTGGTTGGAGAAGTATCGCTTGGGTGAATTGTGGACGAATGGAACTTTGGGGGGAACCCGCTGGTGAGCGCGTACATTCTCCTCGAAGGCGGCGGCCAATCCAAAGAACTCCGAGTTCGGTGCCGGGAAGGCTTCCGCAAACTGCTCGTGCGGGCCGGGTTCAAGGGGCGAATGCCTGCATTGCAAGCGTGTGGCGGCCGTGACTTCGTTTACGCCGCGTTCTGCATTGCCCAAGCCGAGAAGGCCGGCGATGACTATGTGGCCATGTGGATCGACAGCGAAGAGCCGATGGCCGACATCGAAGCGGCGTGGGTGCATTTGGCCGGCGTCACCACCGTCACCCCGTGGGCGCGCCCGGACGACGCGGCCGACGATCAAGTTTTATTCATGACAACATGCATGGAGACGTGGATCGTCACCGACCGGAAAACAATTGCGGCCCACTACGGGGCCAACTTGAAAGCTAACGCCTTGCCCCCGTTGCCCAAGATCGAAGACCGGACGCGACACGCCATCCAAGACGCCTTGGTGAAAGCGACGCGAGAATGCCTGAACGCTTATGCCAAAGGCAAACGGTCGTTCGAGATTCTCGGCAAGTTGGACCCGGTGGAACTGACGAAACACCTGCCGTCGTTCCGACGGGTAATCGAAATTCTAAAACCCCGACTCTGAACACCGCTCGCCTGTCCCTACTTCTTGACCACCTTCAACAGGAACGTCGGGTTGACGGCCTCGAACCGCAGAGCTTCCAGTTGTTCCACGCTGCGGGACAAGTTCACCAGCAGCACGGACACGGCGGTCGCCAGTCGCTTCATCGTCTCGTAGGTCTGGGTGAGCATTTCGAGCGTGCCGACGTTCACCACGAGGCGGCCGCCGGGGCGGAGGGCGGCGTAGGCGGCTTCCAGCAGGCGGGCGATCTCGCCGCCGTTGCCGCCGATGAAGATGGCGTCCGGGTCCGGCAACCCCTGGAAGGCGGCCGGGGCGGCGCCGAAGACGGCCTGCACGTTGCGGACGCCGTAGGTCTCCGCGTTGGCGACGATCAGGTGATAATCCGCCGCGTCCTGTTCGAGGGCGTACACGCGGCCCGGCTCGACGAGTTGGGCCGCCTCCAGGGCGACGGACCCGGAGCCGGCGCCCACGTCCCACATCACGCCGCCGGCCTGCAAGTCGAGTTGGCTCAGGGCCAAGGCCCGCACCTCGGCCTGCGTAATCAGGCCGGTCTTCGGCTGGCTCTGGGCGAACACGTCGTCCGGGTTGCCGAAGCGCATCAGCCGCTTGGTCGTCCGCGGGGCGTCCGGCCGGTTGGGCTTCCGCTTCAGGATCATCACGTTCAGCGGGTCGAACGTCATGGTCTGGATTTCGGACAGCTCGCCGGTCGTCAGCCGCTCGTCCTTGCCGCCAAGGTTCTCGCAGACGTAGGCCTTGAAGTAGTCCAGGCCGCGGACGAGCAACTCGCGGGCGACGCGGGCGGGGTGGTAGGTGTCGCTGGTGAACAGGCCGACGGTTTCGGAAATGCGGATGCGGTCCAGCACGTCGTCCAGGGAGCGCGTGGACAGGTCGGTGAGGTAGGCTTCCTCCCAGGTCTCCTTCACGCGGGCGAAGGCCAGTTGCATGGAGGAGACGTGCGGCAGCACCTCGAAGCGGTCCTTGCCGAGCCGGTCGCACAGGAAGCGGGCGACGCCGTAGAACAGCGGGTCGCCGGTGGCGACGACGACGATGCGCTTGCGGGCGAAGTTCGCCCGCAGTTTCTCGGCGAGTTCCCCGAGGTCCGAGCCGATGCGGACGCGCTCCCCCTCGGCCTCGGGCAGCAACCGCAGCGCGGCCTCCGACCCGACGACCATCTCGGCGGCCCGCACCAACTCGCCGGCCCGTACGGTCAGCCCGGCGAGGCCGTCCGCGCCGAGGCCGACGATGTGAATCTTGTCCGGCACGCTTTGGCCCCTCCCGAAAACCGGTTCACCGTAGGGTGAAACCACTGTCTCCGCGGGCGAGTCGCCGAGACCCCCCCCGGCCCCCCCTTGCCAAGGGGGGGAGGAAAACCGGCCAACGTTGACGGCTAAAACAACACACGGCGGCCGGCCG
>JAYTTY010000196.1:0-8352 GCA_043744795.1 Zavarzinella sp. | reverse complement strand
GCCGCCGAACTGGCCGCCGCCGCCGAACTGGCCGCCGCCGCCGAACTGGCCGCCGCCGCCGAACTGGCCGCCGCCGCCGAACTGGCCGCCGCCCCCGAACTGGCCGCCGCCGCCGAACTGGCCGCCGCCCCCGAACTGGCCGCCCTGTTGGCCGCCCTGTTGGCCGCTCTGGCCGCCGGACACGCCTTGGATTTGCATGTACTTCCAGACTTGGGTGCCGCCGATCTGGGGTTGGGTGGTCACCCCGGGCAAGTTGAGTTTCTGCGTGTTTCCGCTGAACTGATTATTGCCGCCGCCTTGGCCGCCGCCGCCGTTGTTTTGTCCGCCGCCGTTGTTCTGACCGCCGTTGTTCTGGCCGCCGTTGCCGTTGTTCTGGCCGCCGTTGTTCTGGCCGCCGTTGTTCTGGCCGCTGGTGGTGGTGCCCTTGAAGATGGCTTGGTTGTAACCGGGCCCAACGGCCGGCGGGTTGGGCATGCCGGGGCGGGCGCCGCCCGGGAAGAACGGCCGCGTTTGTGCGGACATCTCCGTTGAAAAGGGGATCAGGGACGCGATGCCCAAGGCAAGAGCCGAGGCGCCCAAGACGTGCGGAATAGTGAGTCGCATAATTCGGTCCCTTGCAAAGAAACGGGGTAACGTACGGCTTTCAGTCAATTCGCGGGTGTCAGGTCATTCGTGGCGGGGTTATCAACGCGGAGTGGCCTTTAACCATTGAAACACGTTGAGAGCGCAAAAGTTGGGGTCGGCTCCAAAAAGACGCCCTTCCTGTTTATTCTTTCGTCAAACCCGCGGGAGGTCAACCGATTTTCGCCTAGAAAGCCGGTCAAACCGCCCATCCCGGCCCGCCCACCCCGACGTGGGACGCGCGGCCATGCCCCGCCCTTTATCGAACTTGCCCGGGGAACGGCGGATTTGCCGAAGTTTGCGCCGCACAATCCGCATTTTCGGCAAATGTGGCATTGACCGGCCGCCGAAAGAGGGTATGTGTCGTCGCCATTCAAACGACGGCGTCCGCCCTGTGCGGCCGCCCAACCTAGCGAATGACCCGGCGGACGGGGAATCGACTCCCGGTTTGGGGAAACCGAAGTCGGTATCCGCACGGTGTTAAGGGGGAAGCCGGAAATGTGCAATCGTTGGTTCGGATACGTGCTGATGACCGCCTTGGGCGTCGCCCTCGGGATTTGCCCGGCCCGCCTGCGGGCCGCCGAGCCGTGGGACGTCAGCGGGAATACGTCTCCGACGCTCCCACTGCCGATCGGGCCGTACCAGCACGACGGGTCCGGTTTCTACACCGCGCTCGAATTCATCATGCTGCACCAGACGCGGGCCATCGGGAACCAGAACATCGCCAACCGGGGCTTCATCCCGTCGTTCGACTTCCCCCAAGGGGGGAATTTCGTCGGCGGCGTGCCCAAGGGGTCGGGCGCGTCGGCGCTGAGCACCGACCAACTCGGCCGCACCACGTTCGCGCCCGGCTCCCGGATCACGCTCGGGTACCGGGAGCCCGACGGGGCCAGTTACTCGGTGCAGTGGACCCACTTGATCGACGCCAAATACACCGGCGGGGCCGGCACCCAAGGGCCGAACTTTTTCGACGTGCGGGGCGGGGACAACTCGTTCCTCTTCTCCCCGGTGTACAACTTCTCGCCGCTGTTCTCCGGGGCGCCCAACCGCGTGGTCGCCACCGTGCCGGGCGTCGGCACCGCCCCGGTCACCGGGCTGCTGAACGGCATCTGGAACGGGGCGTCGGAAATGACGATCCTGTTCTCGCAGCGGTTCGACAACTGGGACATCGCCGGCCGCCTCCCCGTCTTCGAGACGGAGAACGCCCGGTCCTACGCCATCGCCGGCGCCCGCATGGCGTGGCTCTGGGAGCGGTTCCAGTGGCGCACCGCGGACATCAACATCGTCGGGGACGACACGACCGGCTTCACGGCCGAGCAAAGCCCCCAGTTCGCGGCCCGGTACATTAACACGCTGTCCCAGCACATGTACGGCCCCTTGTTGGGGGCCGGCCACGAGGTGTACTTGGGCAGCAACTTCGGCCTGCAACTGGAAACCACGGTCTCCCCGATGGCGGACTTCGCCAAGGAGCGGGCCAAGTACATCCGCGAGGACAGCGCCACGCAAGCCAAGCGGAGCTTGGAGGACGTTACGCTCACTCTGAACGTCAACGTCGCTCTAAACGTGACGTGGCAGCCCGTCGAGGGGGTCACGTTCCGGGCCGGGTACAACGCCTACAACTTCTTCAACACGAAGTACATGGAGAAGCCGGTCGGCTTCAACGTGGGGGCCATCGACCCGGCGTACTCGACGAAGTACTACCGCCTGCTGCACGGGTTTAACGCCGGGGTCGCCTACACGTGGTGACGCCCGCCGGCTGACGGTCCCCGGTCGCCGCCGCCGGCCGCCCGGTTTTCCCGCGGGGAAGGCCGGGCGGCCGGCTTTCGTTTCCCCCGGCCGATTGCCGGGCGGCCCGCCGGCCCCTATCTTATCGCCACCGTGCGGCGGCCGCCCGCCCCGGGCGGACGCACTCATTTCACCGGGGAGACAGCATGGCCGATGAGCGCGGGGGCGCCCGCGATTACCCCGCTTGGAAACCCAAGCCGACGTCGTGGACCAAACTGTTCAGCACCTTCTTGGTGGCCCTCGACCCGTTCAAGTTGCTCGTCGCCGCCGCCGGCATCTTGGCCACCGCCCTGGGCTGGTGGCTCCTCTCGGTGATCTTCTACGGCGCGTGGTCGGTCCCGAAGCCCAGCGACTACGACTCCAAGAAGTTCTCCGAGGCGACCACGGAAGAGCAGCGGGCCGAACTGAAGGACGCCGCCTACCGCAAAGACATGGCCACGTGGGCCATGATGTACGAACTCGCCGGCCCGTCCGATGGCTCCAACGCCGACGCCAAGGCGGCGTACACGCGCTGGTACCAGGAGACGCACACCAACAAGGCCCGCTGGAACAGCGACCTCGCCCTCGGGTACGGCGGCAAGTACCGCACGATGCCGTGGAACGAGGACCGCGGGCCGAACCCGTTCCTGCTCACCAAGTCCGTCGTCACCGGCAGCGCCGGCGAGCGGCGGGAGTTCCTCGGCTGGTTCCTCGGCAACCAAGTGCCGAACCTCGTCGAGCCGCTCTTGAAGTTCCTCTCCCCGGTCAGCTACCTGTTCGACCAGCGCGCGTCCCTGTGGGTCTGCCTGTACCTGCTGTTGTTGATCGTGTGGCTGCTCGTCGTCTGGGGCTTCTTCGGCGGGGTCATCACCCGCATGGCCGTCCTGCAACTCACGGGCAAGGAAGGCGGCGGCGTCCGCGAGGCGCTCGCCTTCGTCAAGGACCGCTACTTGGCCTACCTGCTGTCCCCGATGGTCCCGCTCCTGCTGATCGGGTTCATGGTGGTGTGCTGCATCCTGTTCGGCATCATCCACTGGATCCCGCTGCTCGGGGACTTGGTGGACGGCCTCTTCTGGTTCCTGCCGCTGCTGGCCGGGCTGGTGATGGCCCTGCTGCTTGTCGGGATGGTCGGCTACCCGCTGATGTACCCGACCCTCAGCGCCGAGGGGAGCGACACCTTCGACGCCATGAGCCGATCGTACAACTACGTGTACGAGTCCCCGTGGCACTACATCTGGTACTCGCTGGTCGCCATCCTGTACGGGGCCGTGCTGACGCTGTTCGTGATTACCATCGGGTCGGCCGCCGCCTACCTGTCCAAGTGGGGCGTGGCCAAGTGGCCGACGTTCGGGGCCGACCGCTCCCCGGAATACTTGTTCATCTACACGCCGCAGTCCCTCGGCTGGCGCGAGTTGATGCTGCAAGACAGCCCGGCCGCCATCGACGCCTACGGCGTGCCGCTGAACGAGGCCAAGTCCAAGGCGTACATGGACAATTACGCCTGGTACAACCACATGGGCGCGGGCATGGCCAGTTTCTGGGTCACGCTGGTGTTCATGATGGTGATCGGCTTCGGGTACAGCTACTTCTGGACGGCGGCGACGCAGGTGTACCTGTTAATGAGAAAGCGGGTGGACGAGACGGAGTACGACGAGGTGTACGTCGAGGAAGACCTGCCGCCGCAATCCCCGGTGACGGTCAACCCGTCGCCGGCGCCGACCGCGACGCCGGCCCCGGCCTCGCCCCCTTCGACGGTGACGGCCGCCCCGGCGCCGGCCAACATCGCGGCCGTCCCCATGCCGGCGACGGTGATCCCGACGCCGGCCCCGGAGGCGGTGAAGCCGCCGGAAACGCCGCCCGACGACAAGCCGCTGTGAAGTCCGGTTGACAGTGACTGAGAAAAGCCCCATGCTGGCCGCGGCGTGGGGCTTTTCTCGTGCCGAAGCGCCAGCGAGGGAGGCGAGCCAGAAGCGTTAGCGCTCTGGAGGAGCCGCCTGTGAAAGTGCGCCGCGAACCGAGTCTTCGAGGTTCGCATTCCGGGGTGACGACTCTCGCCCAAGGGCCGGGCTTCGAAGACTCGCCCTCCTGCGGTCGCGTGCGTGGGGCTCCTCCGGTCGCTAACGCTCCCGGCTCGCCTTCCTCGCTGCGCTCGGTCATCAAGAGTTGAGAGGTCCGTCCATGCCGCGCCCCGTCATCCTGTTCACCAACGGCCTGACCGACATCCCGTTCGAGACGCTCGCCGCCCAAGCGGAGGAGTGGGGCTTCGCCGGCTTCGAGTTGTGTTGCTGGGGCGACCACTTCGAGGTCCAGCGCGCCCTCAGCGAGAAGGACTATTGCCCGACCCGCTTGGAAATCCTGTCGCGGTTCGACCTGCAAGTCCCCGTCCTGAGCAATCACCGCACCGGGCAGGCCGTCGGCGACCCCATCGACGTGCGGCACAAGGGGATTCTGCCCGACTACGTCTGGGGCGACGGCAAGCCGACCGGCGTGCGGCAGCGGGCCGCCGAGGAGATGGCCGGGACGTTCCGGGCCGCCCAGAAGTTGGGGGCCAGCGTCGTCGGCGGGTTCACCGGGTCGCCGTTGTGGTCTTACGTCGGCGGGTATCCGGCCCCGAGTCCGGAGATCATTGCGGCCGGGTTCAAAGACTTCATCCGCTTATGGAACCCGATCCTGGACGTGGCCCGCGACGAGGGCATCAAGTTCGCCTTCGAGGTTCACCCCGGTCAGATCGCCTTCGACCTGTACTCGGCCGAGATGACCTTGGACGCCCTGAACGGCCGCCCGGAGTTCGGCTTCACGTTCGACCCGGCCCACCTGCACTGGCAGGGCGTGGACCCGGTCGAGTTTATCCGCCGTTTCCCGGACCACATTTACCACGTCCACGTGAAGGACGCCGTCCTGACGCTCAACGGCAAGTCGGGCATCCTCAACAGCTACCTGCCGAGCGGCGACCCGCGGCGCGGCGTGCAGTTCCGCGCCCCCGGCCGCGGCGGCATCGACTGGGAGAGCATCATCCGCGCCCTGAACGACGCCGGGTATGCCGGCCCGCTGGCGGTGGACTATCATGACCGGGGCATGAACCGCGAGGCCGGCCTTCGGGAGGCCTGCGAGTTCGTGAAGCGGCTCGACTTCGAGCCGGCGACCCCGCCCAGCTCCCAAGCCTTCCGGTGACCCGATGCGCCCGCCCGACCCCGACACGCTCGATGACCTGCGGACGAAGTGGACCGACCAATTCGTCCGCGCCCTCCCCGAACACGCGGAACTCAAGCGCTTCGAGGGCCGCGTCGGCCGCGTGGTGACGGTCAACTGGACCGGCAAGGCCATCGTCGATTTCGCCGACGGCGCCTGGTACGACATCCCGGCCGCCGAATCGCATTTAATGTTGGTCCCGGCCGACGACCCGGCCCGGGCGAAGTTCGACGCGACCCGCACCAGCGCGCAGGCGAAGCCGACGCGGCAGGGGTGAGGCGCCTTCCTGTATTGTTTAGCCGCGACGCGGAGGGTTTCCGCAGCGGAGCGCGGGGGCCGCGCCCAAAAAATGCCCGCCCAATTGGCCGAGTGGATGGATTGGTTAAAGCCCGCGCGCCGCTCCGAAGTGTCGCGTCGCGGCTAAACAAAGCCGTGCGAAAGCAAACTCACATCCGCCTGCCGGCCGTGTTACAGTCGGCGAGTCCTCCCCGGAGTGCCCGCATGCCCGCCCTTTCTCGCTGCCTCCTGCTCCTGCTGATCGCGTCCCCGCTCGCGGCCCAACCGCCCGAGCAAGGGCCGCCGCCGAGGCATGTGGACCGCTACGGCGACCCGCTGCCGACCGGGGCGATTCAGCGGTTCGGGTCACTGCGATTGCGGCACCCGGACTTGTGTGACTTTACAGTCTTGGCCGACGGGAAAACCGTCGTGACGATGGGGCGAGACAAGACGATCCGGCATTGGGACTTGGGCTCCCAAAAGCAGACCGGAACTTGGTCCTTGCCGGACGAGTTCCATTACGGCGGCACGTTGTCAGCGGACGGCCGCACGGCGGTCTGCGAAACATCCTTCGACCGCGTCGAGTATGTGGCCGTCTTCGAGGTTGCCACCGGCCGCATGACCGGGGCCTTCCCGGTCAATGACACGCGGAACGTCCACGGCTTGGCCGTGTCGCCGGACGGCAATCGCGCGGCCGCACAACTTTCCCCCGACGTCCGCGACCTGTTGGAAAAGTTGGCCGCCAAACATTCCGGCCCAATCCCCCCGTCGGAAACTTTACGATTCCTCCGGGCGCTGGCCGTCTTGGAAGAGGTGAAGACGCCGGCCGCCCGCCGGCTGGTCGAGGCGTTGACCCGCGGCGTGGCGACGGCCCGGGAGACCAAGGCGGCGGCCGCCACGCTGGCCCGGATGCCGGACCAAGAGTCGTGGCGGCGGTGAGCGATCGAACTTCGGCCACGGCGGCGACCGAGCGCCGGTTCCCCTTGCACGATTCCCGCCGTGTCGCTATCTTGCCGCGTCGCTGCTCGTCGCGTGTCCTCGCATGGAAGCGGGTCATGAACGTCAAACATTGCCGGCTGGCCGGGGTCGGCCTCATTTTCCTGTCCGGGTGCGGCCTCTTCGGGAAGAAGCGGCCGGAGCCGATCGTCCGGCCCGTCTCCCATGAGACGACGCCGCTGGCGGCCGACGCCCGGCCTAAAATGCTGGCCATCGCCAACGGCAACACCGGCCGGACGCTGGAAGACCCGCGGTCCTACATCCCGTCCGGGCCGGGGCTGGACGAACTGGGCATCCCGCCCATGCCCAACGCCCCGTCGAAGGAGAACGCCCTCGCCGTGTTGGCGAAGACGGCCGGGGAAGCGGCCCCGGGGATTGTTGTCCCGGCCGGCGCCCGCCTGCCGACCGACGAGCCGTCGGTGGCGCTGCCGCCGCCCGTGACTCCCGCGCCGGCCGCCGCCGAAACGCCGTTGCAATCGGTCAAGCGCGTGCAGCAACTGGCGGCCGACAAGTTGGCCCGCTTGGAAGGCTTCGAGGCCCGCCTGACGCGCCGGGAGATGATCGCCGGCAAGCCGGCCCCGGAGCAGGTGGTGCAGTACACGTTCCGCGCGGAGCCGATGAGCGTCCACATGAAGTGGGTCGGGCTGGAGGCCAAGGGCCGGGAGCTGGTGTACGTCGCCGGCCGCAAGGGCGACCCGGTCCACATTCTGACGGCCCGCGGGGACGGCGCTTTCATTACCCCGGCCGGCAAGCGCATGACCTTCACCCCGACCGACCCGGCCGTCCGCGGCCAGAGCCGGTACGACCTGCGCGAAGGCGGCATGGCGCTCGCCGTCAAGCAACTCGGTCAAACGGCCGCGAAGGCCGACCGCGACCCGACGGCGGCCGCGCTCCTGCGGTACATGGGCCGCGTCCCGCGCTTGGAACGGCAGACGGGCTTGGAAGCCGTCGAACAAACACTCCTGCCGGGGGCCGAACCCCTCTTCCCCAAGGGGGGCAAGCGCACGCTCTACTTCGACCCGGAGCCGAGTTCCCCGAGCCACGGCCTGCCGATCTTGGTAACGGCCGTCAACGAGTCCGGCCGCGAGGTCGAGTACTACTACTTCGAGAACCTCAAGCCGGCCAAGTTCACCGACGCGGACTTTGACGTGAATGTGCTGTGGAAGCGGTAAGCGCCGCCCCGCGGGGGAGACGCACGCCCTCTGAAAAAGACCGGCTGAAGCCGGAACTCCAACGAAGAGGCGTCTCGTACCCGCGCGGCGTAACCACTTCCGGCGGCCGGGTTTTGATTCCGTTGGAGTCCCGGCTTCAGCCGGTCTTCGGGACTTCACACGCCGAGTGACCGCCCCTCGTATCGCGCGCCCTTTGAAAAAGACCGGCTGAAACCGGGACTCCAACGAAGAGGCGTCTCGCACCCGCGCGGCGTGACCACTCCCGGCGGCCGGGTTTTGATTCCGTTGGAGTCCCGGCGTCAGCCGGCCTTCGGGACTTCACACGCCGAGTGAC
>JAYTTY010000195.1:0-30350 GCA_043744795.1 Zavarzinella sp. | reverse complement strand
CAGAGGAAAGACAGAGGCGGAGAAGACATTTTCATCATGCCTTTCCTCGGCTTTGGTTTTTCTCTGTGCTCTCTGTGTCCTCTGTGGTGAAGTTCTTCCGCCTTTGTCTTTATCCGTGTTTCGTCCGTGTTCGATCCGTGGCTAAAAATGTCTTTTTCTTACCCCCCCAGTCGCTTAATCATGTCCCCGGTCTCTTCCAGTTTGCGCTGGTGCAGCAGGCTGGCGCGGGCGGCGGGGCTGATGGCGAAGGCGTTGTCTTCCAGCAGTTCCAACAGCTCGCGGTCTTCCAAGACTTCCTTGTCGATGAGGCGTTTGGCGACGGCCTCCAGGGCCGGCTTCCCCTTTTCCAGCACGGTGCGGACCTCGAAGAGGCAGGCCGAGATGATGGCCCGGATTTCCAGGTCGATCTCGCGGGCCGTCTGCTCGCTGTGCGTGCGCGGGGCCTCGCCGCCGCCGGGCAGGAAGGCCGACTCGCCGGCGCTCAGGTAAATGCGGCCGAGGCGGCTCATGCCGTACTGCCGGACCATTTGCGACGCGAGGTTGTTGGCGGTGCTCAGGTCGCTGGTGGCCCCGGTGGAAATCTCCTGCAGGCAGAGTTCCTCCGCGATGGTCCCGCCGAGGGCGACCTTGATGCGGGCCTCCAGTTCCATGCGCGTCATCAGCAGGCGGTCCGAGTCCGGCCGTTGCAGCACGTACCCGCCGGCCAAGCCGCGCGGGATGATGGAGACTTTGTGGACCGGGTCGCTGTGCTCCACGGCGCAGGCGACCAGCGCGTGCCCGGCCTCGTGGACGGCGACGCGGTGCTTTTCCTCCGGCCGCATGATGCGGCTCTTGCGCTCCAGGCCGACGGCCCCGCGCTCGATGGCCTCCACGAAGTCCCGCATGTCCACGCCGGTCGCGTCGCGGCGGGCGGCCAGCAGCACGGCCTCGTTGACGATGTTCGCCAAGTCCGCCCCGACGCACCCCGGCGTCAGGCGGGCCAGCTTTTTCACGTCCACGGCCCCGAGTTCCTTCACGCCCTGCAAGTGGACGAACAAGATCGCCTCGCGCCCTTCCACGTCTGGCCGGTCCACGACGACCGTGCGGTCGAAGCGGCCGGGCCGCAGCAGGGCGGCGTCCAGCACTTCGGGCCGGTTGGTCGCGGCCATCAGGATGACGCCGGCGTTGGCGTCGAACCCGTCCATCTCGACCAGAAGCTGGTTCAGCGTCTGCTCGCGCTCCTCGTGGCTGCCGAACCCCTGGCCGGAGCGGGCGCGGCCCAGCGCGTCCAACTCGTCGATGAAGACGATGCACGGGGCCTTGGCCTTCGCCTCGCGGAACAGGTCGCGGACGCGGGACGCGCCGACGCCGACGTACATTTCCACGAAGTCGCTGCCGGACATGTTGAGGAACGGGACGTGCGCCTCCCCGGCGACGGACCGGGCCAGGAGCGTCTTCCCCGTGCCCGGCGGGCCGACCAGCAGCACGCCCTTGGGGATGCGGCCGCCGAACTTGGTGTACCGCTGCGGGTTCTTGAGGAAGTCCACCACCTCCTGAAGCTCGGCCTTGGCCTCGTCGATGCCGGCCACGTCCTTGAACGTCGCCGTCTTTTCCGTGACCTCGTACAGCCGGTGCCGGCCGCGGCCGAAGCTCAAGGCCCCACTGCCCCTGCCGCCGTACCAGCGCATGCCCAGCGCCACGGCGAGGAAAATCAGCCCGCACATGACCGCCGCGTACACGTACCCGATGACGAGGGCCACCGCCGACTTTTCCGGCTCGGCCTCGAAGTGCGGCACGCGCTCGTTCAAGAGCGGGAACAGCGTGGCGTCCATCTCCACGCCGACGCGGTTCGTGCGGATGGGCACATCGCCTTCGGGCAGCGGGTCCAGCCCCTTCACGGTGATCGAGCGGTCGGCGAAGTGCAAGTCCCCGTGGATCTCGTGCTGGCCGACCTTCAGCGACTTCACTTCCACGCCCGGCGTGACGAGCAGCCGCTTGAGTTCGCCGTAGGGGATGACGTACCGCTTCGCCTCGCGCGTGTAGAAGACGTTGATGAGGACGACGATCAGCACCGCCGCGACGACGCCGTACCGGCGGGTGTAGCGGAACAGGGGGGGGCGTTTTTTCTTGTCCATGAATGTCGGGTCTGGATTTGGTGTTAGATTTTCTCTTGACGAGCCATGAGCGTAAGCGATTGGAGTGGGAGGTCACCCTCACTCCAATCGCTTACGCTCATGGCTCGTCAAATCAGCCGGCCGCGTTCCACGCGAACTCCACCGCCCCGACCCACGCGCCGCCGGGGGGCAGTTCCTCCCAGCCGGTGTCTTTGCCGGCGGCGGCCAAGTTCACCGCGTCCGTCACGCAAGTATAGGGTTCGACGCACAGGGCTTGTCGATGGGCGGGCGTGAACAGGACGGTCTCGCGGAAGTTCGCCGTCGTCCAGATTTCGAGTTGGCCGTCGCCGTCCGGCCGCTTCAGCGCGGCCCGCAACAGCATGCCGTGCGGGCCGGTGCGGATTACGCCGAGGTCGCCGTAGACCGTGTCGAGGTTTAACCCGGCGATTCGCCGCGGGCGATTGAAGTTCAACGCGTCCGGCACGGGTTGCTTCGGGCCGTTGGGCAGGCTGTCCGTCAGCGGCCACACGCTGCGGGCCGGGGCGTGCAACTCGGTGTCGTCGACCGTGGCGGCGCCGGGAATCTTGAAGTACGGGTGCAGGCCGATGCCGAACGGGAAATCAACTTTGCCACAGTTGCTGACCACAAATTGCATGCAGACCGTCGAGCCAGTGAAGTTATACCAGACGCTGAGGAAGGCGTCCCCCGGCCACAGGTCTTTCGCGTCGGGGGCGTTTGCACCGATGCGGAAGTCGGCGTGCAGCCACGCCTTATCGGCGTCAGCCGCGTAGCCGAAGACGGTCCACGCATGGCGCGGGGCGAAGCCGTGGATGGCGTTGGCCTTGGTCGAGTCGTTCTTGGGGAGCGTGTACGCCCGGCCGCCGTGCGTGAACTGGCCGTCGCGGATGCGGTTGGGGAACGGGAACAGGATCGGGACGCCGCTGCGCGTCGGGACGGGGTTCGTGTCCCAGTCGGGGGCGGCGTACAGCAAGTCGTTGCCGCGGTGTTTCCAGCGCAGGCAATTGAACCCGTGCGCCGGCCACACTTCGATCAGCGAGTCGCTTGTCGGGTGGGATAGGGTGTACACCGTCCCGCCGACCCCGCCGGCGCTCCGCTCTTCCGTGTCGATGTGATACAACATGGCGAAACCCCACCGGGTTGACCGTCGTCCCGAAATTGTATCCCGAGGGGCCTGCCGTGCCGACCTTCTCCCCCGCCGCGCTGGAACAATTCGCCGCCGCCATGTTCACGGCCGTCGGCGTGCCGGCCGCCCACGCCGGGACCGTCGCCCGGTCGCTGGTCGATTCCAACTTGTGCGGGCACGACTCGCACGGCCTGATCCGCGTGACGCAGTACGTCGGCTTCCTGCGCGACGGCAAGCTGACCCGCGACTCGGCCTTTGCCGTGGTCGCCGAAACCCCGGCCATGATCTCGGTGGACGGCCAGTGGGGCTTGGGCCAAGTGCAGGCGTTCGCCGTGTTGGAAAAGCTCTGGCAAAAGGCCCAAGTGATGGGCGTCGCCAGCGGCACGCTGCGGCGCACCGGGCATATTGGCCGACTGGGGGAATACGCCGAGTGGGCCGCGGCGAAAGGCTGCGCCCTGTTCGCCACGGTGAACTCGCACGGGTCCGGCCGCCGCGTCGCCCCGCCCGGCGGCGTGCAGGGGCGCCTTAGCACCAACCCGATTTGCTTCGGCGCCCCGACCCCGGCCGCCCCGCTGGTGCTGGACTTTAGCACCAGCGTCTGCGCCGAGGGCAAGGTCCGCGTCGCCCACCAGAAGGGCGCCCAAGTCCCGCCCGGTTGGATTCAGACCGCGGCCGGCGAGCCGACGACGAACCCGGCCGACCTGTACGGCGACCCGCCCGGCACGATCCTCCCCTTCGGCGGCGAGCAGACCTACAAGGGCTTCGGCCTCGGCCTCTTGCTGGACGCGCTGGCCGGCGGCCTCTCCGGCGGCGAGTGTTCCCGCCCGGACCGCCCGATGCCGGGCATGGCCAACTGCGTCGTCTTCGTGATGTGGAACACCGCCCTCTTCGGCGGCGCGGACGGCTTCCTGCAATCCACCGGCGGCTTGGCCGACTTCGTGCGAAGCACGCCGACCGCCCCCGGCGTCACCGGGATCACCCTCCCCGGCGACCCCGAACGCCGCAGCAAGGCCCAGCGCCAGGCCGACGGCATCCCGATCCCGGACGGGACGTGGCAACAACTGGCGAAACTGGCCGGCGAATTGGGCGTGGCGTTGCCGGCGGAACAAGCCGTCTGACAAGGCCGGTCCCGCTGGCGCCCTCGTACAATCCCAAACACACACATCAATGACGCCGCCCATGCCCCCCGCCCCAAAACCCCGCCGCCACCGCCGGCTTCTGCTCGGCCTCCTCGGCCTCGTGGCCGGCGTGGTCGTCTACGCCGCCATCCCATCTCGGGCGACCGTCACCGTCGGGCCGGAGACGACCGTCGCGACGGGGCCGTTGGATGAGGACGGGCGGGTAGACTACATTGCCGCCGTCAACGAGCGGCTGCGCGGCGACATCACCCCGGAGCAGAACGCCAACGTGCTGATCTGGGAGGCCATCGGCCCGCGGCCCGAGGGGCCGGCCGTCCCGGCCGAGTTTTTCCAGTGGCTCGGCCGCCCGGCCCCGCCGGGGGACGGCGAGTACCTGACGCGGTGGGACGACTTCTTCAAAGCGCGACTGCTCGCCGAGGCGGACGCCGAGGGGGAGCCGGAGTGGGGCGTCGCCGACCGCAAAGCCAAGCGGGAGCGGGCGCAACAGTGGCCGTGGGCGCCGGCCGCCGAGCCGGACGTGGCCGCGTGGCTGGCGGCCAACGACCGCCCGCTGGCTCTCCTCTCACGGGCTTCGACGCGGCCGGCCTACTACAACCCACTGACGCCGCCGCGGCCGCCGTACGGCGACGGCCGGCTGACGAGTTCCCGGATGCCCGGCCCACTCGCCCTCCGCGAGGCCGCGAACCTGTTCGTGTGCCGGGCGATGATGCGCCTCGGCGCCGGCCAACCCGACGCGGCGTGGCGAGACCTGATGACGTGCCACCGCCTCGGCCGCTTGGCGGAGAAGGGGGGCACGCTCATCGAATACCTGGTCGGCGTGGCCGTGCAATACGCCGCCGTGCGCGGGGAGCTGGTCTTCCTGGGCCGGGCGAACCTCACGGCCGCCCAAGTGGCGGCGTGCCGGGCCGATTTGCAGGCCCTTCCGCCGCCGAGCCGCGTCGCGGACAAGATCGACGTGGCCGAGCGGTTCTACGTGTTGGACGGCCTGCAAATGCTCGCCCGCGCGGGCGCGGCGTCGGTCGAGGATGTCGCCGCCTTCGCCGACGACAACCGGCCGCCGGCCGACTCGCTCCAACGCCGGCTCTTCGGCCGGAGCGTCAATTGGGACCCAGGCCTGCGATACATGAACACGGCCTACGACCGCTGCGTCGCCGCCCTGCGCCTCGGCGACGAGCCGGCCCGCCGGCAAGCGATGACCGCCCTGATCGACGACGTGCAGGCCCAAACGACGGCGGCGGCGCGGGCCGCGTGGGCCAGTCACCTGACGGGGCCGGCGCGGCGCGGGGAAGACCTAAGCAAGCTCATCGTCGGCCTCCTCGTCCCCGTGCTGAACAGCATCGCCGGCGCGGAAGTCCGCGCCGACCAGACGCACCACAACTTGGCCGTCGCGTTCGCCTTGGCCGCGTACCGGGCCGACCACGGCATGTACCCGCCCGCGCTGGCGGACCTCGCCCCCAAATACCTGCCTGAAGTCCCGCCGGACATCTACGCGAATGGCGCGCTGCTCTACCGCCCCACGGCCGCGGGCTACCTCCTCTACAGCGTCGGCCCCAATAAGGAGGACGACGAAGGTCACGGCCGCGAGGCCGACCCACCCGGCGACGACCTCGCCGTCGAAATGCCGGCCAAGGAGCCGCCGCCCGTGAAGAAGCCGGAGATCATGCCGGACGACGACCCCGAGTGACGGGTGGCCAGT
Organism: Zavarzinella sp.; assembly: GCA_043744795.1. Taxonomy (GTDB): domain Bacteria; phylum Planctomycetota; class Planctomycetia; order Gemmatales; family Gemmataceae; genus Zavarzinella. The sequence goes on along the minus strand of JAYTTY010000195.1, from coordinate 24,278 downwards.
TTTTACCCCGTCAGGGTAAAAACATACATCTCTCGGGCGTCGGAAGGGCGACAAGGCCGGTCCCGCTGGCGCCCTCGTACAATCCCAAACACACACCTCAACGACGCCGCCCATGCCTACCGCCCCGAAACCCCGCCGCCGCCGTCGCTGGCTTCTGCTCGGCCTCCTCGGCCTCGCGGCTGGCGTGGTCGTCTATGCCGCCGTCCCCGGGAAGAACACCCACACCGTCAGCCCCGAGACGACCTACGTCACCGGCCCCCTCGACGCCGACGGCCGCGTCGATTACGTCGCCGCCCTCAACACGAGGCTGCGCGGCGACATTACCCCCGAGCAAAACGCCAACGTGCTGATCTGGCAGGCCATCGGCCTGCGGCCCGAAGGCAGCCCGCCGCCCGACGAATACTTCCAGTGGCTCGGCCGCCCGGCCCCGCCGGAGGACGGAGTTTACCTCGTCCGCTGGGACAAGTTCGTCAGGGCGCAGGCCAAAGAGCCGGAAGAGATCGTGGCCCCGGCAGAAGAGTTCGGCCCCCCGCCCGGCCCCCCGGGCGTTGACGACATGGCCTTCCACAATGAGCGCCTCAACCGGGCCAAGAAATGGCCGTGGGCGGCGGCGGACGAGCCGGACTTGGCCGAGTGGGTGACGAAGAACGCCCGCCCGCTGGCCGCGTTCACGCAAGCCTCGACGCGGCCCGCGTACTACAACCCGCTGACGCCGAAGCGCAACGCGGCCGGCAAGAGCGGCCTGCTCCTCGCCACGCTGTTGCCCAGCATGCAAGCGTGCCGGGATGGGGCGAATTTACTCGCCGCCCGCGCGATGCTTCACCTCGGCGCCGGCCGCACCGACGAGGCGTGGCAAGACCTCATCACGTGTCACCGCCTCGGCCGCCTGTTGGAGCGGGGCGGCACGCTGATCGAATACCTGGTGGGCGTCGCGATTCAGTTGATCGCCATTCAGGGGGAGACGACGTTCCTCAGCCAAGCGAAACTCTCGGCCGCCCGAGTGGCCGCGTGCCGGGCCGACCTCGGGCGCTTGCCGCCGCCGGCCCGCGTCGCGGACAAGGTCGATCTGACCGAGCGGTTCGTGATGCTCGACTTCACCCAGTGGTTGGCCCACGCCACGCCGGACGAGCTGACCGACCTCGAGAAATTCGGCCCCCCGCCGCCGGCCGCGCCCGCCGGCCGCCTGTTCGCCCGCGGCATCGACTGGGACCCGGCCATGCGGGAGATCAACCGTTGGTACGACCGCTGGGCCGCGGCGATCCGGCTGGACGATTTCCAAGCCCGCGACGCGGCGATGGCCGGCTTGGTGCGCGAATTGAAGTTGCTGGTCGAGGAGACCAAAGAGGCCCAGAATGACTGGTGGGCCGCCCCGTTCCGCACGCCGGCGGGGCGGGGGAAACTCGCCGGGGAAATCGTCGTCAGCCGCGTGTTCCCGGCCGCGCACAAGATTGCGGCCGCGGAAACCCGCGTCGCCCAACGGCACCGCAACCTGACCGTTGCCTTTGCCTTGGCCGCGCACCGCGCCGACACCGGCATGTACCCGCCCGCGCTGGCGGACCTCGCCCCCAAATATCTGCCCACGGTCCCGCAAGACATCTACACCAACGCCGACTTGATCTACCGCCCGGCCGCCGCCGGCTATCTCTTCTACAGCGTCGGCCCCAATCGGATTGACGACCAAGGCCGCGACAAGCACAGCGAAATTGACGGCGACGACCTCGCCGTCGAGATGCCGGCGAAAGAACCCCCGCCCGTCAAGAAGCCGGCCCCGGAACCGGAGTGACGGGCGGCCGGTTTTTATCCCTTCGGGGTAAAAAAACTTCTCTCCACTGTTGATGGACTGTCACTCATGCACCCCGCGAAAAAACCCCGCCGCCGTCGCCGGTGGCTTTTCATCGCCCTTCCCGTCATCGTCCTCGGCCTGCTCGTCTACATGGCGATTCCGGGGAAGATGACGTACACCGTCGGCCCGGAGACGACCTACGCCACCGACCCCGTGGGGCCGGACGGGTTCGTGGACAACGTCGCCGCCCTCAACGCGCGGCTGCGCGGCGACATCACGCCCGAGAAGAACGCCAACGTCTTCATCTGGCAGGCCATCGGCCCGCACCCGGAGCGGGGCACGATGCCCGACGAATACTTCCAGTGGCTCGGCCGCCCGGCCCCGCCGGAGCCGGGCGAGTACATGGTGCCGTGGCATACGTTCGTGAAGGGGAAGGCCGGCGCCAAGCCGGAAGACGCCATGCCGCCCGGCATCGACATGGAACACGAAAACGCCCGGCAAGCCCGGGCGATCAAGTGGCCGTGGGCGGCGGCCGACGAGCCGGGCCTCGCCGAGTGGGTCAAGAAGAACGCCCGCCCGCTGGCCGCGTTCACGCAGGCCTCCACGCGGCCGGCCTACTACAACCCGCTGGTCCCGCGCCGCAACCCGGACGGCACGAACGGCCAACTGATCGCGTGCCTGCTGCCCAACGTGCAAGTCTGCCGCGAGGGGGCGAACCTGCTCGTGTGCCGGGCGATGATGCACCTCGGGGCCGGCCGCACGGAGGAGGCGTGGCAAGACCTCGTCACCTGCCACCGCCTCGGCCGCGTGATGGAAAAAGGCGGCACGCTGATCGAGTACCTGGTCGGCGTCGCCATCGAGCACGTCGCCCTCAACGGGGAGATCGTCTTCCTGAGCCAAGCAAAACTCTCGGCCGCTCAGGTGGCGGCCTGCCGGGCCGACCTCGGGCAACTGCCGGCGCCGTCGCCCCTCGCGGACAAGGTGGACGTCACCGAGCGGTTCGGCACGCTCGACGTGCTGCAGTGGGTGATCCGCGTCGGGCCGGACGCCCTCAAGCAACTGGACGGGGCCGGCTTCGGCCAAGCGCCGGCCGCCGGGCTGCGCCTGTTCGCCCGCGGCACCGACTGGGACCCGGCCATGCGGCTGGTCAACAGTTGGTACGACCGCCTGGCCGCCGCGACGCGCCTGGCCGACCCAATGGAACGCACGCGCGTGCTGGGTGAATTGGAAGCCGAGTTGAAGACGATGCAGCAGGAGGCCAAGGAAGAAATGTGGGCCGCCCCGGTCCTCGGCCCGCGACAGCGGGGGGAACTCTTCGGCAAAATCCTGCTCGGCCTGATGCTCCCGGCCGTCAACAAGATGGCCGAGGCGGAAATCCGCACGGCCCAACACCACCGCAACCTGGCCGTCGTCTTCGCGTTGGCCGCGCACCGCGCCGACCGCGGCCAGTACCCCGCCGCCTTGGCGGACCTCGCCCCCGCGTACCTCCCCGAAGTCCCGAAGGACATCTACACCGACGGCGACCTGAAGTACCAACGCACCGCCGCCGGCTACCGCCTGTACAGCGTCGGCCCGAACAAGACGGACGACCAAGGCCGCGGCCGCGACGCCAACCCGCCCGGCGACGACTGGGCCGTCGAAATGCCGGCCAAGGAGCCGCCGCCGGTGAAGAAGCCGGTTGAGGAGCCGGAGTGAGAGGGCTGGCGTCACCCGGCGACCGCGCGCGCCGGTGGCCTGTTTCGGGACGGGCTACAGAAATGAAGAACGTCTCGAGAAATCTCAGGACTTTTCAAATCGGGCTGGCGGGATGAGAACTCACACTTTCCTGCACCCCAAGAGGTGCGCCAGTCGAGCTGCGCTACAGCCCGATCAATCGGCGTCGGAAGACGACTTGGCGAAGCGACGGGAAAAACAACGACCAGACCGGATGTTGAAAGTCAGAGGTCAATTTTGTGACTTGTGGACTACTCAACCGAGCGAGCTACGCATTGGGCCGATTCGACCCCGAATCTGCTTTGGCTGTCTTGAGAGCCGTCTCAAACTCCGCCAGTCTCAATCGCAATTCGATTCGCGCCAATTCATCCAGCTCTTGATGCTCAATTTTTTGGGACGTGTAACTGGACAGGTGCATCGCTGCCGGGAAGAGGCGGCGGGCGAACTCGGCCCGCGTGATTGGGTCAATTTTGCGTTCGGCGAACTTCGCCAATTTTTCGGTGTATTCGCGTAGCAGGCTAATCAATGAGGGCAACTCTTCCCGCCCGTCTGCTTGCCGTGGTCGCTTTTGCAATGACCCGCTCATGACTCTCCCTCCCATGTCCGCAAGGCGTCCAGCGTCTCGAACAATCGGTGGACTGACTCGACGTATGCGTGATGGTCGTATCCGGCCGTGTTTGGTTGGAGCGTTTCCTTCAACCCAGTGACGAAGTTGCCGATGACGAGCGACGCGTATGCGAATTCGTGGCGGAATTGGCCTGCCCCGCGGTGGCTGAGCAACTGCCGCACGGCATCCCGATAAGCCCCCTCTTCATAGTGTCGTTTGACATCAGCCCGCTTGGCCCACCACACGTCTTGTTTTGTGACCAAGCTAAGGAGCCAAACTTTTCCGGCCGCAGCTTGGAGGTGCGGAATAATTTGGCCGAGGACCGCCAACTCTTCAGCCCGGCGGTCGTCAAGAAAAGCGGCTAAAAATTTCCGTTTGCCGGGATTGCCTCGGTACAGGCGGTGACTCTTAAAACTCGTCGCCCCCAAGGAATGATACCCGAAAGCGGAGGTCAACACGACGCCTCGAAATTTCCCGGAACCCAAATCTGCGAAGACTTCGCCCCACGTCCCGGCGCGGCGGTGGTCCTGACCCGGCGGAATGACGAGTTCAATGGCGCGTTCCTGCCCAGTTTCTCCAGCGACAGGCGCCGTCTCCGTGTCATAACTCTCTTGGTACTCCCACGGGGGTCGGGTTAAGAAGTCGAATTGCCCTGAAATCAGTCCGCTCAACGTCGTCTTGCCGACACCCCCAGCCCCCAGAATGAGAATATGACTGCCGGGGCCGGCCCCGCTGCCATCCCCGCAGACCCAGTGATACACGCGCTTCACCCGTTCGGCGACTTCAGCCCTGTTGTTCCAAACCCAGTTGACGATTTTCCATCGCGATTCGTCGTCCACGGCCACTCGCCCTTTGAATTGCACGTCAAGCGCAGGTGTGTCGGTGCTCACACAACATTCTCAAACGCAGTATACCCGCCGCGTGACATCCGAACGAGGTTGAACTTTGACCAATCGGTGGAACTGTGCAGGACGTAACTGAGAGGGGCCTTCTACCTATCCTGACCTCCTGTACCCCGAAATTAATCTTTGCCGGCCGCCGACATGAGATAACCGCTGAATTTCCCTATTGAGGCGGTTCTATGGCGGCCATGCCGGATCGCTGTTCGTTCGCGTGCGAACGCCGGGCGGGGGAGCCGCGGCCGCCCCCGCCCGGCGCGCCCGTCGTCACGCCGCGGCTTACTTCTTGCGGACGAGCTTCATCACGCCGCAGTGGTCCGCGGACGGCTTGCCGTTCTCCCACGCCTCGCCGGCGATCTCGATGTGGTCGTCGTCGATAAACGTGACGGTCGCCCCGTGCATGTGGGCGTCCTTGGCCGGGTCGAGGTTGGTGCCGCCGGCGAACTTCCAGCGGATCTGGTTCGCCGGGGCCGCCGGGTCGGCCTTCATGCGCGGCTGGTTGCCGAGGACGCAGTAGTGCGTCATCAGAAGGTCGCCCTTGTCCATGTGGTACACCGACACCATTTCCATCGGCTGGCCCGGGAACGTGGTCTCCTGGACGGCCGAGCCGCCCGCGGTCAGCCGGACGACGGACACCACTTTGTCGGTCGGCTTGCCGGCCTTGTCGGCTTCCACCCACGTGCCGACCATCTTTTTGACCTTCTCAAAGGTCGGGTTGGCGGGTTGGGCCTTGGCGGGCGCGTCCTCGCCGCGGCCGGCGGCGGTGAGGATGACCAGGGCCAGGGCGGCGGTAAACATTCGGCGCATCATCTCGAACTCCCAGTAAGGAAAAAAGGGCGAACCAAAAAACGCCCGCTGCTGTGGGGTTGTACGCGTGTTTCAGACCGTCCGGCAGTTCTTCGCAACTCGGCTGTAACCAGGTGGGACCGGCGTCTCGCCGGTCTTCCGTCAAACGACCGGCGAGACGCCGGTCCCACCGTCCGAAAACTTCTGGCGCACGGAACTGCCTGCGGCCCCTCGCCGTCAGCCCGTCGGGCCGGGGACCATGACCATCCAGCCGAGGCCGAAGCGGTCGGTGAGCATGCCGTAGCACGGCGACCAAAAGGTCTTCGTGAGCGGCATCATCACGCTGCCGCCGGCGGCGAGGGCGTCGAAGCACTGCCGGGCGTCCGCCTCCGTCGGGACCGCGAGGGCGAGGCGGAAGCCGTCGAACTTCGACGTTTCATTGCAGCCGTCGGAGGCCATGAGGGCGACGCCGCGGACGCGGAGCGAGGCGTGCATGATTTTCTTCTCGAAGCCCGGTTGCAGCATCCCCGGCGGGGCCTGCTCCGGGCTTTCGTCGTACCGCATGAGCATCTCGACCTCGGCCCCCAGTGCCGCGCGGTAAAACTCGATGGCCTCCTCGCAACGGCCGCCGAAAAACAGGTACGGGGTGATGGCGGAGTCGGGCATTTTGACCTCCTCATATGGGGGAACGGATTTCGATTCACAAACTCATCGAACGGGCCGGCAAGGAATCGACGCCGGCTCACGAAATCGTGGCTGAATTGTGCAGCGCGGAAAAATCGAACAGCGGCCGCACCTCGACCGAGCCGAACCGGGCGCCGGGCTGTCGGGCTGCGACGCGCAGCGCCGCGTCGCGGGACGCGGCCAGGATCACGTAGAACCCGCCGAGCACTTCGGTCGTCTCGGCGAACGGCCCGTCGGTGATCTCGCGCTTGCCGCCCCGCACCCGCACGCACGTGGCCGTCGCGGCCGCGCAGAGTGGCGACGCATTGAGATATTGCCCCGCGGCGCTGAGTTGGCAAGCGAGGGCCGCGGCCTCCGTCTTGGCGTCTTGCTGGGCGGCCGGGCCGGCCTCCTCCCACTTCGCCTCGTCGTGGCGGCAGAGGAGCATGAACGGCGTGCCCTTGGAGTCCTGCGTGCCGACGGGGAACGGCCGCGCGGCCGGCCGGCCGTCCATGGGGAGCAGGGGCCTAATCTCGGCCGTCCCCTTGGTGACCGGCGGGAGTCGGCCGGCGACATCAATCGCCTCGTCTAGGTCGGCGAGGTCCAGAAGGAAGTAGCCGCCGAGTTGCTCCGTCGTCTCCGCGAACGGGCCGTCGGTGACGAATGTCCGGCCGCCCCGGCCGAGAATCAGGTCGATCAGCCGAAGCCCGGCGGCGGGGCCGTCCCGCATCGTCACGGCCACGGCGCGGTTCAGTTCCACGACCGGCGACGGGTTCAGGACGAAGAGGGCGTCGTACAGCGCCACGATTCGGCCCCAGTTGGTGGCCGCGGCCGTCGGCGCCCCCGCGTGGACGGCGGCGATGGCCGCTTGAAGCGCGTAAGGCCCGGCCCCCCGGCCCGCGCGCGCGTGATCGACCAACGCGCGGCCCTCCGCGATCAGGCCGGCGTCCCACGCGGCGCGGTCTTGCTCCTCAAGGAGCACGATGTCGCCGTCCGCGGTCGCCCGCGCGTGGCGGCGCGACTCTTGGAGGAGCATGAGCGCGAGCAGGCCGACGGCTTCCGGGTCGGGCAGCAACTCGGCCACGAGCCGCCCGAGGCGGATGGCTTCGCCCGACAGGTCCGCCCGCGTGAGCGCCCCGCCGGACGTGGCCGAGTAGCCCTCGTTGAACACCAAGTAGATGACCGACAACACCGCCCCCAGCCGCTCCGGGAGATCTTCCGCGGCCGGGACGGCAAACGGGACGCCGGCGTCGCGGACCTTGGCCTTGCCCCGCACGATCCGCTGGGCCATCGTCGCCGGCGCGGTCAGGAACGCCCCGGCGATCTCCTCCGTCGTGAGGCCGCACACTTCCCGCAGGGTGAGCGGGACCTGCACCGAGCGGTCGATCGCCGGGTGACAGCAGGCGAAGACGAGTCGCAGCCGGTCGTCCTCGACCGCCCGGCCTTCCCGGGCGGCGTTGGCCTCAGCGATGCCGGCAAACCGCTGAGCCAACTCCGGTTGGAGAGTGTCGAATTTGCCGCGCCGGCGCAGCGCGTCCACCGCCTTGAACCGCCCGGCCGACACCAGCCACGCCCGCGGATTCTCCGGCACCCCGTCCCGCGGCCACCGCTCGGCCGCCGCCGTGAACGCCTCGTGCAGGGCCTCCTCGGCTAGGTCGAAGTCGCGCAGCAACCGCACGAGCGACGCGAACACGCGCCGGGACTCGGAGCGGTAAATCTCCCCGATCAGCCCGCGGACATCGGTTAACGTTGGCGACATGTTACTGACCTCCCATTTGAGGTATCGGAACCATCCCCCCTCAGAAGTGGGAAAGTGAAAAGGTAATGTCCCCTTTGCGTGGGCGATAGGTCAGTTGAGGATTTGTCGAATCGACCATCGGGGCGCTGGCCGGAAAACGGCGAAATCCCCGGAAAAATCCGAGGGCTTCGTGAATCGGGCTGGCGGGATTTGAACCCACGGCCTCCGGCCCCCCATGACCGGCCCCTTGCCGGCCGCCGGCCCGCGAGAAGATCACGGCCTTCCGATGATCCCCAGCGTCTCGCTCATGGACGCGTCGAACGCCGCCGACTCCGGCTTGGCTCTCAAGGCCCGTTCGTTCCGCCACGCCGCGAGGGTGGCCCGCAGAACCAAGTCGGCGAAAACGCCGGTGACCACCAAGAGCTTCGCCAGGAAGTCCACCAGGAACCGCCACGACGACAAGTCGAAGGCGTAGACGAACGACTTCGATTCGGCGACGGCCTGTTGGATCTCTTCGATGCTCACTTCGTCGTCTTCGGAAAAGGCCTCGTCCAGTTTGGAGGTGACGGCCGCGTGTCTGTCGAAGCCGACGACGTGCAGGCCGACGACTTTGGCGCTCACGGCGAACGCCAGCAAAAGCGCCAGGCCGACCAGGGTCGTGACCAGCGCCCGGAGTTTGATCCGGCCGATGCGGCTGGCCTCCTGTTCGGTGATCTGCGAACTGACGAACACCTTGCCGCCGACGGAATACCAAATCGGCGCCCCGGCCCACAACAAGACCCCGAAGACCAACAGCGGACTCCGGGCGACGTGGTTGGCGATCACGAGAATCACGACCCAAAACAGGAGGAACGCCGGCGCCGCGCAGACGAGAAGCCACCCCGGGAGTTGCGACGCGGGGAGCAAGGATTTAATCCGCAGACACCCGTTGACCGCCCCGGGGATGACGGACAAGACGGCCGGCAGCAACAGCAGATACGCGCTCCCGGACAGGACGAATTCGACGGCCGCCTCTTGCATCTTTTGAATTTTTTCAAGCGTCTCCGGACTCACGTCGGCCCCGGCCGCCGGCCCGTCGTCGTCGTCCTCTTCCTCGTCGGGGGCGGGCTTGGCGGGCGGTTTTGACGTGTCCGCCTTCGGCGCGGCGACCGACTTGCCAATGTGCGCCGACCGGGCGGGGTCGATGTCTCGGACGTGGTACAGCCACCCGGCGGGGAGCAGCGCGGTGACGAACGGGAGCAAAAACGCGGCCAGCCACCCCGCCGCCAGGACGCCGGCCGCCCGGCCCGGCTTTTTCCAAGAAAGGACGCCGACGGCGCACGCCGCCGCCAAGCCGGCGAGCGCGGCCACCCAGGCGAGTTCCAGGAATTTGCCGAGCGCGGTGAGTTCGCCGAAGCCTGTTTGAATCGCGTCGACCACCGCCAAAATCACGGACAGAGTCGTCGGCGCCAACGCGACGAGCAGCAAACTCCGCCGCCAGACGGCGTACCGCTGAATGGTGGGGCCGGTGACGCCGGCCGCGGTCAGGCCGGAAGCCTCCGCGGCCGACGGCGAAGTTTTTGCCAGGTTCCAGGCGAACGCCCGTTTCAAATGTACGAGCGGCGAGGCGGACGAAGACGACATGAGTGGACTCGTGGGGGATTACGACCACGCTACTCGACAGACCCGTCCGCGTCCATCGAAAGACGGCCGTGAATCGGCGAATCGCCCGAGCCGGCCGGCGGCCGATCTGCATTCCCGGTGCCTTGTGGAAATTACGGCGGCCGCGTATCTCAACAAACGCCCGGCCCGGCATGGGGCCGGCCATCACTCCCTAACGGGGCGGGACGGCGCCATGAGTTTCCTCGTCGTCCTGGCGGCCCTGGGCTTCCTGATGGCCGTGGCCTACCGCGGGTCCAGCGTCATCCTGTTCGCCCCCGTCGCCGCGCTGGGGGCCGTCCTGCTGACCGAGCCGCGCCTGGTCGCGCCCGTGTTCACCGGCGTGTACATGGACAAGTTGGCCGGCTTCCTCAAGCTCTATCTGCCGGTGTTCGTGCTCGGCGCCGTGTTCGGCAAGGTCATCGAGCTGTCGGGCTTCTCCCAGTCCATCGTCGCTTCGGTCCTCACGCTCGTCGGCCCCGGGCGGGCGATCCTGTCCGTCGTCCTCGTCTGCGCCGTCCTGACTTACGGCGGGGTGTCGCTGTTCGTGGTGGTGTTCGCGGTCTACCCGTTCGCGGCGGAATTGTTCCGGCGGGGCGACATCCCGAAGCGGTTGCTCCCCGGCGCCATCGCCCTGGGGGCGTTCTCGTTCACGATGGACGCGGTGCCGGGGACGCCGCAGATTCAGAACATCATCCCGACCGCGTTCTTCGGGACCACCGCCTACGCCGCCCCCTGGCTCGGGGCCGTCGGTTCATTGTTCATCTTGGGCGCGGGCTTGGCGTACCTCGACTGGCGGCGCCGCCGGGCCAAGGCCGCGGGCGAGGGCTACGGCGCCAACCCCGTCAACGAGCCGGAGCCGTTCGACCGCGGCCCGTTGCCTCACCCCTTGGTGGCCGTTCTCCCGTTGGTTCTCGTCGGCGTCTTGAACAAGCTGTTCTCCGCCGCCATTCCGGCGTGGTACGGGCCGTCGGTCTCCTTCACCCCGGCGGCCGTCGGCGCGAGTGCGCCGGTGGTGCAGGACGTCTCGAAGGTCGCCGCCCTCTGGGCCGTGGAAGGGGCCTTGCTGGTCGGCATCCTGAGCGTTTTCGTCTTGGCGTGGCGGCCGGTCGTGGGCCGGTTCGCCGCGGGGTCCAAGTCGGCCGTCGCCGGGGCCATGCTGGCCGCCCTGAACACGGCCTCGGAGTACGGGTTCGGCGCGGTCGTGGCGACGCTGCCCGGCTTCCTGGCCCTCGCCGCCGCCTTGGCGGCCGTCCCCGGCCCGTTGGTCAACGAGGCGGTCACCGTGACGGCGCTGGCCGGGATCACCGGGTCGGCCTCCGGCGGCCTGAGCATCGCCCTCGCCGGGCTGGCGGACACCTTCATCGCCAACGCCAACCAGGCCGGAATCCCGTTGGAGGTGTGCCACCGGGTGGCGTCGATGGCCAGCGGCGGGATGGACACGCTGCCGCACAACGGGGCCGTCATCACACTGCTCGCCGTCACCGGGCTGACGCACCGCCAAGCCTACGGCCCGATCTTCGCCGTCACCGTGATCAAGACGGCGGCGGTGGGAGTGGTCATCGCCGTCTTCCATCTGACCGGGATCGTGTAAGAGCGGCGGGGCTTTGCCACGCTAGGTCGAGTTGCAACGGTAGGTGACGGGTAGCAACGCTAGGTCGGCGAACACGGGCTTTGCTACGAAATGCGGTTAGCTACGCATTGACCCTTTAATACGCTTTGCGGCGAGCTGATACGATTTGGGTCGGGTTCGGTCTGAAACTGGTGCCCGCAATCGGTTCACACCCACCACCAGAAAATGTTGAACAGCCCCAAAGCTATGCCGTAAGTGACGTAAGACGGTTTTTTCGGCCGCTCGTTTTGGATCGCTTCGGCCGGGTTCAGGAATGCCTGACGAACGCGGTGATTGACGCACAGCTTCAGGACTGCGCCCCATGCGAAGATGGTCGAAAAAATGGCGAGCAAGGCGGACTTGACCAACATGACGTGGTACCAGTCGTGCGTGGCCCGGAACGTGTTCATTGCCGAGTGTATCGGCATCACGCCGGTGTTCTGGAAAGATGAGCAGGAGTGCCGGAAGGCGTTCGAGCCGCTTGCGACATGCTCCGCCTAGCAATCAATCAGACCTTGGGCTTCGAGGATATCCGCGTGCTTGAGGGCCATCCGCGTCGAGTCACAAACCCCTCGGCGAATGCGGTCGAGGACGGCGGCAGACACGGGCGACCGGTGCGTGAGGTAGCCCGTCTGAAAGAGCTTGCCGATCTGGGCCTCGGAAACGACTTTCGCGTGCTCGTAACTGATGCAGGTGTCGCGGACGATGAAGGGATGGTCGCCTTTGCGGAGGACGCAGGCGGGGTCGGAGTCTGCCCGCAGTGTGGTGAAACTGACAATCAGAACGTGGTTGGGGGCTAGGAACGGCTCGGAGATCACGACCCACAAGTGGGTATCCAAGGCCGTCCCCGGCTCGTCGATGACGAAAGTGTCGCCCGCGTTCATCGGCTGGCCTGCTCAAGCAAGCGGTCGAAGGCAGACATAGCGTCTGCCTCCTGCACGATGGCTTCCTTGTCCGCCCCGCGGCCGACCGCCTCAATGATGTGGTCGAACGGGATGGGCCGGCAAGACTTGCCGGGTTCGTTCCGCTTCCACTCGTCAAACTCGTGGGTAACATTGACGAGGTCCCACGCATCGTCTTCTTCGTGCCGGGCGGTGAGTTCCCGGAGTTTGGCGATCTCGTACTTGGACAGGTTCCGGTTGCCGGAGTCGCCAGTCATCTCCAATTTGTAGCCGACTTTGCGGAAGCAGGCCGACCACTCCTTGAATCCACCGTGTTCGCCCTTTACGAGATCGTACACCCCGCTCAGGACCGGCCCGTTTGCCATCGCCACCACCTTGTCGCCCGTGATGGACCGGCCCGTCTCTTTGATGCTTTCCCGGTCAGCGATGTACAGTAACTTCAACAAACGAAGGTAACTCATCTCCGTAGTGTTGTGGAACCGGAAAAGTGTCGAGATGGCGTCCAGCGTTTTTTCGACGTTTAAGTGCATGGCAGTGCCTCTTTTTTTCTGACTCTCCCTGTCTTTGAAGTGATGGAGAAAGGAAATTTTAACCAAGCGGAGTCGGAAAGGCAATGCCGTTTCTGAACACTTGAACACGTCGGCGGCTTCACAAACGCATTCGCCCGGCTGTTTAAACTTAGGACAAAGTCGGGCGTTTGAGACGGCTGCAACGCTAGGTGTCCGACTGCCACGCTAGGTCACCGAAAACGGGGGCTAGCGTGGCAAAGCCGAGCGGCGGTGAAAATTTCGTTCCGGCCGGGCGCCCCGTCAGAACGCGCTGGTGGGGATGGCGCCGAGGGAGTCGGGGTCTTTTTCGTCCCGCAGGGCGCCGTTGACGGCGTGGCGGAGGGACTCGCCGATGCCGCGCTGGCGGATGGCGTGAATCTTGTGGCGGGCGCGCATGAAGGCGTCGATGACCGTCCGGTCCCACTGCGTGCCGGCCCCCTGCCGTAGAATGCCCTCGATGCGGTCGAGCGTCATCGCCTCCCGGTACGGGCGGCTGGTGCCCATCGCGTCGTAGGCGTCCGCCACGGCCAAGATGCGGGCGATCACGGGGATCGCCTCCCCCGCCAGCCGTTCCGGGTAGCCGGCCCCGTCGTACCGCTCGTGGTGGTACAGCACGCCGGGCAGCAGGTGGCGGATCGGGTGGAGGTCCGCCAGGATGGCATGCCCGATCGTGACGTGCTGCTGGATGTGGTCCCGCTCCTCGTCGGTGAGCGGCCCCTTCTTGCACAGGACCACGTCCCGGACGCCGATCTTGCCGATGTCGTGCAACAGGCCGGCCAAGTACAGGTCGCTCACCTCGTCGGCCTCCAGCCCCAATTCGCGGCCCAGCTCGACGGCCACGCGGCCGACGCGCTCGCTGTGGCCGAACGTGTACGGGTCTTTCGCGTCGATGGACGACGTGAGCGAGCGGACCAGCCCCACCAGCAGTTCCTTGAGGTCTTGGAACCGGCCGGCCGTCCCGAGGTGCAGGCACAACAGGGAGGCGAACGGGGCCACCGCCACCACGTCCCCGCGGCGGAACGGCACGACGCCCGCCGCCGCCGGGCCGGCTTGGCCCTTGTTGATCGCCACCAGCAACCCCTGTTGGCCGTGGTCGCGGACGGTGAGCGCCAGCACGTTGGCCAGTTGCGGGAAGCACGCCCCGAGGCTGCCGGTCGCCACGTCGTTCAGCAAAAGGCAGCCGGGGTCGGCCAGTTCGCCGTGCCGGCCGAGGCGGTGGGCGAGTTGCCGGCAGTCCCACGGGGACAGCCCCACATCCCCCCAGACGACGCCGTCCGCGTCGGCCTGCTGCGGAATCCAGACGACCCCCCGGCACTGCAGCAATTCGCCGACGGCCCGGAGGATGCGCTTCTGGTTCTTTTCCGGCTCCTTGTGAATGCGCAGGCGGCGGGCGAGGTGGTCCAAGGAGCCGAGCGCCGCCCACGCGAGGGCGCCCGCCCCGTCCGGCTCGGGGCCCTTCCGGTGCTGCACGGGGGCGGCGGTCGTCTGGGCCAGGCGGTCGCTCACCGCGGCGGCCCATTTTTGCAGGCGGGCCAGTTCCGTGCCCGCTTGCTGGGGCGTCCGGGCGAAGCCCGCCAACGTCCCCACGCCGACGAGCGTGGCGCCGTCCGCCACGCGCACGGGGATCGCCAACAGATACCGCCCGTCGGCCGCGGCCACGGCGTGCGCGCCCCCGGCGGCGCTTTTGCGGGCCGCGTCCGGCAGGCCGCCGCCCATGCCCGCCCCGGCGAGCAGGTCGCCGCCGGCCGCGTCGTACACGGCGAAGGGTTCCCCGAACTCCGTCTGAAGAAGGACCGCCAGGCAGCGGGCCTGCCCCGCCGCCGAGGCGTTCAGGACGCGGGAATCGATCGCAAGTGCCGTCATGAGAAAACCCCTAAAAACGCGCGAGAAACACAGGATCAATCCGCGGCCGCCCCGCCGAGCAACGCCCGGAAGCGCGGCACGTGGCGGACGGCGGCGAGGTCCGGGTCGGCGGCGGCCTTGTCCGGGCCGACGCCGCGGGCGAACGCCCGGGCCATCAGCTCCGCGGCTTGGTCGCCGAGCCGGGGGTCGTCGCGGCGCGCCAGCGCCAGCGCGGCCACGCAGGCGGCGGCGTACAGCGTGTCCCCGGAGCGCGGGTCGCGCTCCAGGCACCAGTTGATGTCGTCCCCGGCGCGGTCGAGGTCGCCGGCCCGCGCCCGCAGCACGGCCCGGTAGCGCCGGGCGGCGTGGAAGCCGGGGGCCGCGGCCAGCGCCCGGTTGAAATGCCCGAGGGCCGCGGCGTCGTCCCCGGCCGCCATCGCCAGCATGGCGAGGCCGTACAGGGCTTGGCCGTTGTCCGGGTCGTCGCGCAGGACCGCGTCGAACGCCGCCCGCGCGTCGGCCGGCCGGCGGGCGGCGACGGCGAACCCGAAGGCCCATTCCATTTGCCGGCGCACGGCCGGCGGCCCGGCGGCGGCGTCCCGGCCGGCGCGGAAGGCCGCGTCCGCGTCCGCGGGCCGGCCGAGGCCCTCCAGGGCCACGCCCCGGCGCACCTGCCGCAGCGGCTCGTCCGCGGCCGGGCCGGCCGCGGCGTCGAGGTCGGCCAAGGCGGCCGCGTACCGCTTCGCTTCCAGGTGGAGCAGCGCGCGGTTCACGCGGGCCGGCAGCAGGGCGGGGTCGCATTCCAAGGCCTTGTCGTAACTGGCCGCCGCCTCGGCCGCGTCCCCGTTCTTGGCCTGCGCCAAGCCGAGGTTGAAGTGCCCCCACGCGAACGCCGGCCACAGGCCCGCGCACCGGCCGAAGTCCCCCGCGGCCAAGGCCCCGTCGCCGCGGTCCAAGTGGCAGATGCCGCGCAGCAGCCACGACCAGTAGTGCCGCGGGTCGAGGGCGACGGCCCGGTCCAGCGCGGCGACGGCCCGGTCGTGGTCCCCCGGCCGGCCCGCAGCAGCGCGACGGCCATCAGGTAATGGTCCCGCGCGGAGGCCACGGGCGTCTGGGCGGCCCGCTCGCGGGCGGCGCCCGCCTCGCGGGCGGCGCCCAGCGCGTCCCAGTAGCGCGCCCGGTCCAGCCACAGGGCGCGGGACGGGGCCGCCGCCGGGATCGCCTCGGCCCGGTCCAGCGTGGCCAGCGCGGCCCGCAGGGCCGCCGGGTCGGCCGCCGCCAGCCGGACGCGGCCGTCGGCCAGCAACAGCAACAGTTCGCGGGCGTCTTCCGCGAGGCCGGCCCGCTCGGCCGGCGGCAGGCCGGCCCAATCGGCCGGCTCTTCCCACCGGCCGGCGGCGCGGAGGCCGTAAATGTCCAGCGTCTCCTCGCACGCCCGCAGGCCGGCGGGCAGGTGGTCGCGCAGGCCGGTCGTCGTGTTCACTAGGCACAGCGCCCGGACGGTCCCGGCGTCGAAGGCGCGGCGGCGGTCGGCGCCGGCGGCCGTGCCCAGTTGGTGCCGCGCGCCCGCCAAGTGGTCGCGGGTCGTCACCAGGGCGGCGCCGCCGGCGAGGAGCACGCCGCCGACAACCACGGCCGCCCCGCCCGCGACCGTCAGGCGCGGGTGCCGGCGCGCCCACTTGGCCACCCGCTCCCGCCGGCTCAGTTCCGGGGCGTGCGCCAGGGGGCGGTGGTCCAGCAGGCGGCGCAGGTCTTCCGCCAAGTCCTCGGCCTGCTGGTAGCGGGCGGCCGGGTCCGGGGCCAGACACTTGCGGACGACGCTTTCGAGGCCCCACGAGGCGTCCGGCCGCCGGGCGCGCAGGGACGGGGCCGCCTTGTCGCGGTCGGTGGCCATCGCCTCGATGTGCAGCGGCGTCACGGAATAACTGCCGCTGTGCTCGAACGGCCGGGCGCCGGTCAGCGTCTCGTACAGGACCATGCCGAGGGAGTAAATGTCCGAGCGGTGATCGACGCCCTTCACCAAGGCCGGCGTCCGGCGCGCCATCGCCCGCAAGTGTTCCGGCGCCATGTAGGCCACCGTCCCGCCCAGCACGGCTTGGACGGCGGTCTGGCCGAGGTCCTGGGCCAAGTTGAAGTCGAGGAGCATCGGCTGCCCGTCGGCCCCGAGCAAGATGTTCGCCGGCTTGATGTCCCGGTGCAGCACGCGCCGCTGGTGGGCGTGGTGCAGCCCTTCGGCCAGCCGGGCGGCGACCCACATGACGGCCCGGCAAAACGATTCGCGGCGCAGCGCCGCCAGCGGGGTTTGCCCGCCGGAATCGGCCGGCGGCGGGGCGGATTGCACGGCCGTCAGGGCGTCCGCGAATTGCCGGCCGGTCGTGGGGGGCGCCGCCCCGGCCCACAGTTCCGCGGACACGCGGGCGAGGCTGGCCCCGCCGAAGTACGGCATGCACACGGCGCGCAGCCCGCTCCGCGGGTCTTCGTGGACGGCGTAGATGGGCACGATGTGCGTGTGCTGCATCTGGGCCAGCGTCTGCGGCTCGCCCCCCTCGATG
Source organism: Zavarzinella sp. (assembly GCA_043744795.1). GTDB lineage: Bacteria > Planctomycetota > Planctomycetia > Gemmatales > Gemmataceae > Zavarzinella. Next base: position 6,995 of record JAYTTY010000195.1, on the reverse strand, counting down.
GCCGAAATTTTCACGGCCACGGCCCGCCCGCCCAGCGCGGCCTGCTCCGCGAGGAACACGCGGGCGAACGCCCCCTTGCCCAACTCGGCCCGCAGCCGGAAGCCGAACACCTCGTCCCCCACGTCCGGGAGGCGCAGGTGGCTGCGGGCCACGCCGCTCTCGGCGCCGGCGGAGTGCAAGAAGTCTTGCCGGGAGACCAAGTGGGCGAGGGACTCGCGCAGGGCGGGGCGGCGGTCGCCGTACTCGGCCGCGCTCGCCGAGTCGTCGAGCCGCCGCCGGGCCAGCACGTCGGCCACCAGCGCGCTGGGCGCGTCGTCGTCCGTCGGCGGGAGGCGGTCCGGCGTCACAAGAAGATCCTTTTCCGCGGGGCCGGCCGGCCGCCGAGCACCGGCGTCCGGGCCGCCCGGGTGCGGGTCACCAGCCACCACGCGGCCACGCCGACGGCGGCGGTTAGGCCGAGCGACAGCGGCTTGGCCGCGGTTCCCGGCGGGGTCGCGGCCTCGGCCACCGGCGGCGCGTCTTCCGCGGCCGCCGTCACCGAGGCGGGGGCCGCCAACGTCACGGCCGGTTCGGGCGCCGGCGAGACGGCCGCCGCGGCGTCGAGCCGCGGCGGGGCCGACGGGGCCGCGTGGCCGGCCGCCAAGCCGTTCCACATCTCTAGGACATGATCGCCGTATTGCGCCGCGGCGCGCGCGACATTGGCGAACATACGGGCCAGCGCCCCGGCCGCGCCGGGGGTTTCGGCGGTCTCGGGGATTTCGGGGGTTTCCGGGCCGATCACGGCGGCGGTGGTCAGCAACACCGCCGGGGTCACGGCCGGGGGGGCGGCCGGCAGGCGGAGCGCCGCCCGCTCCGTGGCCGCGGGCGCGCCCGGCACGCCGCCGAGCGGGCCGCCGGCCAATTGAAGCAACGCCCCGGTCGGCAGGCTGATGAGCGGCGCCCCGGCCGGGGCCGCCGGGCGGGCGCTCACCGCCGCGGCGGCGGTCGCCACGACGAACGCCGGCCCGAGCGCCGAGCCGCCGGCGTCGGCCGGCGGTTCGCCCGCGGGCGCGGGGGGCAACACCACGGCGAGGCTGTCGGCCGGCCGGTCCGCGGCCGCCGCGTCCCCCGCCAGGCGAAGCCGCATCGCCGGCCCCGGCCCGGCGGTCAGGGCCGGGGCGTTGTCGCCGTTGCCGACGAGCGTCAGTTTCAGTTCATACGCGAGCGTGGCGGCTTGCTCGGCCGTCCACCCCGCCACGGTCACGACGTATTCGCCGGGCGTCAACGCGACGGTGAAGGCCAACCCGTCCGGCTCGTTGAATGTGACCTCATTCCCGGCATCGTCGAAGACGGCGACCGTGACCCCGGCGGGCAGGTCGGCCCCGGACAGGCTCAGCCCGTAGGTTTGGCCTTGAAGCGCTTGGAAGCGGTAGGCGTCCGCGGTGTCGGCCGCCCCGGCCGCCGCCGCCCGCGTGACCGTGACCCCCGTTTGCAGTTCGTGCGGGAAGAGGACGCCCAAGTCTTGCGGGGCGGCCGGGTCGTCGTTGCCGTCGAGCGAATTCCAAGCAAGTGGGTCGCCGACGGCGCCGCGGGCCGGCCCGGCCACCGTGAAGGAGACCACATAGTCAGCACTCGCTTCAGAACCGACGAGGGCGTTCCCCGCCAAGTCGGTCAGGCCCGCGCCGCCGGAGAGGTGAAGCTGGTACGCGCCGTTGGCCAGGCCGTCCAACATCAGGAAGTGGGCTTCGTCGGCTTCGTCGTCATAGCGGCCCAGCCGGGGGAAGTAGCGTGTGCCGTCGGCCCCCACGATGTAGACCGCGGCCACGGTCGCCTGCGTGGATTGCTCGTAGGCGTTGAAAAACAGCGACCGCACGTTCATCGCCTCGCTGAAGGCGACGACGATTTCCGTCGGCGGGGCGGCCAAGGTCTCCCCCGGCTCCGGCGTCACGGCCACCACGGTCGGGGCCGCGTCGTCCCGGCGAATCCCGTAACTCAGCACGTACGGCCCGGCCCCGAAGCCGTTTTGCCCGCTGTGGGAATCGGCCGGGTCAAAGAGGCCGTTGGCGCCCGGCTCGCCCCCATCGGCCGCGCTCGGCGTGTTGAAATTGGCGGTGACGACGAGGTAGTAGTCCCCTTCCGTCAGCCCGACGAAGAGGGCCGGGTCGTCGTGAAGCGGGAGGGTGCCGTTGGTCGCGGCGGCGGCGTTGCGGCTGTTGTTGTTGCCGTCCACGAACACCAACGCCCCCGTCGCCGGGTCGGCTTGGAACAGGCTGATGCCCGCGTCCAGCGGCGAGCCGATGCGGCCGGCGAACACGTCCGCGGCCAGCGCGTACCGGCCCGGCCCGGCGACGCGGAAGTGGTACATGTCCGCGTCCGCGGCGGGGTTGACGGCCTCGTCCGGGCGGGCGGCGGGGTCGTAATACGGGTCGTCCCCGATGGCCCCGGCGACGCGGACGATTTGGCCGGGCGCCACCTCGCCGAGGTCGGTGGCGGTCGGGGCGGTGTCGTCGCCCGCGTCGCCCGCCGCGACTTGAAACACGCGGACGGCGTCCCGGCCGTGCGGGTAATACTCGGCCGTGCCGAGGGGAACGCCGTCCACGCCCGCCACGGCGAAGGCCCCGTCCGCGGTGTCGCCGGCCAAGACCAAGCGGTAATAGCCGGGTTTCAGCGGGGCGGCCGGCAACAGTTGAAGTTCCGACAGGCCCGCTTGGTAGTTGAACGTCCCGAGGGGCACGTCTTGGTCGGCCCCGTCGCCGAACGCCCCGCTTGGGTTGTAGGTGAGGAAGACGGTCCCGCCGGGGCTGACGGTCGCCGGGTCGAGTTCGCCGTCGAACTGCATCCGCAGCACGAACGGCGACCGGGCGAGCGGCCCGGTGGCGGCTTGGTCGAAGGCCAACACGCGCGGCCCGTCGGCCGGCCCGCGGCCGAGCGGCGTGGCGGCGACGCCGAGGGTGTAGAACCGCGGTTGCCCGGCGTTGCCGCTGCCCGCGAGGAACGGGTGGAAGTCGGCGTTGCCGGCCCCGCTGACGGCCACGTTGTAGGTGCCGGCCGGCAGGTCGCGGTCCAAGAAGCCGTCCCCGGACCCGTCGGCGGTCTGCGCCAAGAGCCGGCGGCCGGTCGGGGTGAACGGGTCGGAGAAGTCGAATCGGTCGCCGTTCACGTTGTACAGCCCCAGCACGGGGTGGGCGGCGTCCGCCTCCCCCGAGACGGTGAGATGAACGTGCGCGGCGGCGTCCAGCCGGAAGATGTACCAGTCCACGTCCGCGGCCCCGAAGACCCCGTCCCCCACTTGCCCGGCGACGGCGAGCGCGGGCCGGCCGTCGGCGGCGCCCAAGTCTTGGGCCACGTCCGCGGTGTCGTTCGGCTCGATTTCAACCAGCGGTTCCGGCCCCATCACGCTCGGCTGGCAGCGCGAGACGAGCTGTTCCAGTTGAAGCCGCACCCGCCGCCGGCGCGGGGCGCGGGGCCGGGAAGTCGCCAAGAAGTCCATTAGCTCCTCCACCAGCGGAAGGCGCCGCCGGACAGCAAATCGAGTGTGGCCGCGTCGTCGGCGGCGGGCAGGTCGGCGATTTCGGGCCGGCGGTCCGGGTCGGCGGGCGCGGCGGGGTCGGCGGCGGGCGCCGGAGAGGCTTCGCGGCGGGCGCTCGGTGGGGCGTCGGCGGCCCAGCGCCGGCGGTCGGCGCCGCCGGCGGCCGGCGGCGCACTCAGGAGGCCCGGCGGCCCGGCCGCCGCGGGGCCGGCCCCGTCCACTTCCCACGAGTCGCCGACGGGGGGCCGTTCCAAGGCCGTGTTCACCGAGTAGCGCTGCATGAACACGCCGTCGGTGTCGCCCACGCCGTTGCCGTTCCACACGACGACGAGGTGGCCTTGGCCGTCCATCGCCATCGTCGGGTTCACTTGGTCGCCGGCGGCGGTGCTGTTGACGCGGAACTCCGATTCGACGGCGGCCCCCGCCGCGTTGAACTGCTGGCCGTAAATGCCCCACGTGGCGGCGGCGTCCTGGCCGTAACTCGACCACGTGAAGTAGAAATTCCCGTAGGTGTCCCACGCGACGGACGGGTTCGTCTGGTCGCCGGCCGTGGTGGTGTTGACGCGGAACTCGTTGCCCGCGGCCGCCCCGGCGGCGTCGTACCGCCGGGCGTACACGCCTTGGCCGGAGCCGTCTTGGCCTTGGCTGGTCCACACGAACATCAGCTTGCCGTCCGGCGTCATGGCCGCGTGGGTGAGTTTCTGGTCGCCGGCCGTGGTCTGGTTGATCCCGATTTCGGCCCCGTTCTTGGCGCCGGCGGCGGTGTACCGCTGGGCGAAGATGCCCCACGACAGCGTCATCGGGTTGTAGCTGGACCAGCCCACGGTAAAGTTCCCGGCCGCGTCCATCCCGACCACGGGGGAGACTTGATCCCCCGCGGTGGTGGTGTTTGCCACGAACGGGCTCCCTGTCGCCGCGCCGGCGGCCGTGAACCGCTGGGCGTACACGCCCCACGACGTGGCGAACTGTGACCACGCGACGGTGAAATTGCCGGCGCCGTCGATGCCGATGGCGGGGGTGATCTGGTCGCCGAACGTGATGGTGTTGACCAAGATGTCGCCGCTTTGGGCGACCCCGGCGGCACTGAACTGCCGGGCGTAAATGCCCCACCCGCTGCCGTCCTGGCCGTGGCTCTGCCACGTGACGACGAAATCCCCGTTGGGCCGCATGGCGACGGCCGGGGCGGCCTGGTCGCCGGCGGTGACGACATTGACGCGGAATTCCCCCCCTTGGGCCACGCCCAAGGCGTTGTACCGCTTGGCGTAAATCCCCCCTTGGTCGCCGTCTTGGCCGACGCTCTGCCAGACCACCACGTAGTTGCCGGCCCCGTCCATGGCGATCGCCGGCTGGCCCGTGGCGACCGTCGTGGTCAGCGTCCCTGCCAGGACGAGCATCGAGGACTTCATCCCCGCGCTGTAGGTCGTGGAGGCCGTGTTCACCGGCGTCTCGACGCCGTCCGTGACGGCGATCCCGCCGCCGGACGTGGGCGTGGCGCCCTTGGGGCTTTGCGTGGTGGTGGCGGTCACGGCCGGGTCCGCCCCCGTGCCCATGTTGAGGATCAGGGAATACTTGCCGGTCTTGAAGGAAGCCTTCGCGTCCGCGCTGGACACCTTGACGTACCACGTCTGCCCGGCGGCGACGGTGAACTGCGCCGCGGCCGTCCCCCCGTAGACGGCGGCGTTGCCGGTGGCCTTCAACGCGGCGGCGCTGTCGTAGATTTCGATTTTCGGGTCGAGCATGCTCAGGTTGGCGGCGACGGCCTTCACCTTGAGCGTCGTGGCGCTGCCGGCCGGGACGACGAACTTATACCAGTCCGCGTCCGTGCTGGTACTCAGATTCAGATTGTTGATGACCCCGGCCTTGGTGGTCGTGTTGATGGTGCTCGTCACGAGGGAGGCCGTCGCGGAGGTCTCGTTCGTGGCCGCCGCGTCGTAGCTGTCGTTGGCGCGGGCGGCCCCGGCGCTGTAGATCGCCTTAATGCCGCTGATGTCGTCGGCCGTCAGCGCGGTGACGGTGCCGGGGTACGCGGAGGCCATGATGGAACTGACGGCTCCGTGGTTGAGGCCGAGCGCGTGGCCGAATTCGTGCGAGGCCACCGTGAACAGGTTGTAGGCGCTGCCGATGTTGAACGTCTGGCTGGTGTTGAAGGCGATGTCGCCGGCGACGGAGTAGTTGTTCACCGGCGGCGGCATGAACGCTTGGGCCAGCGTGGTGGTGCCGAAGTTGTACCCGCCGATGCGGATGTCCCCGAACGCCGGGTCACCCTGTTGGTAACTCCCGGACCCGGTGGCGGCCCCGCTGTCCGCGACGAAGACGAAGTTGATGTTGGTCTGCTGCGCCCACACTTGGGCCGCTTCCTTGAACACGTTTTGCCACGTGGCGGCGGCGCCGAACTTGGTGTTGAAGGTCGCCTGCAAGTTGCTGGCCACGCCGTTCACCAGCGTGCCGTCCGGCACGAAACTGACGGTGATGCGGTCCGGTATGGGCCACGCGTTGCCGCTGACCGAATACGGCGTCAGCCGGTCCTCGAACGCTTCCACCCGCAGCGACGGGCGCCGCGCGGCCCGCGGGACACGGCAGTTCCGGCCGGAAGACAAGTCGAGAAGGTGCATAGTGTTGATGACCAAAATTGACGCCGGCGAATGACATTCGGCGAGTGTGCGGAGGTGAAGTTAATTAGAATGGGGTTTGAGGAAACCAAACCGGATTTGGGGGATTGTGCCGAATATGCCGACGGGACCGATTATTCAGGCGGCCGCCGATTCGCGTTGTGACGCGGGCGAGACACGGCGGCTCGAATCACAATAGAATTGAGGGGCGGCGTTTCGGCGGGACGTGAATTCGCGGCGTCACGAGAACCGGGCGCCGGCGGTCCGTGCGAGCCCCGGGCCACGCGGGTGCCCTCGGAGTCGAGAATCACCGCCCGGCGGCCGTGCGGCCCGATGGGGTGCGGCTCGGCCAACACGCGCCCGCCGGCGGCGCGGGCGATGTCCGCGGCTTCGGCCAGCCGGCCCGCCACGTTGAAGTACAACAGCGGCCCGGTCTGGGCGGGCGCCGAGTCCGGCATCTTCGCCAAGCGCCCGGACACGTTCGAGTCCGCGGGCGGCAACAGGCCGAATTCAACGCCCGGCCGCCTGCTTGACGCCCGGCTTGCCCAGCACGGCCGAGTAAAACGCGAGCGCCCGGTCCAAGTCGGTCACGGGGATGTCGTCCCAGCAAATGGTGTGGCGGACGCTCATTGGGTCTCCGGGGCGAATGCCAAGGCCCGCACGAGTACCCGACCCGCCGCGACGGCGTTAAGGGGAGCCGGGCGTTTCGTCGTGTTCTCAGAACGAAAATGCCCCGCTGACATCGTGGGACATCAGCGGGGCACGAATCGGGACGACAGGACGGCTATTGAACTTTTCCTGGCCGGTGCCAATCGATTGCCGAGAGCATTAGTCTTGGCTGTCGAATCACTTATGGCGAATTCCGCCGCATAACCGAT
>JAYTTY010000194.1:0-8366 GCA_043744795.1 Zavarzinella sp. | reverse complement strand
ATGATTAAGGGTGGCAAGCCAAAACACGGAATCAAGGGAACGAGAGAAATGGCCGGTTGGAACACGGACTATGTGGAAGATTTAATAGCCAAAGCGATTGATTCCTCGGGAAAAACACGTGCGTAGGCCCTGCCCCGCAGTCCGAATGCAACTCGCGGCGATGGAAGAGCGGAACCCCCCTTCGGATCAGTTGAACAGTTTTAGTTCGGCGGCCTTCGCCACCGGACTAAGCGTGTTCGGGTTCAACTTGGGCCTGTACCAAGCCCCGACGCCGGCGGCGGCCCCGGCGGGATCCGGCCCGGCGTGGCCGATGACCCTTCAGCCGGAGACCGCCCCGGCGGAGGGCCAAGGGACCTCCCCAACGGCGTCGGGCGATACGGGCGGGGCGGCGGGATTGCCGGCCGATTTCGTCGCCCAGCCCTGGGCGGATTTGCTGGCCAATCCGGACCTGTCCATCGACATCAACGCCAATTGGGCGGAGGCGGCTTCTCCCGCGATCATGACGCCAGTCCCGCCCGGGGAAGGAGCGTGACCGGCCGCCGCGGATTCCCCGCCCGCCGCGCCGTCAGACCCTGCGCCGCCCACCCCGGGGGGAGGGGACTCGTCCGGGCTTGACGCCTTCTGGGCGGGCAACGGAAATGTCGACACCACGGGGCCGGCGCCGTCTCCGCCGCCAATCCAACCTGTAAGTTTTCGCGCGCCGCTGGGCGAAAGTTTCACGTCGGAAAGCTCGGGCGGCGGCGGCGGCGGCCTTGGGGGGGCCGCCCCCGGCCCCGGGCAAAGCGGGGGCGGGAACGGCTCCGGGAGTTCGAGTCCGTCGGCGACGGTGTGGGTCACGGCCGAGGCGGGGGCGACGGGCGAAACGGCGCCGGGCAAATTCCGCTTCCATCGGTCGTCGGCCGACGGGGCGCTCGCACTGACGTACGCGGTGGGCGGGACGGCCGCCAACGGCGCGGACTATGTGGGACTCCCTGGCGGCGTCCACTTCCCCGCCGGCGCGTATGCGGTCGATGTCCCGGTCCAAGTCGTTCATGACTCGGAACTCGAGGGAACGGAGACGGTCACGGCCACGATCGACCCCGCCGCGTCCGTGGTCGTGAGCGGCGGGGCCGCGACGGTGAGCATCAGCGACGACACATGGACTCCAAGCGGCTCGGGTGGCTCGGGCGGAGGAATGGGGGCGCCAACGGTGTGGGTATCGTCGGCCGCCGACGGCCAGGAACCCGCTCTGCCGGGCGTCTTCCGGCTACGGCGGTCTGACCTCAGCGCCGGACGGGCCGTGTCCGTGGCTATTTCCGGGACGGCGGCCAACGGGGCGGACTACGTCGGGCTGCCGGGGGGCGTGTTCTTCCCGGCCGGCGTGTCGGCCGTCGACGTCCCCGTGAACGTCGTTAACGACGCGCTCGCCGAGGGAACGGAAACCGTGTCGGTGACGGTGCTGACCCCCGCCTCCGGGGGGTATTACCCGAGCGGCGGGTCGCCGGCTGTCGTGTCCATCGCCGATGACGAACCCGCATCGGGCGGCTCCGGGGGCGGCGGCGGCACCCCCGTCGTGTGGGTCACCACGGAAGACGCCGTGGCCGCAGAAACGACGTACCCGCAACCGGCCGACACCGGCCGGGTCCGCGTCCACCGGACCGGGACGCTGGGCGACCTGCAGGTCAATCTCCAACTCACCGGGACGGCCAGCAACGGGATGGACTACTCCTGGCTGAGCTCGACGGTCACGATCCCGGCCGGGGCCGACTACGTGGACGTCACGGTGACGCCAACGGACGATCTGATGGTCGAAGGGCCGGAGACGGTTGGCGTGGCCGTCATGACGGGCGTGTACGCGGCCAGCGGCGGCGCGAGTTCAGGCACCGTCACCATTCAGGACAACGACCCGTCCGGCGGCTCCGGAGGGAGTGGCGGGACCGAAACCCCCTCCGTTTGGGCGGTTGGCCAGACAAACGGGTCCGAGCCGTCCTCGCCCGGTTCCTTCCGGTTCGAACGGTCCAACGGGAATGGCTCGTTGTCCGTGACGTATGCCGTCGGCGGGACGGCGACCGCCGGGGCGGACTACGCGGCCCTCTCCGGCACGGTCACGTTCGCCGACGGGGTTACGGTCGTCCACGTCCCGGTCGCGGTGTCTGACGACACGGCGGTCGAAGGGGCCGAGACGGTCACGGTGAGCCTAAACCCGTCGGCCACTTACTCAAGCACTTCCACTCCCGCCTCCGTCACCATCGCCGACGACGACGAGCCGCCGCCCGCCGTCTGGGTCACGGCCGTGGATGACGCGGCCGAAACGCCGGACGGAACGCCGGCGGATACCGGGGCCTTCCGCTTCCACCGCGACCGGGCCAGTGCGGGAATGCACGTTTCATACACGGTGTCCGGGACCGCCGACGGGGCGGACTTTCAGCCGTTCCCCTCACTCGTCACGTTTCCCGCCGGGGCTCTGACCGTCGACCTCCCCGTTGTGCCGGCAGACGACCAGTTGCGGGAAGGGGACGAGACGGTCATCCTAACGCTGAACACCCCGAGCGCGGCGGCCGGGTACGTCCTCGCCACCGGTGATCGAGACGCCGCCGTAACGATTGCGGACGACGAGCCGGCCCCGCCGCCGCGGATCGACTGGGACGCGACGACGCTGGTTGCGGACGAGGGGGAGACGGTCACACTGACGGTGCGGCTGTCGGCCGCGTCCGCGGAGCCGGTCCCCGTCGATTTCGCGACGGCAGACGGCACGGCCGCGGCGGGAAACGACTACACGACCGCGGCCGGGACGCTGACCTTTGCCCCCGGTGAAGTTCAAAAGACGCTGGCGGTCAATCTCACAGAGGACGCATTGCCGGAGAGTGCGGAAACGCTCACCGTCACGCTGTCGAACGCCGCCCAAGCAGAAGTCGGCGAATCCGCGACGGCGACGGTGGCTATCACTGTCAGCGACCGGAAGCCGACGGGCCGCCGGGACCGCTACGACACGGACCAAGGGGAAGCCCTCACGGTCGCCGCGACGGGAGACTTGGGCGCCGGGGTGCTCGCGAACGACATCGCCGGGGACCACGGGCCGATGACGGCCTACTTGGCGTCGGGGCCGGCGCACGGGACGCTCGACTTGGGCGCGGGCGGCGGCTTCACGTACACGCCAGACGCCGCGTTCGCGGGCCGCGACCGGTTCACCTACCGCCCCGTCCAGTCCGGGCTGACCGGCGACCCGACCGAGGTCATCATCTTGGTGCGCGGCGCGGACCCGATCGCCGCCCCGGACCAGTACGCCTTGACGCACGATCACGTCCTCGACTTGTCCGCCGGCGGCGGCGTGACCGGGAACGACTGGATTCCGGAGGGGACCGGCCCCCAAGTGACCATGGGGGCCGGGCCAAGCCACGGCGCGCTGACGCTGTCGGCGGCCGGGGCGGTCCATTACGTCCCGGCCGCCGGTTTTGTGGGCGAGGACAGTTTCACGTACACGCTCGGCGCGGGGGCGGACGCGGTTCAGGTCACGCTGACGGTGACGAACGCCGACCCGGCCGGGGAAGCGGACGCGTACCATGCCGTCGCCGGGAAGGCGCTGACGGTCCCGGCCGCCACCGGCGTGCTGGCGAACGACATTGACGCCGACCAAGACGCGCTCGGTGCGGCACTCCTCACCCCGCCCGCCCACGGCGCCCTGCAGTTGGCCGCGGACGGGTCGTTCCAGTACACTCCGGCGGCCGGGTTCGTGGGGGACGACTCGTTCTCTTACCGGCCGGCGGACGGCGTCGCCCAAGGGGCGGCGATCTCCGTGCGGAACGCCGCGCCCGTCGTCCTGCCCGACGAGTACGCCGCCGTGGCCAACGCCACGCTGGCGGTGGGCGCGGCGGAGGGGGTGCTCGCCAATGACCGCGACCCGGACGGGCACGCGCTGACCGCGGCCGTGGCCGCCGGGCCCGCCCACGGGACTTTGACGCTGGCCGTGAATGGGGCGTTCGTCTACGTCCCGGCCGCCGACTTCACCGGGACCGACACGTTCACGTACGCCGCCGGCGACGGCGTGGCCCAGAGCGACCCGGTCACGGCGGTGATCCGCGTGGCCAACGCGGGGCCGCAATCACTGGACGACACGTACCTCTTCCGCCCGGGAGCCGCGGTCACCGTCGGCGTGGCCGAGGGCGTTCTGACCAACGACTCGGACCCGGACGGACACGCGCTCACGGCGGCCCTCGAAGAGGCGCCCGGGCACGGCCAGTTGACTCTCCATGCCGACGGTTCTTTCACGTACACCCCCGCCGCGGGGGACACGGGGGCCGACACGTTCCGCTACCGGGCGTATGACGGCGCGGCGTACGGCGATCCCGCCACCGTGACCCTGCGCGCCGTGATCGACCAACCGGCCGGGGCCGCCGACTCGTACGCCGCCGTCGCCGGGGCCGAATTGACGGTCGGGGCCCCGACGGCGTCTTGGCCAATGATCGCGAAGCGGGCGGCTCCGCCCTGACGGCGACGCTGGTGTCAGCCCCGGCGCACGGCACACTGTCCCTGCAAGCCGACGGCACGTTCACGTACCGCCCGGCCGCCGGTTTCGTGGGCGCGGACACGTTCACGTACGCCGCCGACGACGGCGTTTCGGCCTCCGCGCCGGTCGCGGTGCGCATCGACGTCCGCGACCCCGCCGCGGGGGCCGCACATTCTCGGTCGCCGGCGTGAGGACACTCAGCCCCGCCGCGGCCGACGGGCTGCTGCGCGGCTACTCCGCCGCGGGCGGGTTGGCGCCGGAAGTCGTCTCCGGCCCGGCGCACGGCACGCTGACCGTCAACGCGGACGGGACGTTCGCCTACGCGGCGGCGGCCGGGTTCGCCGGCCTGGACGAATTTCGGTACCGCCTGTCCGGGTCAGGCTTGACCAGCAACGTCGCGGCGGCCGGGATCACGGTCACCAACGCCGCCCCGACGGCCGCCGGGGGGCCGCTCCGGTACTTGGCCAACCCGGGGACACCGCGGACTGTCTTGGCGGCGGACGGGATCCTGTCGGCGGCCGCCGACGCGGACGGGGACGCCGTCACCGCCGCCGTGGCGGCCCAACCCGCCCACGGCGCCGTCGCGCTCAACGCGGACGGGTCGTTCGTCTACACGCCCGAGGCGGGGTACGCGGGGGCGGACTTCTTCACCGTCACGCTCGGGGACGGGGCCGCGATTAGCGACCCGATCCGCGTGGAAATGACGGTTTCCGCGGCGCCGACCCTCGCGGCGGACGACGCCTTCCTCGTCGAGGCCGGGCGCGAGTTCCTTTCCAGCGCCGGCGTGCGGGCGAACGACCTGACCGCGGGTGGCGCATGGCCGGCGGTCGGACTCGTCCAAAGTCCGGCGCACGGGACCGTCTCGCTGAGCGGCAGCGGCTCCTTCACCTACACGCCGGCCGCGGGGTACGAGGGGAGTGACACGTTCCGATACTCGCTCGGGGGCGGGCCGGCGGCGACCGTCCGGCTCGTCGTCTCAAGGACGGCGCCCCAAGCGTGGCGGGACGCCTACTTGGCCCACGCCGGCGCCAAACTGACCGTCCCGGCCGCGGAGGGGCTGCTGGCGAACGACCCCGCCGCGCCGGGGACCGACGCCCGCCAAGCCGTCCAGACCGGCGCCCCTCAGCACGGCTCCTTGACGCTGGCGCCCGACGGCTCGTTCTCCGACACGCCGGCCGCCGGTTTCGTCGGGGAAGACACTTTTTTGTACGCCGTCTCGGCCGGGGGCGCCGCCGGCGCGCCGGCGGCCGTGCGGCTCGCCGTCCGCAACATCGCCCCGGCCGGGGGGCCGGACGCCTACCTCGTGCACGCCGGCGCGAAACTCGAGGTTTCCGCGGACGCGGGCGTCTTGGCAAACGACTTTGACGGCGACGGGGACGCCCTGAGCGCCACGGTGACGACCGGGCCGGCCCACGGCCAACTCAATTTCAACGCCAAGGGCGGATTCGTCTACTACCCGGCGGCCGACTTCGTCGGCGCCGACTCGTTCCAGTACGCGGCCGGCGACGGCACGGCCGGCAGTTCACCCGTGACGGTCCGGGTCGTCGTGGCGAATACGACGCCGGCGGCCCGGGCCGACGCCTTCGCCGTCCACGCCGGCAAGTCCATCGGCGGGCAACAGCAACCGCCCGGCAAAGTGGCGGCGAACGACGCGGACCCGGACGGCGACCCGATTACCGTCACCCTCCATGAAGCCCCCGCTCACGGGCAACTGTCCTTGAACGCGGACGGGACGTTCTACTACGCGCCGGCGGCGGGCTTCGTGGGGACGGACGCCTTCCGCTACCAGGTGGCCGATCACTGGGGCGGCGGCTCGGACGCCACGGCGACCGTCCACGTCACCAACACGCCCCCGGCGGCGCGCCCGGACGGGTACGCGGCCACCTCCGGCTTGGAATTGAAGGTCGAGGCGGGCCAAGGCGCGCGGGCGAACGACTCGGACGCCGACGGCGACGCGCTCGGCGTGACGCTCACCGGCGGGCCGGCCCACGGCGCCTTGACCCTCTCGGGCGACGGGTCGTTCCGCTACACCCCGACCTTGGGGTTCGTCGGCACGGACTCGTTCACGTATGCGGCGGGCGACGGGTTCGCCGCCGACGCCGCGACCGTGCGTCTGGTCGTCACCAACGCGGCCCCGGAGGCGCGGGGCGACCTCCGCCTCCTGCGCGCCGCCGACTGGCAGGACGGCTCTTCCGCCGGGAACGCGGACAGCGCCGGCGAGATGGCCCAAGGGTGGGGAGACAGGCTGGCGGGCGACCTCGCCAACACGTCGCTCCTTGCAAACGACCGCGACCCGGACGGCCACCCCCTCCGGGTGACGGGCATCGGCACGCCCGGGGCGATGACCGCGGCTTCCAAGTTCGGTGAAATCAAGGCGGACGAGGCCGGGAATTACGAGTACGTTCAGCGCAGCGGCCACAACGCCGCCCAAGTCGACACCTTCACGTACTGGGTGACCGACGGGGTGACGACTTCTTCGTCAACCGTCACCATCATGTTGCCGGACCTGCGCCCCGAGCCGAAGCCCGACGTGTACTACGCGCGCCGGAACGAGTTGCTGACGGTTCCCCAAAAGACGGGGGTTCTCCAGGGCCAGCGCGTATCAAACACCCTGATTTAGTAGGACTTCCGTGAGAAACGCGGTGCGGATGCCGCAACGGACCATCTTGCCGCAGATGCTGTCTTTCTTGGGACGCCCTTTCAGCAAGCCCACGGCAAAGCGTCTCAGCCAGCTCAGATTGTTGCCCAGCGTGCGGTCTCGGGTCCGGCTGTCATCCTCCCGGAAGTTGACGTCCAGCACCCAGGGCATCGACTCGATTCCCCAGTGTTGACGGACCGCCTCGCCGTAGCGCTTGCCGCTCAGGCAACGGCTGCTGATGTGATACCGAATCTCCCCGGCGGGCCGGCCGTCGTCATGCCGGGTCTCCCGGAGGGCATAGCCGAGCGCCTTGATCGACGGCCAGTGTTCTCGCCGGGCGAAATTCTCCGGCATCTTCGCCGGGGAATACGACCGGATGTCCGACCGGCCACGGCCGCTGTCGCGAACCTCGGAGTGGTGATATTCGATCTCTTCCAGGTCGGATTGGATGGCCTCGCGAAAGAATTCCCCGACGGCCTCCGCGAGTTTTGGCCGGTTGTCCGTGGCCGCGATGACGTCGTCTCCGCCGGCCTCGACGCTCTGCGCGGCGACCGCTTTTTGACGCCCCATCGCGTCAATGGTGACGAGGGCGTTGCTCCGGTCGATTTGGGCCGGCACCGCGGGAATCGCCGTGATTTCGTCCGATTTCGCCGCCGTCGCGACTTGGCCCGGGGAGATGCCCTCCTCGCTCGCCCGAGCGCTGACGATGTGCAACGGGCCGGGATTGTTGCCCGCGTCCGGCGAGCCGCGGCAGGTCTTGCCGTCGACGGCCACCCGCCGCCGCCTGCCCTCCGGGGCCGGCGGGAAGACCGCCGCGGTCCAGCGGTGAAACCATTGTTGAAACGCCTCGGGCTTCAGGACCATCAGCAATCGCCGCAGCCAGGGCCTACGCACTTGCTTTTTCCCGAGGAATCCATCGCTTTGGCTACTAATTCTTCCAAATAAGCCGGGTCCCATCCGGCGAGTTCTCTCGTTCCCTTGATACCGTGTTTGGGATTGCCGCTCTTGATCAGGGCATGGACCAGTTTGCGCAACAGGCTAAAGTTTTCGGGCCCGTGGCCTTTGCGCAGTTGATGGCCGTCTTCCCCGAACACCACGTCCAGCACCCAATGCAACGGGTTCTCCACCAGCCAATGATCACGCACCGCCTGGAGAAACTCATGAGCCGACATCACCCGGCTGGAGATGAAATAGCGACTCTCCATTTCGAGTTTGTCGTTGACGATTCGCTCGGTGATGATCACC
>JAYTTY010000193.1:0-8400 GCA_043744795.1 Zavarzinella sp. | reverse complement strand
TGGCCGTGTCATGCGATCCCCGGCAGGTCTTGCCGTCGATGGCCACCAGCCGTCGTTTGCCCGTGGCGTCCGTCGGAAAGGCCGCCGCCGTCCAGCGGTGAAAACATTGTTGAAACGCCTCGGGCTTCAGGACCATCAGCAATCGCCGCAGGCAGTCACGCGACGGCAATCCGTTTGGCAGGGGCAGGTGTTGTTTCAGCCACTCTTGCCGAAGAGTTGACCGGCGATGAATCGCCGTCGGCCCCGGACAGCCGCTGATGATTCCGCACACCGCGATGACAATAATGTCGCCCAGAAGGTGTTTGCGATTGCGCGTGTGCGGGGATCGCTGAGTGACTCAAAATAAGCGCCGACCGAGCCGACATCGACGAGCTTCGCCATGACAATCCCCCTCCGCGACAGGTCCGGGGACGATTGCCGGGGACGCCGCATCAGCTTACGAAGCGGACGGGAATGCGCCAGAGCGCCGGGACTGCCCATTTATGCGCGCTGGCCGTGGGTGGCGGGCTACGGCGCCGAGCGATTCGTCCGGCCGGCCGGAGTGTGGCCGTACCAGATCGAATTTGAAAACGTCGGCGACGTGGCGGCGCAGACCGTCACCGTCACCCAACAACTGGACGCCGATCTGGACTGGTCCACGTTCCAACTCGGCTCGTTCGGCTTCGGGGCCGTCAACGTGACCGTCCCGGCCGGGCTGACCCAATACCGGACGACCGTCCCGTATCACAACGCGGACGGGTCGGCCCTCAACGTCCTCGTCTCTCTCGATTTCAACGTCGATACCGGCTTGCTGACCGCCACACTCGTCTCGATCAATCCGGAAACCGGGCTGGCCCCCGACGGTGTCTTCGACGGCTTCTTGTACCCGGAAACCGGCGACGGCGCCGGCCAAGGCTTTATTGAATACCGCGTCCAACCACTGTCCGACCTCGACACCGGCGTCACCGTCAGCCAGCAGGCGTCGATCGTGTTCGACACCAATGAGGCCATCGACACGCCCGTCTTCCTCAACACCATCGATGCCGACGCCCCGGTGGCCGGCGTCATCTTGGCGCCGCAGACCTCCAAGGCGGCGACGTTCCCCGTCGCGTGGGCCGGGACCGACGTGGGCTCCGGCCTGGACTCTTACGACGTGTACGTCTCGACGAACGGCGGCGCCCTCCTCCGCTGGCTGACCAACACCCGCGCGATTTCGGCCGTCTACACCGGCGAAACTAATCACACCTACGGGTTCGTCGCCGTCGCCCGCGACTTCGCCGGCAACGAGCAGGCCGTCCCCGCGGCCCCGCAAGCGACCGTCCGCGTCGGCAAAACGCCGACGGCCGTGGACGACGCCTTCGTCGTCACACCCGGCAAGACGCTGTCCGGCTCCGTGCTGGGCAACGACGTCCGCGGCCGGTTGAAACTGACGGCCCACATCGACACGCCGCCGGCGCAAGGAACGTTCTTCCTGAACCCGAACGGCACGTTCAAGTACACGCCGCCGGTCGCCGGCTTCACGGGAAAAAACTTCTTCACGTACCATCTCGAAGGCCCGGGCGGCGTGGTGAGGAGCAACGTCGCCCGCGTGGACCTGGCGACGCACCTGGCGAACTTCCTCCTGACCCGCGTGAGCGTGTCCGAGAAGAAGAAGGCGGGGGCTGCGGCCGTCAAGGCCACGCTGACCGTGGTGTTGAACGCCCCGGCTTCGGAGCGTTTGACCGTGAACTATGTGGTCACCCCGCTGACCGCCTTGGACGGGCCGGACTACACGCTGGCGAACGGATTCGTGTCGTTCGCCGCCGGCCAGAAGACGGCGACGTTCACCGTAGACATTGCCGCGGACCTGCTGGACGAGTTCACCGAGACGTTGCAAGTCTGGCTGACGGGGACGACCGGCCCGGTCGCCGTTGGCAAGAACCGCACGGCCACGGTCACGATCATCGACGATGACGTCATGCCGAAGGTGTCGTTCCGGGACAAGACGTCCGCAGCCGGCGAGGACGTGTCGCCGGGTCTGGAAGTGTTTCTGAGCGACATGTCCGGCCGGCCGGTCATGTCCGGCCGGGCGGTGACGGTGAAATACGCCAGCAAGAACGGGACGGCGAAGGCCGGCTCCGATTATGAGGCGGCAACGGGCACGCTGACGTTCGCCCCCGGAGACGTGTCGAAATTCATCCCGCTCACCGTCAAGCCGGACGACGACGACGAGCCGGACGAAAAGTTGACCATTTCACTGTCGAAGGCGGTGAACGCGGTGATCGCCGGGGCGCCGACGCACACGCACACGATCTTGGCCAACGACCCGACGCGGACCGTGGCCTTCGAGACGGCAGCCACGACGGTGGCCGAGAACGTCAAGACCGTGACGGTCACCGTCGTTCTGTCGCTAGCCGCGGCCTTCCCGGTCACGGTCAAGTACGCCATCGACATCGCCGAGACGGCCACGCCCGGCAAGGACTTCACCCTCGCCCCCGGCACACTGACGTTCCCGGCCGGCGAGACGCGGAAGACGTTCACCGTCCGCGTCACCGACGACACGTTGTCCGAACCCAGTGAAACCGTGAAGATGAAGCTGTCGGCCCCGGCGAACGCCGCCCTCGGGTCCGCCGATGCGTTCACTCTGACGATCACCGACAACGACGGCCCGTGACGGTCGATCTTCCCTAAAAGATCCGTGTGCCAATCGCCCGGAGCCGTCCCCATGCCCTACATCCTCGCCCTCGACGAAGGCACCAGCAGCGCCCGTGCCTTGGTCGTTGACCAGTCGGGCGACGTGCGGGCGGTGGCGCAGCGGGAGTTCACGCAACACTTCCCGCGGCCGGGGTGGGTCGAGCACGACGCGGAAGAGATTTGGGCGGCCCAGATCGGCGTGGCGGCTGAGGCGATGGCCCGGGCGGACATCGGGCCGGCCGACGTGGCGGGCGTCGGCATCACGAACCAGCGGGAAACTACGGTCGTTTGGGACCGGGCGACCGGCGTCCCGGTCGGGCCGGCGATTGTGTGGCAGGACCGGCGCACGGCCGCCGTTTGCGATCGGTTGCGCGCCGAAGGGCGTGAGGCGTTCATCCGCGAGCGCACCGGGCTGGTGATCGACGCCTACTTCTCCGCGACTAAGATCGCGTGGCTTCTGGACAACACCCCCGGCGCCCGGGCGAAGGCCGCGGCGGGGCGGTTGGCGTTCGGGACCGTGGACTCGTGGCTGGCGTGGAAACTCACCGGCGGGCGGCTGCACGTCACCGATGTCAGCAACGCCTCGCGCACCATGCTGTTCAACATCCACACGGGGGCGTGGGACGCGGACTTGTTGAAGCTCTTCCACGTCCCGGAAGCGCTGTTGCCGGCCGTGCGGTCGTCCGGCGAAGTGTACGGCGAGATTACCGTGCCGGGCTTGGCGGGCGTCCCGCTGGCGGGCATCGCCGGGGACCAGCAGGCGGCGCTGTTCGGGCAGATGTGCTTCTCGCCGGGGCTGACCAAGAACACCTACGGCACCGGCTGCTTCCTGCTGCAAACCACGGGGCCGACGCCCGTCCCGTCCCGGCACCGGCTGCTAACCACCGTGGCGTGGAAGTTGAACGGGCAAACGACGTACGCCCTCGAAGGGGCGGTCTTCGTGGCCGGGGCCGTCGTGCAGTGGCTGCGGGACGGGCTGAAGATCATCCGCACGGCCGAAGAGGTGAATGCCCTCGCCGCCACCGTGCCGGACAACGGCGGCGTGTACTTGGTGCCCGCGTTCACCGGCTTAGGCGCGCCGCACTGGGACCCGCACGCCCGCGGCTCGCTGTCCGGCCTCACGCGCGGCACGACCGGCGGCCACATCGCCCGGGCCGCGTTGGAGGCGATCGCGTTTCAGTCCGCGGAGCTGTTGGCGGCGATGCGGGCCGACACGACATTTCCCCCCGTGGAAATCCGCGTGGACGGCGGGGCCGCCCGCAGCGACTTGCTGATGCAGTTCCAAGCCGACCTCCTGGGCGTGCCGGTGGCGCGGCCGACCGTCACGGAGACGACGGCCCTCGGGGCGGCCTACTTGGCCGGTCTGGCGACCGGCTTCTGGAAGACGACGGACGAGTTGGAAAAGCGCTACCGCGTGGAGCGCCGCTTCGAGCCGGCGATGCCGACGGATCAGGCGAAGGAGTTGCAGGCGAATTGGTCACGGGCCGTGGAGCGGGCAAAGGGGTGGGCGGGTTGAAAAACAATTTTTAGCCACGGATCGAACACGGACGAGACACGGATAAAGGCGAAAGAGAAGAGAAGAGCTTAACCACAGAGGACACAGAGAGCACAGAGGAAAGACGAGAAGAAAAAAAAGACATTTTTCATCATGCCTTTGCTCTGCCTCGGTTTTCCTCTGTGCTCTCTGTGTCCTCTGTGGTTAAGCTCTTCCATCTTCTCTTCCGTCTACATCCGCGCCGGCAGCGCCTGCCCGTCCGGGGTGAACTCCAAGGACACCGAGTTCAGGCAGTAGCGCTTCCCGCCGGGCAACGGGCCGTCGTCGAAGACGTGGCCGAGGTGGCTGTCGCAGCGTTGGCAGCGGATTTCCACGCGGGTCATGCCGTGGGAGCGGTCCGTGATCTCGGCGACGTGGGCCGCGTCGAACGGGTCGGTGAAGCTCGGCCAGCCGGTGCCGGACTCGAACTTGGCCCCGGCCTTGAACAGCGGCAGGCCGCACAGGCGGCAGGTGTACACGCCGTTCGACTTGTTGTTGAGCAGCGTACCGCAGAAAGCCGCCTCGGTCCCGTGTTGCAGGATCACCCGCTTCTCGGCGGGGGTCAATCCGGCCGCGAGGGCCGCCTTCTGTTCGGGGGTCGGCGGCGTGAGGTCATACCCGGCGGCGGATGTCGTTGCCATGTGCTTGTCTCCTATCCCGGCATTCTAGGCAGGGGGGCGTCAAAGACCGGCGTACCAGTCATAGCCTTGCTCGGCCCAAAAGTCGACCGGGCGGTCGTCGCGGAACGAGATTCGGCCCACCCACTTGATGTTCTTGATGCCGTACTTCACGGCCGACACCAGCCGCAACGGCCCGCCGTGGGCCTCGGGTAAACTTTCGCCGTTCATGCGGTCGCACAGCAGCGTCTGCGGGTGCATTGCGCTCGCCGTGTCCAGCCCGACGTAGTAGGCGCCGTCGGCGGTTCCCATACTCACGAACGGGTGCCGGCCGACCTCCGTGCCGAGGGCGGCGGCGAAGTCGGCGAAGCGGACGCCGCCCCACGTCACCACTTGGCTCCAACCCTCGATGCACTTCAACTCGGTCGTCATCTCCACGCGCGGCAAGCCGGCGACGAGGGCGGCCGGGGCGATCATTCGCGGGGCGAGGCCGGGCTGTTCCACGCGCACCATTACGGGGACCGCTCCGTCGGCGGGCCGGCCGTGGCGGCCGTTTTGCTTCGGCTCGCGGGCCGTGCCGGGCGGGAATTCGGGGGCCAAGTGCGTGTCGGCGAACAAAGCGCGGCCGACGCGCTCGTTGAAGCGGTGGGCCTGCCGCAACGGCCACGGCAAGTCGTCGTCCGCGCCGCGGGAGCGCAGCCACTTCCAGCCGCCGAGGCCGGCCAGCCCGGCGGCCGCCCAGACGGCGAAGGCCCGGCGACTGCGGCGGCGCGCCTCCGCGGGCGTCACGTCAACGGGGGTCGGGTCCGGCGGCATCGGCCGTCTCCTTCAGGGGCGGGACGATCTCAAACCCGGCGACCATCGCCCGGAAGTTGTTCCACCCGGCCTTCGCCACTTGGGCGAGGTGGACCGCCACGAACAGGACGAACCCGACCATCAGCGCGAAGTGCAGCAGCCGGGCGAACTGGTAGCCGCCGAGCAAGTTGGTTAGCCACGCCAACTGCGTCGGCTTCATGATCGCCAGCCCAGTGGCGACGGCCCCGGCGCCCATCAAAATCACGCCGGTGTACGCGAACCGCTGGGCCGCGTTGAACTTCGCCGGCGGCAACGGCTGTTTGCGCAACTTCAAATCGTGCAGGACAACGTGCCACGCTTCGCGGAACGACTTCCGCGTGGGAACGAGAACCCGCCACTCCCCGGACCACGTCAGGTAGCCGACGTAAAAAATCCCGTTGAGAGTGAGCAGCCACGCGAAGGCGAAGTGGTACGCCATTCCGGTCGCCAAGCCCGCTTCCAAGTCCAGCGTGCGGTAAAACCAGTCCGGGAAGAACTTGAACAGGACGACGCCGCCGACGTGGATCATGTACGGGTCGTAGGCCCAATAAATGAGCAGCCCGCTCCAAATCATGACCGCCATCATCGGCACGTTCAGCCAGTGTGAAGTGCGGATCGGCAACGGGTGTTTGGCGGCGAGGCGGGGCATGGGCGGGGGGTTCCCGAGGGGCCAATATCACCGCCGCAAGCGGTCGTGTTGGAGTTCCGCCTTCAGGCGGTCGTGAACCTGACACCCGGACGCGGCCGGCGAACCGAGTCTTCGAGGGTTCGCCAACGGGGGTGACGCTCGTTCGCCCGCGGGGTCGGACCCTCGAAGACTCGGTCCTCTTGGGCCTTGTGGGGGAGCGTTCCAAGACCGCTTAAAAGCGGGACTCCAACACGACCGCCTCGCGGCGGTACGTCACTTGGGCATCTTGTCCTTGTCCATCTTGTCCTTGTCCATCTTGTCCATCGGGGACGACGCCGTGGACATCTTGTCCATCTTGGGGACGGCGGACGCGCTGGAAGTCATCTTGCTGTCGCAGCCGACCGCGAACGGGATCACGAGGGCGACCGCGGCGAAGGCGGTCCGGGAAAGCCATTGCATGGGAACACTCCAGGGGTGAAACGGAAAAACCAACGAGCAGACGGGGAAACGATTCCCGGTCAATGCGGGGGCGGCCCGGCCGCGTCGGCCGCCGACGGGCCGCCGGCCTTGGGGGCGAAACGGAGGGCGGCCGAATTCATGCAGTAGCGCTGGCCGGTCGGGCGCGGGCCGTCGTCGAAGACGTGGCCGAGGTGGGCGTCGCACCGGCTGCACGTCACCTCGACCCGGTCGTCGAACGGGCCGCCTTCTTGCATCAAGGAGACGGCCTCGATGTCGGCCGGCTGCCAAAAACTCGGCCAGCCGGTGCCCGAGTCGAACTTCGTCGCCGCGTCGAACAGGACTTGGCCGCAGCAGACGCAGGCGTATTCGCCGGGCCGCTTCTCGTCCCACGACTCGCCGCTGTACGCGCGCTCCGTGCCCTTGCGCCGCGTGACGCGATAGGCTTGGTCGCTCAGGACGGCCCGCCACTCCGCGTCGGACTTTTCCAGCCGGCCGTCTTTCGGCGTGCCGATGCGGACCGGCACGCCGGCGTGTGAGCCGGGCACGCCGGCGTGCGTGAAGACGGCGAAGCCGACGACGGCGATGAAGCCGACCGCCAGCAGGCCGCCGATTTTTTGTCGCCGCGTCATCGGTCGCCCCCCGTCTCGTATTGGGCCAAGGCGGCCGCGATGCGCCCCCGCGCCGCGGCCGGCAATTCGGTTCCTCCGTCCGCCAACACGCGCTCCCCGGCCTCCCGGCACAGGGCGTCCAGTATCACAATCTGCTTGCGGAACCGCCGGCAGTGGCGGCACAGCAGCATGTGGCCTTCCAGCCCGATTTTCGCGCCGACCGCCAGCGGGCCGTCGAGGGAGCGGGAGAGGGAGAGGCGTTCGGTCGCCCGCCGGCACGTCAGCATGGCTTGCCCCCTTGGCCCGGCTTCTGATGGAACCAGTTTACCGTCAGGCACTGGCACATCCGCAATCTGGCCCGGTGCAGCATCGCCCACAGGTTGGTCGGCGTCAGCCCCAATTCCTGACAAACGTCCGGGCCGCTCGTCTCGTCCAAGTAGCGGAGGACGAAGACATCGTGCAGTTTCGGCGGCAACTTGCCGAGGCAGCCGTGCAGCGTCGCCCAGAACTCGTCGCGGTTCATCGCGGCGGCCGGGTCTGCGGGGTTCCAATCGCCGGGGGGCTTCTTCCAATGGCCCCACTTGTCGAACGGGTCGGCGGCCGCGTCCGGTTCCCCATCGGGAAGGGCGGCGGCCCGGGCGCACGCGCCGGCGGACCCAGTCAATCACCTTGCGCTTCAGGATGGCCGTCAGCCAACTGCGCTCCGACGAATTCCCGGCAAACTCCGCCCGCCCGCGCCACGCGGCCAGCAGCGTCTCCTGCACCAACTCCTCGGCCGCGTCCGGCGACCGGACCTTGCCGAGGGCGAAGCGGTACAGGTAGTCCCCGTGCGCCGCGACCCACGTTTCCGGGGCCGGCGCTCGGCGCTCGGTAGTCGGGTCGGCCTGGGTCACGACACTCCCCGGCGTCTTCGCCGTCCGGTCGGGGCGGGTTGGTTCTGCCATGTCTGTCGGCGTTCCCTTCGAGACCTGACAGGGGAAATGGGAAAGTACCGCGAAGGTGAGTGGTTAAATTTGCGGGATGAAGTCATTCGTGGGTTGAGACCCCCCCCAGCCCCCCCTTGCCAAG
>JAYTTY010000192.1:0-30479 GCA_043744795.1 Zavarzinella sp. | reverse complement strand
TCCGGACGCTCCGTTGGAGCTGAAAACCTAGGCCGAACGACAAAGCGGATTCACTTCCCCGGTTTCGACCGCACATTCAGCAGGCGCTCTTTCGCCCCGGTCAGGGATTGCTTGGCGGGGCCGTCCTCGGCGAGCGTGGTCAGCAGGGAGTCGAGTTGGCTGAGGAGTTGGTCCTTCACCACGGGGAAGTCGGCGGCGCCGGTGCCGCCTTCGACTTGTTTGCGGGCGTCTTCGAGCGTCGGGGCGAGGCCGTGGTCGAGCAGGGTTTGCAGGTGGCGGGTCAGTTCGTCCACGCGGGCTTGGTTCTTCGCCTCGCGGGCCTGCGTGATCTCGGTGTTGAACTGGAACAGCAGCTTGTAGTAGCTGTCGGCCCGCTTCAGGTGGTCCGTGGACATGCGGGCGGACGCGACCGTCTTTTCGACCAGCCCCTCGATCACGGCCCGGTTCTGCTTGTACAGTTGGGCGCGCTGCTGGGGCTTGAGGGCCGTCGGCGCCTGCGCGCCGACCAAGGCGGCGAGGGCGACCAGCAGCGTCAGGGAAAGCGCGTGGCGAATCACAGCGATTTCTCCCGGAGTTTGGCCAACTTGTTCTTCCCGTCGCGGGCCGCCCGGGCGATCTCCCGCAGCGGCTCGTCGGAGCCGACCGGGGCCTCGGCGGCCAGGCGCTCGGCTTGCTGTTCGGCCTTCGCGAGGCGGTCGGTGTAGTCGCCGAGGATTTTGCGGCGGTCCGCGTCCGTCAGGGTCTCGGCCTGGTACACAAGGGCCTCGCCGACGATGTCCGCGTACATCTTGGACAGCGACACCATCTCCTCGCCGGGGGCGACGAGGTAGAGGCTCTTGGCCTGGTCCTGCACGTCGTCCGCGAGCTTGGCCAGCACGTGCATGCGGTCCGGGGCGGTCTTGGCCACGTCCAGTTGCACCTTGGCGGCCACCACGCGGTCGAGCATCGGGTCGGCCGCGTAGGCGGGGCCGTCCGGGGCCGGCTTCTTGCCGGCGAACGACCACACCAACACGCCCACGCACACGACGGCGGCGCCGGCCCCGGCCGGCCACAGGCGGGCGACGCGGTCGCCGAAGGACTTCCGCGGCTCGCGGGGTTTGGCGGGGGCGGGTGGGATTGGTTTGACGGCCTCGGCCGGCTTGGCCTTCGGCTTCGGCTTGGTCTTCGCGGGGTCGGCCCGGAATTGTTTCAGCGTCTCGGCCTTCGCCCGGCCGGTGTCGGCGGGGACGGGCAGGCCGGCGACGGCGACTTCCATTTGCAGCAACAGCCGGTGCCACGCCTGGCACGCTTGACACCCGGCGACGTGGTCGGCCAACGGGCCGGCCAACACGGCCGGGTCGGCGAGGCCAAGGATTCGGTTCTGGGTGGTCTGGCAACTCATGACGTCTTTGGCTTCTCGGCCCCGTGCGGGAGGAAATCGGCGGACAACAGCGTCATCAACTTTTGGCGGGCCTTGAAGACCCGCCACCGGGCCGTCTCTTCCGTGATCTCCAATATCTCGGCGATCTCCCGGAAGGAGAGGTCGTCTTCGATCCGCAGCAGCAAGGCCGCCCGGAAGTCGCTGGGCAGCTTGTGGATGGCGTCGGCCACCACTTGGAGGGCTTCCTTCGTCAGCGCCGCCCCCACCGGGCCGCCGTGTTCTTCGACCATCTCCGGGGCCAGCGGCTGGCGCTGGTGGCGCGCCGCCCGGCGCTGGTTCACGAAGTTGTTGTGGCCGATGCGGAACAGCCACGCCCGGAAGTTACTGCCGGCCTCGAAGCGGTTGACCGCCGCGAACGCCTTCAGGAACGTCTCCTGGGCCAGGTCTTCGGCCGCGGCCGGCTCCCGCGTGAGCCGGCACAGCCAGCGGAACAGGTGGTCCCAATAGCGGTCCACCAGCGTGCCAAAAGCCGCCCGGTCGCCCGCTTGGGCCGCCCGGATCAGGGCCGCTTCGTCGCCGGTAACAGGAACGCCGTTTGTCCGCAAGTCGCACCGGGCATCCTCGGCCCCGGCCCGGCGGGAGGGGCCGGCCGGCGGCCGTTCGTCGGGTCGCACTGCCTTCAGCATACCCCGCCCCGCGGCCCGCCGCCAGCGGCGCCGCCCGTTCCCCGGCATTTAACAACCAGAACACGCCCTCCGCCCGGTTCGTTGGCGCGGGACCGGAAGAAGCCGGGAGCGCCGACGTCCTCGTCGGCCTTTTGATGACAAGCCGACGAGGACATCGGCGCTCCCGGCGGGGCGTGCGGCCGGGGGGTGATCGCTTCCGGAAGCCGATGACACACATGTTAGTGCGGTTGAACGGTCGGCACGAGCGTCAGCAGGTTGATCTCGGGCGGGCAGTTGAGCCGCAACGGGATCCCCGCCTCCCCCAAACCGCGGGACACGAAGACTTGGGACGCCGGCCCGCGGA
Organism: Zavarzinella sp.; assembly: GCA_043744795.1. Lineage (GTDB taxonomy): Bacteria > Planctomycetota > Planctomycetia > Gemmatales > Gemmataceae > Zavarzinella. The sequence goes on along the minus strand of JAYTTY010000192.1, from coordinate 28,090 downwards.
CCAGCCCGGAGCAATACTTGTTGCCGTACTTTGACGGCAGCCACGCCGCCCCGAACGCCGGGAAGTAAATTTGGCCGCCGTGCGTGTGCCCGCTCAACATCAGGCCGACGCGCGGGTCCGGGCTGACTTCGGCAAAGTCCGGGTTGTGGGACAACAGCACGACCGCCGCCCCGTCCGGCACGCCGCGCAGGGCGGTCTCCACGTCGGGCTTGCCCCAGTACAAGTCGTCCACGCCGGCGAACCACAGGGCATCGCCCCCGGCCGTCACGCGGACGGCCCGGTTGGTCAGGTCCGTCAACGGCGTCGCCCGCACCGCGTCCCGGTACACCCGCCCCTGATTCTGCATGTCGTGATTGCCCGGCACGGCGAACACGCCCAGCGGGGCCGAGAGAGCGGACACCGCGTCGAGGCACAACGGCAACTGCTCGGCCGTGTGCAGCCCCTTGTGGGCGAAGTCCCCGAGCAGGGCGTCGGCGTCGGCGTTGAGGGTCTGGGCGATCCCGACCGCCCGGCGAATGAAGTCGATGCCGACGAACGGCCCGTGGTGAAAGTCGGCCAAAACGGCGACCATCTTCCCCGCGAACCCCGCCGGCAGATTCGGGACGGCGACCGCCTGCCGCCGCACGCGAATCTGGGACGCCTCCCAAAAGCCGTAGCCGACCGTCAGGGCGCCGAGGCCCGCGAGGGCGCCGGCGCCTTGGAGGGTGCGGCGGAGGAATTTGCGGCGGGTGGGCGGGGCGGCGATGGTCGGCTACTTCGCGGTGGCCACGGGTTCGACGAGTTCGAATTCTTCGGCCGACAGTTCAACTTCCGTGAAGGGCGGATGCACGTTCGGGGGGAACACAATTCGGTAGATGCGTTCGCCCCGGACGCCGAGTGTCCCGCGGTCTTCCTGAATCGTCCCAAGGATTGAGTGAGTGCCGATGAAAAAGCGGACGCGCTCCCCCCGGCGGTGACGGCGTTCTGCCATGTCGATACTCCGAATAGGCCTACCACGGCGGGCGGCCGAGCAGTCGCATTAAATGATTGTACATCACCTGGTCGAAATCACGAGCCAGACCGCTGACGCCCCGCCGCCACAGGCGCACCCGCGCCAGTCGCAGTGTGGCGTCGCCGCCGGGAGCCACGGCGTCAAAGTCCTGGTGGGCAATGGCGTTTCGCCAGTCCATCAGGTCTTGCAACAGCCGCCGGCGCCGGTCGGCCCGCGGGTCCAAGGCGTGGACGGCCGCCCAAAATTCCAAGCCCAAGCGGTTGAAGTCCGACCCGATGGCCCCGGGGTGCGGGTTGCCGCGACTGAGACTCCGGTTCCAAAGGAATTCCGCTTGCAATAACCCCTGATACGCCGGCGGGCCGGCGGCGGCGATGTGCCGGACGCATTCCGAGTGCAAGTCCCGGCAGAACCCCTGAAACTGCGACGACAGCAGCGCCGCGTAGGCGTAGTTGATCTGCTGCGTGGCGTACCGCCGGCCGCGCTCGGTCCCGCCGACCATGACGTGGGCGTTCTCGATCTCGTCCAGCGCGGCGGCCCGGTCGCCGGCCCAGCGGGCCAAGGAGTTTGAAGACATCACATCCTCACTTCGACATGTCCGCTCAAAACCCGCCGAAGAGGGTGCCGCCGTCGTCCTCGATGGAGCCGGTGGCCGTGAGGGTGACGGTCGAGCCGCTGGACGTAACGCTGATCGACTCCAGCCCCTTGCCGCGGCCGCCGGACTTGAACATCTGCTCCGCCAGTTTGAATTGGCTCTCGGCCGCTTGGGCGGCGGCCGTGTCCGCGAAGACGAGCGTGCGGGTGATCTTGATTTGGTTGCCGAGGGCGCGGTTGCCGCCGTAACTCCCCTTGGGGGCCATGAACCCGCCGAGCGGGGCGAGGCCGAACGGGGTGCGGGACGTGTTCGCGGCCCACGTGTCGCCGCCCGCCTTGTTGGCGTACCCGCGCAGCTCGTCGCCGATGGTCACCTTCTCCTCTTTTTTCAGCAGGGCGGTCATCGTCGATTCGGCCGGGGTGTACACCAGCAGCCGGGCGGCGGGCGCGTGGTAATACCCCCCTTGGGCGCGGTAGTACTTCTTGCCGCCGGCCGTCAATTCCGTGGCCTTGATCTTTCCCATCAAGGCGGGCGCGTCCAGTTTGGACTTCGTCCGGACGACGGTGACGCTCCCACTCAGGCCGGTGGCGAACAGCGCCTCGTCCACGTCGGTGAGAGGCACGCCGATGTCCTCGATTCGGCCGAGCCGGGCCTGGACGGGCCGCTTCAGCTTCGGGTAGGCGCTGATCTTGGCGTAGTTGACCCCCTCGACCATCTCCGTGTCGCTCGGCGCCCACGCCAACATGTCCGTGGACGGCCCGCCGCCGAAGAACAGGAAGTACGCCCCGACGCCGGCCCCGGCCACCATCAGGAACAGCAACGGCAGGGCGATGGCCAGGATCAGGACGAGCTTGCTCTTCTTTTTCTTCGGCCCCTTGCGACGGGCGGCCGGCAGGTCGTCCTCGTCGTCGCGGGACCGCTTTTTGGCCGGCGGGCGGTCGTCCTCGTCGTCATCACGCCGCTTCTTGGCGCGTGGCCGGTCATCCTCGTCGTCGTCCCGCCGCTTCTTCGAGCGCGGGCGGTCGTTCTCGTCGTCGTCCACGATCTCGGCGGTCGCCAGTTCTTCCTGCCGGGCCTTCTTCGGCGGCGGCGGGGGGACCGGCGGGCGCGGGAGAGCCGGGGCGGACGCGGTGTCGGCCAGTTCGGGGGACACCTCCGTCGTCGTGAAGGCGTGCCGGCATTGCGGGCAAGTGACGGCCCGCCCGGCCGGGACGGGGTTCGGGGTCTTGAGGCGGGTCGAACATTCGGGACAAGTCACGACGTATGGCATGGGAAACTCCGAAGTCGAGGGGCGGTCAGAATCCGTTGAACGGCGACGCGTAAGCCATGTCAATTTTCCGCACGCCGTCAAAGGTGATCGTCACCCCGCTGCGCGAATAGTCGAACGAATCGAACATCTTGCTGTACTGGCCGGACGCTCTCCAGACCGTCACGATTTCCTTCAGCACCTTCTCCACTTGTTGAGCTTGGGCCGCGTCCGCGAACAGGAATGTGTGTGACGACACGATGCGGTCGCCGCGGACGCGCCGGCCGCCGTAGTTCCCCTTCGATGAGGCCATAACGACCCCGATGTTACCGAGGGGGTTGTTGTGGATCATGTTCACCTCCCATATGTCGCCGCTCACCTTGCCAGCGGCGCGGCGCACATCGGCGCTGGCCGATGTTTTTTTTCCGCCGTTCTTCAGGAGATCGATCATTACCGGCTCGAAGCCGCTGTAGACCAACAGACGGTCCGACGCGAGGTGGTAACACCCGCGGAAGTCATGAAAATACGTCTTACCGTCCACCGTCGCTTCCTTTGTGAATCCGGCTTTCGCCAAGGCGGCCGGGTCGAACGGTGTCCGGGACCGGAAGACGGCGATCTCGTAGCCGTCGGCGGTGATGAACAGGGCTTCGTCGAGGTCGGCCCAAGGGAGGTTGAGGGATTCGAACCGCGTCAGGTGGTCCTGGGCGGCCCGTTTCAGCACGGGGTTGCCGTTGACAGCGTCGAACTTGATACCCCGCAGGTTCGTCGTGCCGCTCGGCGCCCACGCCAGCATGTCCGCGGGTACGCCGCCACCGCCGAAGAGCAGGTACGCCCCGCCGCCGACCACCGTGAGGAACAGCAGCGGCAACCCGACCGCCAGAAGAAGGACGAGCTTGCGATTCTTCTTGGCCTTTCCCTTCCCGCGGGCCGTCGGCTCGTCATCCTCTGCCTCGTCATCATCCTGGCGCTTCTTAACGCGTGGGCGGTCTTCTTCCTCGGCGTCATCGACCCGGCGCTTCTTGGCTCGCGAGCGGTCTTCCTCGGCGTCTTCGCCCCGACGCTTTTTGGCGCGTGGCCGGTCGTCTTCCTCGTCGTCCACGATCTCGGCTTCGGCCAGTTCTTCTTGTTTGGCGCGCTTGGTGGCCGGCGGCGGGACTGGCGGGCGCGGGGGAACCGGCGGGCGCGACAGGGCGGCGCCGGGGTCAACCAGTTCGGGGGCGGCTTTCACGGTCGTGAAGGCGTGTTGGCATGACGGGCAAGTGACGGCGCGGCCCGCCGGGACCGGGTCGGCCGTTTTTAGCCGCTTCGAGCACTCGGGGCAAGTCACGACGTATGGCATGGGGTTCCGAAATTTGTGGGCGGTGGGCGAATCAAATCACGGCGGCGGCGAGTTGCCGAAGGGAAATTGTAAACGAACGCGGCCGGACAATCAATCGGGCGTTACGGTGCGGTCGTAGACGGCCCGCGTCGCCGTGCGGTGGGCGGCGAGGTCGGTTAGGAACTGGTCGCGGGCGGGGCGGCCGGCGCCGGCGTAGCCCATGCGGCGGGCCAATTTTTCCAGCTCGTCCGGGGCCTCGGGGTACTCGCTCGCCGGGCGGTTCAGCAGCACGCGCAGCCGGGCCTCGGCGAGGCGGTGGAACGAGTACCCGGCCGCGAGGCTCGCGTAGTCGGCGGCGGTCAGGAGGCCGTGGTCGCGGAACGTCTCCAGGCTCTCCCACATGTTCGTCTGGCACAGGTCCGGCACGCGGTGGCCGTGGTGGATTTGCAGGGCTTGGACGAGGAACTCCACGTCCGTCATCCCGCCGGCGGCCCGGCGCAGGCTGCGGGGGGTGCCGGCGTGTTCCAGGCGGTCGCGCATCTGCCGGATTTCCCGCACGACGTCGGCGGTCCACGGGATGTCCACGGCCGCGTGCCGGACTTGGGCCATCACGGTGATCCCGAACGTCGGGTCGCCGGACAACACCCGCGCCCGCGTGAGTGACTGCCGCTCCCAGATTTGGGCGCTCTTGGCCGCGAAGTAGCGCTCGAATTCGCCGAGGGGCACGGCCAAGCTGCCGGACTTGCCCGTGGGCCGCAATCGCATGTCCACCGCGTACAGCCGGCCCAGCGGCCCCATTTGGCTCAGGGACTTGATGACGCGGCGGGCGAGGTCGGTGAAGTACTCGTAGTGATCGACCGGCCGCGCGCCGGCGGTGCGGCCCTCCCCGGCGTAGACGAGCACCAGATCGAGGTCGCTGTGGTAGGTCATCTCCCGGCCGCCGAGCTTGCCGAGCGCGAGGATGACATACGGGCCGGCGTCGCCGTGTCGCTCGCGCAAGAGGGCGTCTTGGCGGCGGGCCACTTCCGCGAAGAGGGCCTCGGCCACGTCGCTCAGTTCGCCGGTCACTTCCCGCACGTTTGACTTGCCGAGCAAGTCGCGCACAGTGATGCGCAGGACTTCCTTGTCTTGGAAGCTGTGCAGGATGGCATCGACGGCCGCGGCGTCGGCCCCCTTGAGCAGTTCGGCCAACTCGCCCTGCAAGTCGGCGAGTTCACGCGGGCGGTTGAGGCTCAGGCTGTCGAGCAGGTCGTCGATCATGCCGGGGTTGTGGATCAGCATTTGGGCGAGGAACGGGCTGTCGCAGATGTCCACGTACAGCTTCAGCGACGGCGGGTTGAAGCTGAACAACTCCCACAACACTGCCTTGCCGCCGAGGGAGGCCGTCACCTGTTCCAGGTTGGTGAGGGCCTGGTCAGGGTCGGTCGTGCCGCCGACAGCCCGCAGCAGTTGCGGGGCGATGTTCGCCAAGAAGTGCCGGCAGCGGCGCGTGGAGAGGAAGCGCTGCTCCTGCGTCAGTTCCACGAGGTTCCGCCACGCGGCCGGCACGTCGCGGAAGCCGTACTTGCCCAGCACTTGGGCCACGGTCGCCGGGTCGGGGTGCGGGTCGAGAATCAGGTCGCTCTCCGGCTCGGCGTCCTCGGTGGTGTCCGCGAACGTCTGGTGCAGCAAGTGGTTCAGGATGGTGCGGTTCAGCCGCGTCTTCTCGGTGAAGTCGAGCAAGAACTGGTCGAGCGGGTCCACCAGCAGGTCGCGCGTGTCCATCGTGGGGGTGACGGGCGGCTCGTCCAGCGGCGAGTGCCGTTGGGCGGCCAGCGGGCCGCCGGGCCGGGGATCGACGTGGCGGGGCGCCGCGTCCGCCGTCTTGGCCTGGTAGCCGCTGCGAAGAGCAAGCTTGCGCAGTTCGTCCGCGGCGTCCGGCAGGCGGTGCGTTTGCAGGTCGAACAGCAGTTGCAGGCGGTGTTCGACCTTGCGCAGGAAGCGGTAGGCGTCGTCCAGCCCGCGGTACTCGGCGTCCGTGAGGCACCCGGCTTGCTCCAGGGCCTGCATCGCCCCGAGCGTGTCCCGCTTGCGGACGGCCGGCGTGTCCCCGCCGTTGAGCAGTTGCAGAAACTGAATCGTGAACTCGATGTCGCGGATGCCGCCGGGGCCGACCTTCACCTCGCGGCCCTTGGTCGCCTCCTTGGCCTTCTGCTCGATGCGCCGCTTCATCGCCTTGATCTCGTTGATCTCGGCGAAGCTCAGGAACCGCTTGTACACGAACGGCTGGACGGCCGCCACGAACTCGGCCCCCAAGTCCACGTCCCCGGCGACGGGCCGCACCTTGATGAGGGCTTGCCGTTCCCACGTCCGGCCCAGCGTGTCGTAATAGGAGAGCGTGGCCCCCAGCGACTTGGCCAACGGCCCGCGCGCCCCCTCGGGCCGCAGCCGGAAGTCCACGCGGTACGCTTGGCCGCGGTCCGTGTGGGCCGACAACAGGCGGATCAGCTCGGAGACGACGCGGCCGTAAAACTCGTCGTGGGCGACGGGCTTGCGGCCGGCGGTGCGGCCCTCGGCGTCGTACACGACCATCAGGTCGATGTCGCTGGAGTAGTTCAGTTCACTGCCGCCGAGTTTGCCGAAGGCCAGCACACAGGCCCGGCCCGGCTGGCCGAACCGCTGCGTCATCGTGCGCAGGGCCGTCTCCCAGCCGACGGTCAGGGCGGCGTCGGCTACCTTGGAAACGTCGGCCGTCACTTCCTCCAGCGGCCGGTCGCGCACGATGTCGTTCACGCCGATGCGGAGGAGTTGCTCCCGGCGGAAGCGGCGGATCGCCCGCAGCACGCCCGCGTCGTCGGCGGCCGCGCCGATGGACCCGCGCAGGCGGTCCGCGAGTTCGGCCGGCGTCGGCGTCCCTCTCAGCGGGGCGGTGGCCGTCTCCAGAAAATCCGGGTCGAGGGCCAGCACGTCCCCGAAGAACTGCGACGTGCCGACGAGTTGCACCAGCGCGCCGAACTTGCGGCCGCGGTCGGCGAAGAGGCGGTCGCGGAAGGCGGGGTCGGGCTTGTTGGCCAGGAAGCGTTCGAGGGCGTTGAGGGCGAGGTCCGGGTCCGGGGACTCGGGCAGGAACTGGGCGAAAGCCGGCAGCCAGTCGGCCAGCCCGGCCCCGAGGTGGCCGGCGATGGCCTGCAAGTTGCGGAACCCGCGGGCGAAGTCTTCCAGCCCCCACGAGTCGAGCAGCGGGGTGGCCTTCGCCAAGGTGGTGGGGACGGCGGCCATCGGCGTCACCGCCACGGGGCGAGGTTCAGGAAGTTCTCCAGCAGCCGCGGCCCCTCGACGGTGAGGAAACTTTCCGGGTGGAATTGCACGCCGTGCAGCGGCCACGCCTTGTGCCGGACGCCCATGATCTCCCCCTCGGCCGTCCACGCGCTGACTTCGAAGTCGGGGTGGTTAAACGTCTCCCGCTTGATGACGAGGCTGTGGTAGCGCGTCGCGTCGAACGGGTTGCTCAGGCCGGCGAACAGGCCCTTGCCGTCGTGGAAGATCGGGGACACTTTGCCGTGCATGACGCGCCAGTTGCGGACGACCTCGCCACCGAAACTGTGGCCGATGCACTGGTGCCCGAGGCACACGCCAAACGTCGGGACCTTGGGGGCGAAGTGCGTCAGGATCTCGTTGGACAGCCCCGCCTCCTTGGGCGAACACGGGCCGGGGGAGATGATGACGTGCGTGGGGTTGACCACGTCGAGTTGATCCAGCGTGACTTGGTCGTTGCGGAAGACCGTCATCGGCAAGTCGGCGTTCAACTCCCCGAACCGCTGGACGAGGTTGTAGGTGAACGAATCGTAATTGTCGATCAGGACGATCATTCGCGTTTGCCCGGCTGGCCCGTGGTGCGTCTATTCATCAGGGTATCCGCAACCCGGCCGCGCACCAAGCCGCCCGGAGTCTTCCTTCGGCGGGCGGTAGCCGTACCTTATGTGAAGGAGCGGTTAACCTTCCTTACCCCACGGCCGGAACCCCCGTCATGATTTCGTGGGACGATGTCATCGCTTACGCGTCGGTCTTCGGCGCCCTGCTGGCGAGCGGCTTCGGCGCGCCGCTGCCGGAGGAGGTCCCGATCGCCGGGGCCGGCATCCTCGTCGGCCGCGTGTGGGGCGACCCCGGCGGCATGCACTGGTACATCATGCTGCCGGTGTGCATCCTGGGCGTCGTGATCGGCGACTGCGCGCTGTACTTCATCGGCCGCCGGTGGGGCGGGTGGCTCGTCCAGCGGAAGTGGGTCCAGAAGCGCATTCTGCCGCCGGAGAAGCGGGCGAAGATCGAGAAAAACTTCCACGACTACGGCATCGGCATCCTGCTCATCGCCCGGCTGCTGCCCGGCATCCGCACGCCCGTCTTCATGACGGCCGGCTTGATTAAATTGCCGTTCCGCACGTTCCTGCTGGCGGACGGCCTCTACGCCCTGCCGGGCGTGAACCTCATCTTCTGGTCGGCGTTCTGGTTCACGGACAGCGTCCTGAAGATCCTGCACAACCTGGAAGAGTACCGGCACCTCATCATTATTTCCGTGATCGCGTTCGTCGCCGGCTACCTGACGCACGTCTTCATGCAGCGCCGCGGGTCCACGGCCGACCCGAGCGAAATCCCCGTGGTCGGCAAGACGGTGGTAATGGTCCACTCCCACCTGACCGGCGAGGCCAAGCCGGACGCCCCCAAGAACGAGGCCGAGAAGCCCGACGAACGGACCACCAACCCGCACCTGGACGACCCGCCGGTGCATTGACGGGCGCGCCGGGCGGCCGGACCCGCCGGTGTCGGAGTGGCTACCAAATGCTGTCGTCATTACTTCTCCCGACGCTTCGTGAGCGGTTTCCGGGCCGCCGCATGGCCGAAGGTGAACCGCCCGCGCCGTGCGCCGTGTTCCCCGGCGTGCATCCCGGCATCCGAGGCGTGTCGGTCTATGACGACGGGCATGAGTTGACCGTCTGCGTTGACGACCTGACGCATGGCCACTTTGCCGAGTACGACGACACAATACTGGAGGCGGAACGGGACCGGCGGATCGTGGAAGCGGTCGTGGAGTTTTTGGACGACCTGTTCGCCGACCGCGTGGCCGTGTGGGGCTAGGCGACCGTCGGGGGCGGCTGGTATCGCATCGACCTCAGCGGAGCGGGCGCCCCCGCGGGCGTCCCAGAGTTTGTGTGGTCGGGGCCAAGGGCGTGACAATGGTTTGACGGGGCCGGGGTCGCAGCCAATGTCGAACGGCCGGGCGCCATGCCCACGGCTTGGCGTTGGCAGGTGAGCGTCTTCCCGGTGTGTCGGCCATCGGCAATGACCGCGGACTCTCATGCCCACGCAAAGCCGCGGGCATGGCGCCCGGAACGATCCCATCACAAGTTCGGCGGGAGGCGCCTCCAGTGTTCGAGTGGCTCGAACAGGAACTGTCAGAGATTCGCACGAGGCGGTTCCACGTCGTTGACGGGCCTGCCGCGGCCGACTTCCGTTCGGCCGTGCTGGCTTCGCCGCTGCCGGCGCCGCCGTCCTATGTGGCGTTCGTCCTCCGGTTCGGCAACGCCAAATTGTATCGGATGACGCGGCTTGACCTGTACTGGATGCGGGTCTTCGCCGCCCCGCATGATGTCGAGTCCCGCGCCGGAGAGCCGCTGCTGTACATCGGGGGCTACGACGAGACATGCGCGTACCTCCGGGAGGAAACACTGGTGCGGGGCGTTGAGGCGCCGATCTATGAATCGACGGAGACCGGCCTTCGCAAGGCGGCGAATTCGTTCGAGGAGTGGCTGACCGCCCGCGCCGCCCGCGCCCGCCGGCGGTACAAGAAGCGCGAGTGGGCCGAGGTGTTGCGCGGCCCGCCGCCGTTCACGGCGGAAGAATTGACAGTCGTCGAGGCGCGCCGCCTATTCTCATGGCAGGTCGTCGGCGTGACAGAGGGCGGCGAGATCAAGTACGAGGTCAGCAACGGGTCGGCGCGCCGCCTGCCGTTCCTTTCCATCGGAGTTCGCGGCAAGACTGGCACGTTGCAGGGTGGCGTTTGGTTACCGGTGGGTCACATCGGCCCCGGGCAGACGGCGATTGTCGCGAAGGACACGTACCGCGATCTGCTTAATCCGAGCGAGGTCGAGGCGTACTCGCTTCCCGACCCCGAGCCGGAGGAGCGGGCAAGGTACTGGGAGTTCCGCTAGGTAGCCCAGACCAGAGCCCGGAGTGTTCAACAAGTCGTTGCAGTTACTGGTGCGACAGGCAGTGAATTGAGGTTAGAGTCGTCACTCGGCAACTAAACACCGGCATTCGGCCGCAGAAAACGCCCCCGCCACGCGACTGTCCGACCGACAGAGACGGAAGCCGTCACGGCGCGGGGTATTTCGGCGGGCGCCCGGCCAGGACTTCCATCACGTCGCGGACCACCCAGCTCATGTTCTCGATCGCCGTGTGCGTGCGGGCGGCCATGTGGGGGGTGAGCAGGACGTTGTCGAGGCCGAGCAGGGGGTAGTCGGCCGTCGGCGGCTCCGGGTCGAACACGTCGATGGCGGCGCCGGCGATCTTCTTCCCGCGGATCGCGGCCGCGAGCGCGGCGTCGTCCAGCACCTCGCCGCGGCTGGCGTTGATCAGGATCGCCGTCGGCTTCATCAGTGACAGCAGCGGCGCGCCGACCAAATGTCCGTTGCCGGGCCGCATGTCCACGTGCAGCGTGACGACGTCGGCCTCGCGGAAGAGGGTCGGCTGATCGACCGCCGTCGCGGCGAACGTCAGGTGCGGTCGCACGTCGAGCAGGTCGTGGTAGATCACCCGCATGCCGAAGCCGTCCGCGGCGATCTTGCCGACGCGCCGGCCGACCCGGCCCATGCCGAGGACGCCGAGCGTCAGTTCGTTCAACTGCACGCCGCGGAGCGTGTCGCGCACGCGCTTGAACTCCTTCGGCTCGTACACGCGCTCCTTGAAGAACGCCCACGGCCGCAGCAGTTGCAGCGCGTAGCCGATGACGAAGTCGCCGACGGCGTGGGTGTTGGCGTCCGGCGTGTAAACGACCTCCACGCCGCGGGCGCGGCAGGCCGTCACGTCGATATTCTCAAGGCCCACGCCGCCGCGGCCGACGACCTTCAGCTTCGGGCAACGGGCCAGCAGGGCGGCGTTCACCTTGGTGTACGTGCGGACGACCATCCCGACGGCGTCCGGCAGCGCGGCGTCGAACGCGGGGGCCCCCGGGGCGGCCTCGACGACGCGGGCATGCTCCTTCAGCCACGCCAACGGCGTCGCGTCAGAGTCTTCAGTCACCAGGACGAGCGGCAGTTCAGTCATGTGGCCCGTTATAGCGAAAAGGGGGCACCCAACGATCGCTTGCGCGACGGTGAGGTTGTCCTGGGGTTTCGCAGAAATTATGGGAGGCCGGTTGACGTGCGGAACGGCGCCGTCCGCGGGCCGGACAGGTTACTATTAGCGTCACAGTTGCCAGATATTGCCGCTACCATTTAATGGCGAAGGCCATCACATCGGCAACGGACCGCCGACGTTCGGCAACGAAGGGGAGTTAACGGCATGACGGCCAGCGACCGGCCACCGCCCGAATCCGCCGATTTGGGGGAGCGCGTCGAGGTGTTCAAGCCCATGCCGGGGAACATCGTCGCGGGCTTTATCATCAGCGCGTTGCTGGTCGGCGGCGGGGCGGCCGCGGCCGGATTCCCCCTCCGCGGCGCCGCCCTCGCCGGCTGGCAACTCCCCGTCGAAGCCAAGGCGGGGTGGTGCTGGCTGGCCGTCGGCATCATGTGCGTTGTCGGCCTTGTTCTGCTCGCGTGCGGGGTCGGCCTCGCCTTGTACTGCAAGGGCTTGATCTCGCACCGGGTCGAGGTCTTCACGAACGGCTTCCGGTATTGCGCGGGGCGAGACACCGACGACGTGGCGTGGGCGCAGGTCGCCCATATCCGGGAAACGATCCTGTACGAGCGCCACCCGATCCTGAAAGGCCCGGCCAAGCTGCTGCTCCCGAAGGTCGCAAGCGCGAGCTACGCGGTCGTCACGGCCGCCGGCAAGGAGTACGGGTTCGACGGCAACTCGATCAAGGGCATCACGCGCTTTGGCGGCGTGCTGCGGGCGCAAGCCGACCGCCACGCCGTGGCGTGGGAAACCGTCGAAGAACACGCCTGACGGGACGCGGACGAAATTTCGCCGGGCGGCCCTCTTCGGGGGTCTGGTCGCGCTCCGCTCCGCAAAGCCGTCGCGGCGCGGCTAAACAAATTCATCTCGCGCCTACCGACATTCCCCCCGCTTCCCCGCCCGGCGACAATGGGGGAAGAGGGAAACACCATGACCAACCAACAAATCGCCCGCCAATTGCAGCAGTACGCCCGGGAAATCCAAGCCCGGCGCGAGAGCCTGTACCGCGTCCGGGCGTACCGGCGGGCGGCGTTGGAAGTGCAGCGGTTCGACACGGCCATCGCCGATGTCGCCGTCGATGACCTCGGCCGCACGCCGGGCATCGGCAAGCATCTGGCCGTCGTCATTTCCAATTATGCGCGGACGGGTGAGTGGCGGACGTATGACCAACTGGCGGCGTGAGAAGAAAAAAAGATTGAACCACAGAGGACACAGAGACCACAGAGGAAAGACAGGAGAGAAGATATTTTTATCAATGCCTTTCCTCTGCCTTTCCTCTGTGTTCTCTGTGTCCTCTGTGGTTAGTTCGGTTTTGGTCTTTTCTTCGCCGCGGATTCACTCGTCCGCGAACAGCCCCGCCGGAACTGGGTATTCGGCCTTGGCGGGCGGCGGAATGCCCAGAGCCTTGGCGAAGATGGCGGCGATGGCTTGCGGGGTCACTTCTTCCTTGCGGATGCCGGGCTTCACGGCCCCGCCGAACACCAACAGCGGGACGTGCGTGTCGTAGGGGTACGGCGAGCCGTGGGACGTGCCGGTGAACTTGTCCCCTTCCTGCCAGTACGGCCGCAACACCATCGCCACGTCCCCGCTGCGACTCGGGTAGTACGACTTCTGCATCCGCCGGCCCATGCGGTCCTCGGCCGCGAACGTCCCTTCCAACTCGTCCCGCGTGAACGTCCGGGCGATGCCCTCCTGCTTGGCGAGGAAGCCGGCGAGCGTCTTGGCCACGTCCGCCGCCGTCAGTCCTTTGGATGTCAAGAGTTTTTCGTTGAGGTACACCCACGGGAAGGTCGTGTTCTCGATGAACTTGGTCTTCGTCCCGGCGACGGCCTCCGGGGCGTAGGTCAGCCGCAGGAACAGCTCGGCGGCGGCCATCAGCTTTTTGGTCTGGAGGCGCTTGGCGTCGAGGCCGTGCATGGCGCTGACTTCCGGGAGCGGGCAGACGCCGTGGTCCGCCGTCAGGCAGACGACGTACTTGCCCTTGCCCACCGTGTCGTCGAGGAACTTGAGCAGGTCGGCCAAGACGCGGTCCGACCGCAGCGTCGTGTCCAGCACTTCTTGCGAGTCCGGCCCCCAGGTGTGGCCGATGCTGTCGTTGCTGGAGAAGCTGACGCTCAACAGGTCGGGCGCGTCGTCCTGCCCGAGCTTCTCGGCGACGACGGCCGCCTTGACGAGTTCCAGCAGGAAGTCGTTGCCGTAGGGCGAGTTGTACAGGGCCTCGTAGTACGTCTTGCCGATCTTCTTCGCCCCGCCGTCGGTCGGGTGCGGAAACACGCCGCCTTGCTTGACGCCGGTCCCCTCGCCGGTCACCTTGTCGAGGCCGCTGAACTTGGCGTAGTCCAAGTCGGGCCGGTAGCGCGTCCAGTCCTTCTCGAACCACTTGTCGGCGCCCCGCTTCCTGTTGAACTCGTTCACCCACGGGTGGACGGCGTCCCGGAAGAACGACGACGTGACGATCATGCCGTCCGCGCTGTCGAGCCAGTACGCCGCGTCCGCCTTCGGGCCGACGGGCATGATGGCCGAGCGGTCCTTAAAGGAGAGGCCGATGACGCGGCCCTTCCCGCCGGTCGCCATTTTGAGCGACTCGGCCAGGGTCGGGGCCAGCAACCGCTCCGGCGTGCCCATCGCCTTCTCCGCCTTCGCCGGCTCCTCGTCCTTCTGGGTCGGGTCGGCCGGCTTGAAGACTTCCGGCGGGGCCGGCGGCACGCGCGAGTACCGGGAGGACTCCGAGCAGTTCACGACCGCCCCGCTCTTGCGCTCGTACCACGTGTTGGCGATGACGCCGTGGACGGCCGGCGTCGCCCCGGTCAACATGGACGAGTGCCCCGCCCCGGTGACGGTGACGGCGTAGGGGTAATGGCAGTTGACGAACCACGCCCCGTCGGTCTCCATGCGGGTGAACCCGTCCGGCCCGAACAGCGGCTGCCACTTGGCGATGTAGTCCCCGCGAAGCTGGTCGAACACCACGAGGACGACGAGTTTTGGCCTCTCCCCCGCGGCCAACGGGGCCGCGGCGAGGAACGCGACGAGGGCGGACAGGGAACGCATGAGAGGGATTCCGGCTGCGGAACGGGAGAGAACTTCAGGATACCCGCTCACGCGCCCGACAGGTACCGGAAAATCGGCGGCACACGAGGTCTTCACGAAGACCGAGCGCAGCGAGGAAGGCGAGCCAGTAGCGTGAGCGCCTGGAGGACCCGCACGCGCGCAATCACAAGAGGGCGAGTCTTCGAAGCCCGACCCATTGGGCGAGAGGCGTCACCCGTGGAGCGAACCTCGAAGACTCGGTTCGCGGCGCACTGACGCAGCCGGCCCCTCCAGTCGCTCACGCTTCTGGCTCGCCTCCCTCGCTGCGCTCGGTCATTTCGCGTCCCGCGCCGTCTCTCGCTCCGTAAATCAACCCGAGTCATCAGGCGGGGCGAGCAATGCGCGTGTTCATGAGTGCCGGGGAGCCGAGCGGGGATTTGCACGGGGCCAACCTGATCCGGGCGATCCGCGCCCGCGACCCGGCCGCGGAAATCGTCGGCTTCGGCGGCGAGAAGATGGCGGCCGCCGGGCAGGCCGCGCTGTACCCGCTGGCCAACCACTCCGTGATGTGGATCGCGGACGTGGTGAAGCAAATCTTCCACTTCAAGAAGCTGCTGGAACAGGGCCACGAGTACCTAAAAGTTCACCGCCCGGACGTGGTGGTGGTGATCGACTACCCCGGCTTCCACTGGAAGCTGGCCGAGCGGGCGAAGGCCGAGGGCATCCCAGTCGTGTACTTCGTGCCGCCGCAAATCTGGGCCTGGCTGCAGCACCGGGTAAAGAAGATGAAGCGGCTGATGACGCACGTGCTGTCCGCCCTGCCGTTCGAGCACGAGTGGCTCGCCCGCCGCGGCGTGCCGTCCACGTACATCGGGCACCCGTACTTCGACGAACTCGCCGGGCAGAAATTGGACGCCGACTTCATGGCCGCCGAGCGGGCGAAGCCGGGCCGCGTGGTCGGCCTCCTGCCGGGGTCGCGCAACGGGGAGGTCCGCAAGAATGCCACGGAAATGCTGCGGGCCGCCCGCAAGATCCACGCCGCCGTCCCGGACACGCGGTTCCTGGTGGCCGCCTTCAACGAAAGTCAGGCCACGGCCGTGCGGGAGTTGATCGCCGTCTGGGGCATCTCGGCCGCCGTCCACGTCGGCCGGACGCCGGAGATTATCGAACTGGCCGCGTGCTGCGTCTCGGTGTCCGGGTCGGTGAGCTTGGAACTGATGTGGCGCCGCACGCCGGCCGCCATTGTGTACCGCGTGTCGCGGCTCGAAATGCGAATCGGCCGATTTGTAAAGAAGGTGCCGTTCATCACGCTGGTGAACCTGTTGGCCGGCGAGGAACTGTACCCGGAGTTCCTGACCGACCGCGACCCGTCGTCCCGCGTCGCCGCCCGCGTCGCGAACTGGCTGACCCACCCGGAACAGTTGGCCGCCGTGCGGGCGAAGCTGGCCAAACTCTGCGACGACGTGGCCAAGCCGGGGGCGTGCGCGGCGGCCGCGGAGTTCTTGTTGGAACGGTACGGCTGACGGGGAGGAGCGGGCGCTGGAAGAAATTCTGAACCGAGCAAGCTACCGGGAGGCGAAGGCCATGAGCGCGACGTGGTTTGAAATGGGTGAAAAAAAGGGGAAAGTGGAGGGGAAAGTGGAGGGGTTACTGACCGCCATCAGCGCCGTTCTGGAAGTCAAGTTCGGCGAAGCGGGGTTGGCCTTTGCCGATCAACTCGCCCATGTGACCGACATCAGCATGCTGGCCGCACTCCTGGCGTCCTCGAAAAAGGCGTCTTCACTCGAAGAGCTGAGGCCGTTGTTGAACTGATCTCTCGGAAGCCGCCCCCCACTGGCCATCGGCCGCCGCCGGCGGCATGCTAACCCTTCGCCCGGAACGACTCTCGGAGACTCTCCATGCCGCGCCTTTCCCACCTCGTCTTGGCCGCCGTCGCGACGGTCGGCGTCGCCCCGGCCATTTTTGCCGACCCGACTCCGGTGACGCTCAAAAAAGGAGACAAGATCGTCTTCCTCGGCGACTCGATCACCGAGGGCGGCAACGGCGGCAAGGGGTACATCCAAGTCATCCGCAACGAACTCGCGGACAAGCACAAGGACTTGGCCGTCGAGTGCGTCGGGGCCGGCGTCAGCGGCAACAAAGTCCCGGACCTGCAACGCCGGGTCGATAAGCACGTGATCGACCGGAAGCCGGCCGTCGTCTTCATCTACATCGGCATCAATGACGTGTGGCACGGCGAAACCGACCCGAAGAAGGGCACCAGCCCGGAAGCCTTTGAAGCGGGATTGAAGGAAGTGATCGGCAAAATCACCGCGGCCGGCGGGCGGGTGATCGTGTGTACGCCGACGGTCATCGGCGAACTCCCCGCCGGCGCCAATAAGTTGGACAAGAAACTCGACGAGTACGCCGACATTAGCCGCAAGGTCGCCAAGGACCTCAACCTGCCCCTGTGCGACCTCCGCAAGGCGTTCGTCGATCACCTCGCCGCGCACAACACGGACAAGAAAGAATCCGGCGTCCTCACCGGCGACCGCGTCCACCTCAACGACGCCGGAAATCGCCTCGTGGCCACGACGATGTTGAAGAGCTTGGGCTTCTGAAACACGGCGCGTACAGAGGAGTTTGGAACGCCGTAGCGGCCTCGACGGATTTTCGGTCCAACGGACCGATTAACATAGCCCAGTCCGCAAGGGCTGGGTTGGCGTACCAACTGAAATCAAAGATAAGCGGTCCTTCAGACCGCGACCAGTGGCAGGCGGTTGACCCAGCCCTTGCGGGCTGGGCTATGTTAAGCGGTCCGTTGGACCGAAAAACCAAACAAATTGCTCCATCGTCCACAACCCTGCTCATCGCTTGCAACGCCCAATGAAATATCAATGGGCACGCCGCTCTAATTCCGCGTCAACACCTCGTCCAAATTCAGCAGGGCATTCGCCAGCATCGCCCACGCGGCCAGCTCCGTGGCCGGCGCTTTGTCCGTCCGCGGGGACTCGCCGACGCTCAACAGCTTCACGGCCGCCTTCTCGTCGTTCTGGAACCGGTGCTTTTGTCGCCCCAAGGCTTTCGCCAGCACGGCGGCTTCGCGGTCTTGGATCGGGCGGCCGGTCGCCAGGCGGAAGCCGTAGGCGACGCGGTCGGCGTCGCTGGCGCCCCCCTCCGCCAGGATGCGCTCGGCGAACTTGCGGGCGGCCTCCACATACGTCGGGTCGTTCATCATCACGAGGGCTTGCAGCGGCGTGTTGGTGCGGGACCGGCGGACGACGCACGTCTCGCGGTCCGGGGCGTCCAGCGCGGCCAAGGTCGGCGGCGGGCAGGTGCGCTTCCAGAACGTGTACATCGTGCGGCGGTACAGGTCTTTGCCGTGGCTCTGCGTGTAGGTCTGGGCCGTCCAGTTCGCCCCGTCGGCGCGGGACATCAGCTCTTCCCACAGGCCGGCGGGCTGGTACGGGGAGACGCTCTTGCCGCCGACTTCGCCGTTCAGCAGGCCGCTGAGGGCCAAGGCTTGGTCGCGCAGGAACTCGGCCTGCAAGCGGAAGCGCGGGCCGCGGGCCAGCAGGCGGTTCTCCGGGTCTTTGCCGAACAGGTCCGGCGTGACGGCCGAGGATTGCCGGTACGTCGCCGACGTGACGATCAGCTTCGCCAACTTCCGCAAGTCCCAGCCGCCCTCGCGGAACTCGACGGCAAGCCAGTCCAGTAACTCGGGGTGCGAGGGGTATTCCCCCTGCGTGCCGAAGTCCTCCGTGGACTTCACCAAGCCCATGCCGAAGAAGAGTTGCCAGTAGCGGTTGACCGTCACGCGGGCCGTCAGCGGGTTCTCCGGGGCGACGAGCCAGTTGGCCAGCCCGAGGCGGTTGTTCGGGGCGTCCTTCGGCATCGGCGGCAGCACGGCCGGCGTGCCGGCGGTGACTTTCGCCCCCTTCTTGTCGTACTCGCCGCGCGTCAGGATGTGCGTGTCGCGCGGCGTCGGCATCTCCTGCATCACCATCGCGTCCTGCGTCGATGCTTCTTCCGCGGTGATCGACTTTCGCAAGTCGGCGATTTGGGCGGTGAGCTTTCGGATCGCCGGGGAGACGTGTTGGCGGTAGTGGGCCGTCAGCGCTTGGGTCTGGGCCGGCGTGCGCTTGGCCGGGTCGGCTTTCAGGATGGCGTCGATGGCGGCCGGCAGCGGGTTGCCGTCGTGCGGCGTCGCCGAGTCCGTGGCGTGCAGCCGGAAGCGGCTGAACTGGTGGCCGGCGAACATCGAGTCGAACTGAAGTTGAACCGTGACCTCCTTGCCGGCCGGGACGGCCTCGGCCAGTTCCAGAATCGCGTGGTGCGGTTGGCCGACCTGCGGGTGGATCGCCCAGCCGGGGCCGTTGGCTTGCAGGAGGTTCTTCACGTCGTAGGCCCCCTCCTTCTGACTGAAGTCCGCGGAGGCCGAGCGCAGCTTCGCCGGCGTCGGGCCGACGGTCACCTTGAAGCCGGTCATCACGAAGTTGCCGTTGCTCGACCGCCCCGGCCCCTTGCCGGATTGCGTCTCGTCCGGCAATACTTCCAGCCGGAAGGCGGTCGTGGCTGCGGTCGGCTTGACCGTGAACGTGTACACCTCTTGCGCGGGGGTCGGGCCGCCGGCGACGGAGACGCCGTCGGCCGTCGTGGTGAACGTCGTCCCGTTCTTGCCTTTCAGTTTGTCGAGTGTCAGCGGCTTCCAAGTGGTCTTGGCCGTGCCGGGGTTCTTCTCCCACGCGGCTTGGGCGGCCGTCACTTCCGCGTCGGGGGCGGCGGCCGTCGCTTCCAGGTCGGCGATCTCTTTCTTCCACGCGGCGATCTTGGCGCCTTGGGTCTTCGACGGGACTTTGAGCAGCGGGACGGAGTTGCCGCGGTTGCCGTCCAGGCCGTTCTCGGGGACGTTGTTGAAGAAGGCGTAGAACTGGTAAAACTCCTTCTGCGACAGCGGGTCGAACTTGTGGTCGTGGCACTGGCAGCAGGCATAAGTGAGGCCGAGCCAGACGGTGGACGTGGTGTTGACGCGGTCCACGATGTAGGCGGTGCGGTACTCCTCGGGGATGGCGCCGCCTTCGAAGTTCGTCATGTGGTTGCGGTTGAAGCCGCTGGCGATCTTCTGGTCCACGGTGGCGTTCGGCAGCAGGTCGCCGGCAATTTGTTCGACGGTGAACTGGTCGTAGGGCTTGTTTTTGAAGAAGGCGTCGATCACCCACTCGCGCCAGCGCGTCATGTCCCGGCCGTTGTCGATGTGGTAGCCGTTGGTGTCCGCGTACCGGGCCGCGTCGAGCCAGTCCAACGCCATGCGCTCGCCGTAGCGGACGCTCCCCATCAGCCGGTCCACCACTTTGCCATAGGCGTCGGGCGACTTGTCGGCGAGGAAGTCGTCAATCTCCTTGAGCGTCGGCGGCAGGCCGGTCAGGTCGAGCGTCACCCGGCGGATCAGCGTGTGCTTGTCCGCCTCCGCGGCGGGTTTTACGTTCTCTTTCGCCATTCGGGCGGCCGTGAAGCGGTCAATCGGGTTGATCGCCCAGCCGTCCCCGGCGGTCGGCGGCGCCGGCCGTTTCGGGGCGATGAACGCCCAGTGTCCCTGGAACTCGGCCCCCTCGGCGACCCACTGGCGAAGCGTCTCCACCTGGGCGGGCGTCACGGTCTTGCCCGTGATCGCCGGGGGCATGTGTTCCATCTTGTCCGTCGTCACCAACCGCTTGATGAGTTCGCTCTCGCCGGGCTTCTTCACGTCCAGCACGGCCACGGCGCCGGCGCGGGTGTCCAGCCGCAGCTTGGCCTTGCGCTGCTTCTCGTCCGGGCCGTGGCAGGCGTAGCACTTGTCCGAGAGGATCGGCCGCACGTCGCGGTCGTAGTCGATTTTCGGGGCCGAGAACACGGCGGCGGGAAGGGCCGTCAGCACGAGCAGCGAGCGAACCAGCATGGAGAGTTTCCCCAACGGACGGAGAGAGGCGGGCCGACTGTTAGAGTACACGGTGGGCGGGGGGAAATGAACCGGATTATTCCCCGGCCGTCGCGTCCGGCTTCTTGTCGGCCGCCGCCCGGTCCCGCCCCGCGTCTCGCAGGGCCTTGCGGAGCAGGAACTCAATCTGGCCGTTCAGACTGCGAAGGTCGGCGTCGGCCCAGCGCTGGACCGCCGCCAGCGCCGCCGGGTCGATCCGCAGGAGAAAGGCTTTGCGGTCGGGCATAACGTTGGGGTCCATGAAGGAGGCGGGGCGGCAAGTGGAAATGACCAATGACCACTTTCAGAAGTGAGCCGAGGGCCGTAAGGCCCCGGGTGATGTGCTGAAGCCCACCCGGGGCCTTACGGCCCTCGGCTCACTTCTGAAAGTGGTCATTGGTCATCGTTCACTGATAAATCGTCCCCGTGTTCATCACGGGTTGTGGGACGGCGTGGCCGCACAGAACGATGAGCAGGTTGCTCACCATCGCCGCCTTGCGGTCGCCGTCGAACTCGACGATCTTCTTGGCGCTCAACATTTCCAAGGCGTGCTCCACCATCCCGACCGCCCCCTCGACGATGCGGGAGCGGGCGGCGATGACGGCGCCGGCCTGCTGGCGCTGCAGCATCGCGGAGGCGATTTCCGGGGCGTAGGCCAGCGTGCTAATGCGGGCCTCCTCGATCACGACCCCGGCCTGCTTCACCCGCTCCTGCACTTGCGTCTTCAACTGGGCGCACACCTCGTCGATGTGGCCGCGCAGGGAGAACTGCCCGTCCTCGGCGTCGTAGCTGTAGTGGCTGGCCAGCCCGCGCAGGGCCGCCTCGGACTGCATGTGGACGAAGTCTTCCACGTCGTCCACCACGAAGACGGCCTCGGCCGTGTTGACCACCCGCCACACGATAATGGCCGCGATCTCGATGGGGGTGCCGTCCTTGTCGTTCACCTTGCTCGGCCGGCGGGCCGTGTGCGAAGTCTGCGTCACCTTCCCTTGGGCGTCCTTGAGTTCCGGGGACTTGGTCTGCCCGGTCTCGAACGTCTGCACCCGCATGGTCACGCGCTGCGCCCGGTAGAACGGGTTGCCGTAGTAAAGCCCAGGGTCTTTCAAGGTTCCGATGTAGCGGCCGAACAACTGGATGACGCGGGCCTCGTTCGGGTTGACGATCTTGAACCCGATCATGCCGATCAGCCACCCCGGCACGAGCAAGATGATGGGCGTCCCCCACGGCCAAAAATTCTGCATGGTCACGGCCAGCACGATGCAGCCCACCACGGCCGCCGGGATGACCAGCAAGAACACGGGGATCATCGGCAGGCCGGGAAGCAACCGAACAATGCGCTCGTTCATAGGAACCTCAGTGGATATCGAATCGATATTGTATTGTTATCGCACTCGGTATTTCGCCCGCCGCCCGCGGCGATTTGTAACATGACTCGGATTTCACATTCACGGGAGACACGCGACATGGCCGAGCAAAAGCCGACGTCCACGCCGAAACTGATCGTCACGACGGGCAACGAGGTGCAAGGGCACGAGATTCACGAGTACCTCGGCATCGTCCGCGGCATCGTGGTGCGCGCCGCCTCGATTTCGCAGGGCATCCGCGGGGCGTTTCGGAGCATCATGGGCGGCAACGTGGAGGCGTATGCCGAAGTGTGCGAAGCCGCCCGCCAAGACGCCTTCAAGCGCATGGCGAAGCAGGCCCGCGAGGTCGGCGCCGACGCCATCATCGGCATGCGCTACGACGCCACGGAGTTCATGCAAGGGGCGACCGAAGTGCTGGCCTACGGGACGGCCGTGACGCTGAACCCGCACGGGTGAGAAATGAACTGATATCCGTGAAGTGGCGACGAGGGGTTGTGAAACGTCACCCGGCGCTCATGGCATATCGGGGCGGTAAACGCGAATGAGCACGCCGGCGAGGTCAGCCGTAACCGTCAAAACGGCGTGAACACGGGCGGCGAGGGCGTCGAAGTCTTGGTCTTCGCTGGCGAACACGACGCCGGCGTGGACGGCGCCACGCTTGTGTAACTTGATGAAATCCCGGTCCTGAGTCAGGACGGCCCGCCCGTCCGCGGTCGCGGCGGCCAACACGTCTTGATCCGCCGCCCCGGTCAGACCGGCGCTTTGGACGGTTTCAATGTCGTGGCCGCGCGCCCAAAGGTCTCGGACGGCTGGGCGTGGAAATTGTTCGTCAGCCAGTAGCCGCGCCATGCGTCACCCGGCGAGCCGGAGGTTGGCGATCCGCCGCGAAATTTGGGCCGGGTCGGCCCGGTACTCCCGCCACGCCGCCGCCAACTGGGCGGGCGTCGCCGGCGGATCAAACGCTTGCGCGACCTCGTCGTCGGCCAGCCCGAGCAGGCGGCCGGCGACCAAAACCCACGCCGGCGGCGGGGAGCCGGCGGGCACGTTCGTGGCGATGTCGGCCAGCCAGATCGTCTGTTCGACTTCCAGCGTGTGGTCCCGGTAATAGTCCCAGACGGCGTCTAAGTCGGCCCGCGTCAGCGTCGGATACGCGGCGAGAACGTCCGCGTCCGTCTGGCCGTGCGTGCGCTTGAGGACGAGCAGCCAGACGGGGATGCGGGTGTCGGCGACGCGGGCGTCCCCGCCGCACACGCCGGGCGTTTTGACGACGGACGATGTGACAACGGCGGCCATGACTCCCCTCCGCTTCCCCGTTAAGTGTATCAGGCCGCTTCACCCCGGTACGTCGCGGACGAGTAGGCCGTCTCCCACATTGTCACCGACTCCACCGGCAGGTTCTTCGAGGCGCAGAAGTCGTAAATGAGCTTGGCCATGTTCTCCGTGGTCGGGTTCGTGTCCAACGGCAACACCTTTTCGCCGGCGGCTTGCAGCGTCTTCACCAGCGGGTCGCCCTTGTACAGCAGCAGGGTGTGGTCGAGCGTGGCGTCGATCCAGGCGCCGATGACGCGCTTCATCTCCACGAAGTCCACGACCATGCCGAGCGGGTTGAGGCGGTCGCCGGCCAGGGTCACGCACGCCTTGCCGTTGTGGCCATGCAGGTTGAAGCACTTGCCGTCGTAGTCGCTCAGGCGGTGGCCGAAGCAGAATTCGAACTCGCGCGTCACTTGAAACATCGTCTCGGGTCTCCGGGTGGACACCCCCATTTTACGCGAACCCCCCGCCGCGTCTTCTCTTCCATACCGCATTCCGGACTCCGCATTCCGAATTCCTAAGATGTCCGTTCCCTTGAAGACGCGAAAGGACCCGTCGATGGCCGCCAAGTTGGATATGGAAAAGCTCGTCTCCCTGTGCCGCCGGCGCGGCTTCATCTTCCAGTCGAGCGAGATCTACGGCGGCATCAACGGGTTCTGGGACTACGGCCCGCTCGGCGTCGAACTCAAGAAGAACATCAAGGACGCCTGGTGGCAGGACATGGTCCGCAACCCCCCGCCCGGCCCCGACGGCCAAGAGATCACGATGGTGGGGCTGGACTGCGCCATCATCATGAACCCCAAGGTGTGGGAGGCCAGTGGGCACGTCGGCGGATTCTCCGACCCGATGGTGGATTGCAAGGAAACGAATGGGCGGTATCGAGCTGACCACATGGTTGTCTGGAACCCTGTGTTGATCGATCAGGACGGCAACGAACATACAGTACGAGAACTATTCTTGGCGAGTGTCTATAGGGGATCGCTGGACAGTCCGGTTCAGATGCAAATGGCAATGTCAGACCAAGAGTTGATCGGCCCGCACAAGAAACGGCTTCAGGATTTTCAGAAGCAGAATCAAATTCCTTCCGGTTTCACTTGGGCAGCTTCACGACGTCGCTCATCAAGTCTTCCTGTAGGGCAGCCAGCCATCTATGATCCGGAGATTAGAGCAAAGACATTCGCTCCAGACGCAACCAAAGCAGGTACTCTCACTGAACCGCGTGCGTTTAATCTGATGAACGAAACGCACACCGGCCCAATCAAGTCCGAGGAGAATCTGGCGTACTTGCGTCCGGAAACGGCCCAAGGCATCTTCGTCAACTTCCGCAACGTCCTTGATAGCTCGCGGGTGAAACTGCCGTTCGGTATCGCTCAAATCGGCAAGGCGTTCCGTAACGAGATTAACCCGCGGAACTACATCTTCCGCAGTCGTGAATTCGAGCAGATGGAGATCGAGTTCTTCTGCAACCCGACCGAGTCGATGAAGTGGTACGAGTACTGGCGCGACCTGCGCAAGAAGTGGTACAGCACGCTCGGCATCAAGTCGGACAACCTCGTGCCGCGGGAGCAGGGCAAGGAGGAGTTGGCCCACTACTCCATCGGGACGACGGACATCGAGTACATGTTCCCGTTCTCCGAGGAACCGCAGGAACTCGAGGGCGTCGCCCACCGCGGGGCGTTCGACCTGACGGCCCACATGACCAAGAGCGGCAAAGACCTGACGTACTTCGACGAGGCCGCCTGGACCGCCGACGCCGCCGGCCGGGCCACGAATAGCTTCAAGGAATGGCTGAAGACTAACCCGCCCGCGGATCAGGTCGCCAAGTACCAGTACACGCCGCACGTCATCGAGCCGTCGGCCGGGGCCGACCGCTTCACGCTGGCCGTGCTGTGCGAGGCGTACAGCGAGGACAAACAGCCGGACGCCAAGGGGAACATGGAAGAACGGCTCGTGATGAAGTTCCACCCGCGGCTGGCCCCGGTGAAGGCCGCCATCCTGCCGCTGGTGAAGAAGGACGGCATGCCGGAGAAGGCCGAGGCGCTGTACCGCGAATTGAAGAAGCACTTCAAAGTCGAGTACGACGACGGGGGCGCCATCGGCCGGCGTTACCGCCGCCAGGACGAGATCGGCACCCCGTTCTGCCTCACCATCGACGGCGACACCACCAAGGACGACACGGTGACCATCCGCGACCGCGACACGCTGCAACAGCGCCGCATCCCGATGGGGAGCGTCTTGGAAGAGATTCGCAAGGCGATGATGTGACGCGGTTTTGGCGGGGCGGGTCACGCCGCCTGCGTGGCCGCCTTGCCGATGATGAGCGTCACCAAGTCGGCGATGGCTTCCACTTTTTCCAAATCCTGATGGGTGAGGCGGATCTTGTACGCCTCCTCGATCCGCATGACCACGTCCACGAGGTCCACGGAGTCGAGGCCGAGGTCGGCGCGGATTTGGCTCGCCTCGGTCAGCGTGGACGTGTCCACTTCGGTGTGGGCGCGAAGGATTTCGCCGAGCTTCTCAACGACTTGGGTGCGGTCGGTCACCGGCGGGACTCTCTGAGAGGAGGGGTGTCCCCGTATTCTATCGGCCGCCTGCTTCTTCTTCTCCCCCCCCTTGGCAAGGGGGGGCGGGGGGGGTCGAAACCCTCACGCGCCTGTTACAATAACTCGATGCAACCCCCCGACCCTTTGGCTGTCGCCACCGCGTACCACGAGGCGGGGCACGCCGTCGTCGCCTTGGCGCTGGACCGGCCCATCCACCAGGTGAGCATCGTCCCGAGCAAGCAATTCTTGGGCATGTGCAAGTTCCAAAAAGGCGTGAGCCGCGGGTGCGATGACCTCGTTGAGCGGGAAGCGTTAATCGCCCTCGCCGGGCTGGCGGCCGAGGCCCGGCACACCGGCGTGTACGACCGCGGCGGCGCCATGCGCGACTTGCGACTGGTGCGCGACTTGGCCCTGCAACGGGTGGGCGAACGGCAAATCGCACGCTTTGAACGCCGGATGCTGGGCAAGACCGAAAACCTATTGGCCGACGACGGCTGCTGGCGGGCGGTGGAACTGATCGCCGCCGAGTTGCTGAAGACCGGCGTCATCAGCGGCCGGGCCGCGCGACACCTTTACGAGCAAGGGTGCCGGGAATGCTGACCCTCTATGTCGATGCCGACGCCTGCCCGGTGAAGGACGAGATTTACCGGGTGACGGAACGGTTTGCCATGCCGGTGGTCGTCGTCGCCAACTCGGTGATGCGCGTCCCGCCGGGCGGCCGCGTCACCGCCGTGCAGAAGCCGGGCTTCGACGGCGCCGACGACTGGATCGCCGAGCAGTGCGGCCCCGGCGACATCGTCGTCACGGCCGACATCCCGCTCGCCGCCCGCGCGCTGGCCAAGGGGGCAAAGGTGTTGGACCCGCGCGGCGTCCCCTTCACCGAAAACGACATCGGCGCCGCCCTCGCCATGCGGGAACTGATGAACGAACTGCGCCAATCCGGCGACGTGACCGGCGGCCCGTCCCCCATGACCGCCAAGGACCGCTCCAACTTTTTGAACAAGCTGGACCAAGTGATCCACGCGGTGAAGCGGGAGCAGGGGAAGAAGTGACGTGGTTCGGTTTGCCGCTCTGGCTCGCGGACGGGAGTTCAGTTAAGATGGCACAAACGGAGGACGCCATGACACTCGCGCAAATGAAACGGTCAGCCAGTGAACTCAGCGATGAGGACCGGGCTGACTTGGCCGACTTCCTCTTGGAATCCTTGGACGCTTACGAAGCCGGCGTATCGGCCGAATGGCGGGCTGAGGCCGTTCGCCGCATGGAGGAAATTGATTCCGGCAAGGAGAAGGGCATTCCTCTCGAAGAAGTCCGGCGTCAACTCCGCGAGAAGTACCCGTGACGCCCGTCGAACTCCATTCCGGCGTCGCGGCGGATTTGGCCGAAGCCGCCGACTACTTGGACTCCCAACAAGACGGACTGGGACGTGAATTCCGTCTGGCCTTTGACGAAGCCGTGGACCGAATCGTCGCCAATCCGCGCCTGTACGCCATCGAAATCCGTGACCTGAGATTCTGCCCGTTCCGCCGATTTTCGTACACGATCATCTACGCCGACCGCGCCGCCTGCATTTGGATCTCCGCCGTCGCCCACAACAGGCGCCGGAGTTTCTGGCGGTCGCGCCGCTTCGGCGAATAGCCGACTTCACTTCCCCTTCGCTTCCTTCAACACAAAATCGCCGTACCAGCCGCCGCTTCCCTTGTAACTGCCGGTCAGCGTGTCACCCTTGAGGGCGCCGGTCCACTCGAACTTGCGGTTGCGGATGTCCGCCGCCCCCGACAGGGCGGACCCGGCCTTGCCCGGCTTCTCGGCGAACGTCACGTCGGAGGAAAACTTTTCGGTGAGGAACAGTCCCGAGAACGTCGCGGTCCACGCGCCGTCCTTGCCCTTGGTGGCGACGCACTTGAGCGTCCCCTTCGAGCCGGTCTTCTTGTTGTCCCACGTCCCTTCCCACGTCTTTGTGGCGTCGGCGGCCGTGGCGGCCGTCGCGGCCGAGAAAACGAGCAGCACGGCAGCCAGTAAGCGAGTCATCGGAAATCTCCCCCGGTGTTGCCTGTGTCTTCACCCCTTCTCAATGACAGCCGGGCCCAGGGTCTACGCACTGAAACAGGCGACTTGGGCGGTCTGGGCAACGCCTTCGGGCGGTGAGCGTCAAAGTTGATACCCTGAGCGGCAGCCACGATTCACAGACCAGCGAGAGCAGGCATGACGCCGACATCGGACACATTAGTCATACCGGAGTCGGCGTCCGCGCTGGAGCGGCTGTTGTGGTTGTTTCATGATTGTCCGGATTTCCGACTCGACAATCACAACAAGGCTCATCGCCTTGACGAGATTATTGTCACGGCGATTTGCGCCGTGTTGGGCGGGGCCAATTCCTGGGCGGCCGTCGCGCGCT
>JAYTTY010000191.1:0-8443 GCA_043744795.1 Zavarzinella sp. | reverse complement strand
GGGGAAGGCCAGACTTTTCGCGGAGCGAAATGCGACGATGCTCACGCCCGGCTCATTGGTTACGCACGCTCTTAATACCCCACCGTCAGAAAGCGGATCTCGCCCGTTTCCGCGAAGCCGAACTGACTGCTCATCGTCAGGTGCAAGTGCTGGATCGTCTTCAGCAACAGCTCTGCGTCGGCCTTGGTCCCGCCTTCGAGCAAGGGGCGATTTTCTTCGGCCAGCCACCAACTGCCGCGCACTTGTTGAACCTTGAGCCGGTCCGGCCGGAACGTCACGTTGGTCCCGCCCAGCGGCCGGCTGTGCATCGGTTGGCCGTCCGCGAAAAAGATCGGCACGCCCTTGGCGCCGACCCGCACGACTTGGTTCACTTTGGCGTCC
The DNA here is from genome assembly GCA_043744795.1 of Zavarzinella sp. Taxonomy (GTDB): domain Bacteria; phylum Planctomycetota; class Planctomycetia; order Gemmatales; family Gemmataceae; genus Zavarzinella. The sequence continues at coordinate 8,062 of JAYTTY010000191.1, read as the reverse complement.
TGCATCGCCTTGAGCGCGCCGCGGGCCGCGAACTCGGCGCTGCCGAAGCGGCCCAGGAGTTCGTCGTTGTGCATCACCGCCCATTCCCCGGTCTTGCCCCTCACGACCTGTAGTTGAGCCGGGTCCAGCGGCGTCTTCGGCCCGGCCGGCACGTTGCCCGGCAGGATCAGGTTTTTCTGGGCCACGTCGTCCAAGACCCCGAGCGGGGACGGCGACATGGCGGGCTGGAGTTTGGCCCGCTGGGCGGCCCAGCGGTCGAAGAGGGGATACAGCACGACAGGGCGGGGGCTGCCGATCATCCCCATCTGGTTGAACCCGTGCTTGGTCAGCACCGCGGCCGCCACCTTGGCCGATTCCGCGTCGGTCCCGAAGTCGAAGAAGCCGCGCGCCCCGTCCGTGACGACCCACACGCCGCCAACGGCCTCGGCCCGCACCGTCGCGGCCGTCACGGGGAGGAACACTTGCCGGGCCACGGTGTTCGCGGACGGCTTGCCGTCCCGCAGCCACACTTGGAACGGCGGCCGAGAGCCGGGGACGGAAACCGCCTCGTTCACGCCGAGTTCCTGCATGACGCGCCGCGTCTCGTCGGCTGAGGCGCGGTCAAACCCGAAGTCGCGCAGCGTCACCTTGTCGGCCGTGAGTGTGTAGCGGCCGTCGGACTTCGTGACTGTCAGCGCGGCCGGGTCGAATCGTTCAACTTGCTCGACGGATTTCGGCGGCGCCCCGTTGCGGATGACCGGCACGGGCAGCGAGGCAGGGGGTTCCGCGCGGGGGACGCCGATCACCGTGGGCGGCAGCGTTTGCGGCGCGTCGGGGGCTTGGGCGCCCAGTCCCCCGGCCACGCCAACCGCCCACAGTAAAGCCATCTTCGCAGGTCTCACGGCAACTCCCGTCCGCGACTCGAACCTCGTTCGGAAGGACTCCATCGGCCGAAAATGGGGTGAAACTTCCGGCGAAAATGCCGCGGCCATAAAATCAGAGGCGAGGAGCATTCATGAAAGCAGAAATCATCTCCATCGGCAGTGAGATCACCAGCGGCCAGAACCTGGACACGAACGCCCAGTGGCTGAGTCGCCGCCTCGCGGAAATGGGCATCCCCGTCGGCTTTCACACGACCGTGGCCGACGACTTGGCGGACAACGTCGCCGTCTTCAAGGCCGCCAGCGGGCGCGCGGACATCGTCCTCAGTACGGGCGGGCTGGGGCCGACGCAAGACGACCTGACGCGCGAGGTAATGGGCGCCGTCGCCGGCGTGCCTCTGCACGAAGACGCCGACTCACTGGCCCACATTCAGGCGATGTTCACCCAGCGGCGGCGCGTGATGCCGGACCGTAACCGCGTTCAAGCGCTCATCCCCGCGGGGGGCGTCGCCATCCGCAACGAGTGCGGCACGGCCCCCGGCGTGTGGCTTGAGGTTGGTGGATGCGTAATGGCCGCCATGCCCGGCGTGCCATCCGAAATGCGGGTGATGTTCGATAAGCAAGTGAAACCCCGGCTGGAGGCGATGGGCTTCGGCGGTGGCGTGTTCATCCAGCGGAAGATCAACACGTTTGGGCTGGGCGAGTCGGCCGTCGAGGAAAAGCTGCTCGACCTGACAAAGCGCGGGCACGTCCCCGAAGTGGGCATCACCGTCAGCGACGCCGTCATCTCACTGCGCATCCTCGCGCGGGCGCTGTCGCTCGCCGAGGCCGAGGCGCAAATCACCCCCGTGGAGGCGACGATCCGCGAACGGCTGGGCGAACTGGTCTTCGGCGCGGAAGACGAAGAACTTCAACAGGTCGTCGTGCAACGGCTCATCACCCGCCGGGAAACGGTGGCGACGGCCGAGAGCGTGACGGCCGGCTTGGTCGCCAGCCGCCTCGCCCATGTTCCGGGGGCCAGCAACGCCCTGCGCGGCGGCGTGGTGGTGTACACGAACGAGATGAAGACGGCCCAACTGGGCGTGTCCGCCGACCTGATCACTGCCCACACGGCCGTCAGCGCCGAGGTGGCCCAAGCGATGGCCAAGGGCGTGCGAGAGCGGTTCGGCGCCGATTACGGCCTCGCCACGACCGGCTACGCCGGCCCCAGCGGTGGGGAAGACGGCACGCCCGTCGGCACCGTGTTCGTGGCCTTGGCGACGGCCGAAGGGACGAGTTTCCAGCAATTCAGTTGGGCCGGCGCCCGGCAGGAGGTTCAGAGTCGCACGGCCAAACTGGCGCTGAACCTCTTGCGACTACACTTGTTGAAGCGTGAGTGACTCGTGGTTCATGACCGCTCACCGTTGGGGAGGTGGGACCGGCGTCCCGCCGGTCTGCTTTCCGACCGACCGGCGGGACGCCGGTCCCACCAGACAACACCCCGAGTGCAATAAACCATTCGGACACTCGGACTTGACCGCGGAAACACTCTTGCATCTAGCCAGCGAATCGTGGAAGGTAGAGGAATGGTTTTCCCACCCGCCGGCGCGATTCCGCTCGCGCTCATTTTTGCCGTCTCGTTCGCGGCCCCGGCATTCGCTGACCCGGCAAGCGACGACTTCTTCGAGAAGTCCGTTCGGCCGGTCCTCGCGGACAAGTGCGTCGGCTGTCACGGGGCGACCAACTCCAAAGGCGGGCTGCGCCTCGACTCGCGGGCGGCCGTGATCGCCGGCGGGACGGACGGCCCCGTGGTCATGCCCGGCAAGCCGGGCGAGAGTCGGCTGATCGCGGCCGTGAAACACTTCGGCGCGCTGAAGATGCCGCGGGACGGCCCTAAGTTGTCGTCCGCCGAGATTGCCGCCTTGGAGAAATGGGTCTCCCTCGGCGTGCCGTGGCCGGCCGCGGCGAAACCGCTAGTCGCCCTCGTCGGCAAAGCGCCGGGGTCGGATCACTGGGCGTTCAAGCCGGTCAAGCGGCCGGCCGTTCCCGGCGCACCTACTTCCAACCCGATCGATGCGTTCATCCGCGACAAGTTGACCGCCGCCAAGTTGGCGCCCTCCCCCGAAGCCGACCGCCGAACACTGATTCGCCGACTGACCTTCGACTTGCACGGTCTGCCGCCGACGCCCGCGGAGGTCGCCGCGTTCGAAGCGGACAAGTTGCCGACCGCTTACGACACGCTTATAGACCGCTTGCTGGCCTCGCCCAAGTACGGCGAGCGCTGGGGCCGGCACTGGCTGGACGTGGCGCGGTACGCGGACAACAAGGGCTATGTCTTCTTCGAGGACAAGCAGTACCCGTGGGCGTGGACGTACCGGGACTACGTGATCGGCGCCTTTAACCGCGACCTGCCGTATGACCGCTTCCTGATGGAGCAAATCGCGGCCGATCGGCTCGCGCTCGACGACCAAAAATCGCTGGCCGCCCTGGGGTTTCTGACCGTCGGCGGCCACTTCATGGGCAACACGCACGACATGATCGACGACCGCATCGACGCCGTCACCCGCGGCCTGATGGGGCTGACGGTGAGCTGCGCCCGCTGCCACGACCACAAGTTCGACCCGGTGCCGCAGGCCGATTATTACTCCCTCTACGGCGTCTTGCGGAGTTGCACGGAGCCGACCGTCCCGCCTCTGTGGGGTGCGCCGCCGGCCACGGAGGACTACAAGAAGTTCGCCGCCGAACTCGCGGCCAAGGAAAAGAAGCTGACCGACTTCGTCGTTGAGAAGCACCGCGAATTGGTCACGCAGGCGCGGGCGCGGGCCGGCGATTACCTGTTGGCCGCCCACGCGGCCCGGAATCAGCCAATCGCCGACGACTTCATGCTGATCGCCGACAAGGGCGACCTCAACCCGGCGATGATCGTCCGCTGGCGCGCGTTCCTGGAGGCGACCAAGAAGCGCAACGACCCCGCTTGGGCCACGTGGCACCGCTACGCCGAGTTGCCCGAAACCCAATTCGCCGCCGTGAAACACGCCGACGCCGACAACCCGTTAGTGAAGGCGGCTTTCGCCACGCCGCCGAAGGCGATGAAGGAAGTCGCCGAGCGGTACGGAAAACTCTTGGCCGGCGCCGAGAAGGCATGGAAGGACGCGGGGGCCAAGGCCCCGCTCGCCGATCCAAATCTTGAAGCCTTGCGAGGCGCGTTGTATGGGCCGACTTCCCCGGCCGACGCCCCGATGGCGTTGGACTGGGGCTTCCTCTCACTGTTCCCGGACCGGGCCACGCAGGGGGAGTATCAGAAGCTCATCAAGGACGTGGAGTCGCACGCCGCCAAGGGGCCGCCGCGGGCGATGGCCCTCCTGGATTCCGAGCGGCCGTTCGAGCCGCGCGTCTTTGTCCGCGGGGCGCCAAACCGCCTTGGGGAACAAGTCCCCCGGCAATTCCTGAAAGTCCTCGACGCGAACCGCAAGCCGTTCGCCGACGGCAGCGGCCGGCTGGAACTCGCCAAGGCCGTCGCCTCGAAGGATAATCCGCTGACGGCCCGCGTGTTCGTCAACCGGGTATGGATGCACCACTTCGTCCGCGGCCTCGTGGACACCCCCGGCGACTTCGGCCTCCGCGGCAACCCGCCGACGCACCCGCAACTGCTCGATTGGCTCGCCGCTGAATTCGTGGCCAACGGGTGGAGCGTCAAGAAACTGCACAAGCTGATCGTCACCTCCGCGACGTACCGGCAAGCGAGCGCGGACCGCGACGACGGCCTCGCGGCCGACCCGGAAAATCGGCTGCTGTGGAAGCAGACTCGCCGGCGCTTGGAGTTCGAACCGCTGCACGACGCGATGCTCGCGGTCTCCGGAAGTTTAGAAGCGACAATTGGCGGCCCGTCATTCCCGCTATTCACCGGCAAGACCCGGCGGGCGGTGTACGGCTATATCGACCGTCTTGAGTTTCCCAGCCTACTGGCCACGTTCGACGTGCCCAACCCGGCCGCCAGCAGCACCGAGCGGACGCTGACCACCGTGGCCCCGCAAGCCTTGTACTTGATGAACGGCCCGTTTTCCCGCGACGCCGCGAAGCGGTTGGTCAACTCGCCGCCAATGAAAGACGCGAAGTCGCCATCTGATAAACTAGACAACCTCTTCCTCGCCACACTCTCTCGAAAGCCGAGCACTCCCGAGCGAGAACGCTTAACCGCGTTCGTGGCCAAAGGGCCGGAGGCCGACCGCTGGCTCGACCTGGCGCACGGACTGTTGCTCACGAATGAATTTTGCTTTGTGGATTGAAGGAATTTTAACCATCAGTCGTCTTGGCCGAGAGATCGGATCAAGCGCGTAGTGAGTTTTGGCTTTCGTTGGAGTCCCGGCTTCAGCCGGTCTTCGATGTTGTAGCCCGGTGGCGGTCGTCACCCGTTCGGCAACAGCCGGCGACGAAGACCGGCTGAAGCTGGGACTCCAACGAAAACCAAAAAGCGTCCCCCGCCTCGGAGACTTCATGACCCCCTTTTCCCGCCGGCAACTGCTCTCGCGCGTCGGCACCGGCCTCGGCACGATGGCCCTGGCCGGCGTGCTGGCCGACGACGCGCGGGCGGCCCCGCCGGACATTGACCCGTTGGCCCCGAAGAAGCCGCACTTCCCGGCGAAGGCCAAGCACGTCGTCCACCTGTTCATGAACGGCGGGCCGTCGCAGGTGGACACGTTTGACCCGAAGCCGGCCCTCGACCAGTACCACGGCAAGCCGCTGCCGACGACGAACCTGCGCACCGAGCGTAAGACCGGGGCGGCCATGCGGTCGCCGTTTAAGTTCAAGAAGTACGGGAAGTCCGGCCTCGAAATCAGCGATATCTTCGCCAAGACGGCCGAGCACGCGGACGACCTGTGCGTGATCCGCTCCATGTACGCGGACGTGCCGAACCACGAGCCGTCCCTCATGCTGATGAACTGCGGGGACGGCCGCCTGCCCCGGCCGAGTTTCGGGTCGTGGGTCACGTACGGACTGGGCAGCGAGAATCGCAACCTGCCGGGCTTTGTCGTCATGTGCCCCGGCGGGTTCCCCATCGTCACCACGCAGAACTGGCGGTCGTCGTTTCTGCCCGGCATGTACCAGGGGACGTACTTGGACACCGCGCACACGGACGTTCAAAAACTGGTTGCCAACATCCGCAACACCGACATGCCGGCGGTTCGGCAGCGGGAGCAACTCGACTTGGTGCAAGCCCTGAACGCCGACCACCTCGCCGCCCGCAAGGCCGACGCCCAACTTGAGGCCCGCATCCGCACTTTCGAATTGGCCTTCCGCATGCAGACCGAGGCGACGGACGCGTTCGATTTGACCAAGGAGACGAAGGAGACCCGCGAACTGTACGGCGACACGACGCACGGCCGACAACTCCTCTACACGCGCCGGCTGATCGAGCGCGGCGTGCGCTTCGTGCAACTGTGGAGCGGGGCCGGCCAGCCGTGGGACAACCACGACGGCCTCGAAGCCCAGCACAAGAAACTGGCGACCGACTGGGACAAGCCGATTGCCGCGTTCCTCACCGACTTGAAGAGGCGGGGCCTGTTCGACAGCACGCTCGTATTGTGGGGCGGCGAGTTCGGCCGCACGCCGGTCGCCGAACTGCCGGCCCTCAACGGCCGGGACCACAACCACTACGGCTTCACCTGCTGGCTGGCCGGCGGCGGCGCCAAGGGCGGGCAGGCCATCGGGGCGACGGACGAGTTCGGCTTCAAGGCCGTCGAGAACAAAGTCCACGTCCACGACTTGCACGCCACGATGCTGCACCTGCTCGGGTTCGACCACGAGAAGCTGACCTACCGCTACGCCGGCCGCGACTTCCGCCTCACCGACGTCCACGGCCGCGTGGTGAAGGACGTGATCGCGTGAGTTCCGACGCCGTATCGCCGGCCGTCACGCGGGGCCGATTCGTCCTGGTCTTGTGGCTGTGCGGCCTGTCCAGCATCCTCTACCTCGACCGCATCTGCATGTCCCAAGCGGTGAAGCCAATTCAAGAAGAGTTGGACCTGACCAACACGCAGATGAGCTACGTGATGATGGCCTTTCTCGCGGCCTACGGCCTCTTTGAAATCCCGACCGGCCACCTCGGCGACCGCTTCGGGTCGCGCGGCGTCATCACGCGCATCGTCCTGTGGTGGTCCGTGTTCACCGCCCTCACGGGGGCGTGCTTCGGATTCATCCCGCTACTGCTGGTGCGGTTCCTGTTCGGGGCCGGGGAGGCGGGGGCGTTCCCGAACACGGCCCGCGTCATTGATGCTTGGTTCCCGTTTCGCGAGCGCGGCCGCGTCCAGGGCGTGATGTTGTCTTGCGCCCAGTTCGGGGCGGTCATATCCCCCGTGGCAACAGCCGTCCTGATCGCCACCGTCGGCTGGCGGTGGACGTTTCCCATCTTCGGCCTGTTGGGCGTGGCGTGGGCCATTGGATTCTGGTGGTGGTTCCGGGAAGATCCGGCCGACCACCCGAGCGTCAGCGAAGCCGAGTTGGCGGTCATCCGGGACGACGCCCCGCCGCCGAAGAGTTGCGACGACCCGATTCCGTGGGGCATCGCGTTCACCAACCGCGGCGTCCTCACGCTGATGGCCCTCGCGATGCTCGGGTCGTTCTACACGTACTTCTTCTACTCGTGGTTCCCCAAGTACCTCTCCTCCGCTCGCGGCTTGAACAACAGCGAAACGGGAACGCTGGCCTCCATTGTCTTGGCCGGCTCCGCGGTCGGCATGTTGACCGGCGGTTGGCTGGCCGACCGCTTGCCGCGGTGGGTTGGGGACGCGGTCGTCGCCAAGCGGTACTTGGGGATGAGTTGTTTCTCGATTTCGGCCGCGTGCCTGTTCTTCGGCATCCGCATGGACGACCCGATGGCCCTCGCCGGCCTGTGGGGGGCGTCGTTCTGCTTCATGCACATCTCGCTGCCGAACTGGTGGGCGACGGCCGTGATGCAGTCCGGCCGGCACGTCGGCGCCCTGTGCGGCTTGATGAACGGCATTGGCGTCGTCGGCGGCATGGCCTCCCAGTGGTTCGTCGGCGTGTACTCGGACCGGCAAGCCGCGAGAGGCTTCACCGGCCGCGAGCAGTGGGACCCGCTTTTTGACGTGTATGTGATTGTGCTGCTACTGGGGGCGGTCGCTTGGTGGTGGTTCCGCTACCGGCCGCTGGCGGACGCACAAAGATAATTTTGAGTGAGCCGAGGGCCGTGAGGCCCCGGGTGG
>JAYTTY010000190.1:0-2189 GCA_043744795.1 Zavarzinella sp. | reverse complement strand
GCCAAGGGGGGGAGAAAAACCAGCCACCCCAAATTCGCGGAAGAGACCCCCCCAGCCCCCCCGTGCCAAGGGGGGGAGAAAAACCAGCCACCCCAAATTTGCGGAAGCCACATCCGGCGGCCGGCCTTTTCTTCTCCCCCCCTTGGCAAGGGGGGGTTGGGGGGGGGCTCTTCCGCTTAAGACTGCCCAAGAAGGAGTGACTATGATCCGTTGCTTGTTTGTTGTGCTCTCGGCCCTCGCCCTCGTCGGCCCGGCCCGCGCCGCCGAGTGGGAGGTCGTCGCCGCCGACTTGGCGAAAAAAGAGAAGGCCGGGTACGGCGGCCTGTGCGGCGTCCTCGTGGACCGGGCCACGGGCCACGTCTACCTGAACGTCAGCGACAAGGGCCTGTACCGCTCCGAGGACGCGGGCAAGACGTGGAAGCCGTTCGCCACGCCGTTCAAGGGCCGCACCGAGTGGCCCGGCTGCATGGTCTTCGACCCGACCGGGCCGGGCGGGACGTTGGTCGTCTCGCTGGTGTACGGGTCGCCGATCCTCGAAGGGTCGGCCAAGGGGGAGGCGTGGACGGTCCTGAATCCCAAGTCAAGCCACGTTGATTGGTTCGCCGCCGACTGGACGGACCCGGCGCTAAGGTTCATCCTCGCGCTGAAGCACGAGTCCGGCGGCCTGCTGTTGGCGTCCCGCGACGGCGGCAAGACGTTCGAGGAGAAGGGCAAGGGCTTCGCCGCCGCGTGGGTGTTCGACGGCAAGACGGCCGTGGCGTCGGAAGCGAAGTCGAAGGACAAGCCGAAGCCCGGCCTCAAGCGCACCACCGACGGCGGCGAGACGTGGACCCCGTGCGGCGATTACGCCGCGGAAGCGCTGCCCAAGTGGCACGCCGGCAAACTCTACTGGCTCGCGGACGGCGCCCTCCTGACGACGGCCGACAAGGGCGTGACGTGGGACAAGGTCGGCGACGTGAAGGGCGGCAACTACGGCCCCCTCTTCGGCAAGGACGCGAAGACGATGTTCGTCCTCACCAAGGCCGGCGTGATCGAATCGACGGACGCCGGCGCCACTTGGGGCAAGCCGATCCCGCTGCCGAAAGAGTTGAAGGGCTGGTCGGCCCTGACGTGGCTGGAGTACGACCCCGTGGGGGACAACTTGTACGTGATGAAGATGACCTCGGAACTGTGGAAGATGAGCCGGAAATAAAAGGCATTCACCACAAAGGCACGAAGGTCACACAAAGACTCACAAAGAAGACGGAAGAAGAACTTTCTTCGGACTCCTTTGTGTAACCTTCGTGCCTTTGTGGTGAGCGCCTTTTTTATTCAGCTGACAGGTTGGCCAGGTAGGTGTCGTACTTGGTCCGCACGGTGGCCTCGTCGCCGTGCAGCTTCTTGAGCTTCACCTGCAACTCTTCCATTTCCTTCTCTTGGTTCTCCAGCGTCGTCAGGTAGCGCGTGAACAGCGGGGATTCCTTCGGCGTCTCGCGCAGGTTGTCGCGCAGGCGCTTCTGGTCCACGGTGATCGTCTGGATGCGGCGGTCGGCGGTCTGGATGTCCGCCCGCAGCGTGTCCCAGCCGGCCTTCATCTTGAGGGCCTCCTGCAGTTGGGCCTTCAACGCGGCCGGGGCCTCCTTCAGGTTGATGAAGTAGCGGATCTGGTCGTCGGCTTGGTTCGTGAGCTGGACCGTGGCGCCGGCCTCCCGCTCTTCAAGGACCGAGTAGCTCGTGTCCTTCTTCGAGCCGACCTCGACTTGGAAGCGGTACACGTCGGCGGCTTCTTCGGCCGGGACGTTCTTGCCGACGAATTTGAAGCCCTGGCCTTTGCGGTTCGGGTGTTCGATCAGCACGACGCGGTCCGTCGTGGAGCGGTTGGCGATGTCGTAGGTCTTCTCTTCGCGGAACAGCGTGTTCGTGTAGATGAGGCCCTTGACCGCCTTGACGCTGGTGATCTTGCTGGTCGCGTTGCCGTTCTTCGCCGAGACTTCCGTGCCGAGGTCAATGGCGTAGCTCACCAGACGCTCTTCGTCCGGCTGCAAATCAAGAACGCGGGTGTCCCCGGCGTAAGTCGAGCCTTCGATGACGGTGATCGGCCCTTGGCTCAACGGCATGCCGGTCGTGTTCTTGAACTTCAACCCGAGCAGCGGGTGCTTGGCCTGCACGCCGGGGTTGTAGATGCTGACGCGCTTGCCCTCGACTTGCTT
>JAYTTY010000189.1:0-2190 GCA_043744795.1 Zavarzinella sp. | reverse complement strand
CGGTGGTCAGGGCTGTCGCGCCGGGGGTGGCGGTCCGCGGCGAAGACCGGCTGAAGCCGGGACTCCAACGAAAGCCGAACCCGGCCGCTTGCCCGTGTGGCTCCGCTCGTTAGCCCAAGACCGGCTGAAGCCGGGACTCCAACGAAAGCCGAACCCGGCCGTTTGCCCGTGTGGTTCCGCTCGTTTGCCCAAGACCGGCTGAAGCCGGGAGTCCAACGAAAGCCGAACCCGGCCGTTTGCCCGTGTGGTTCCGCTCGTTCGCCCAAGACCGGCTGAAGCCGGGACCCCAACACGACCGCCGGCCGGCGGCGCTATTCCCCGCCGGCCGAGGCGATGCCGGTGGCGGTCTTCCCGGCCCGCGTCGCCATCTGGTCCCGCAAGGCGGTTAAGTCCTTCGGGTCGGCCTTGGCCCAGAGTCGTTGGGCGACGGCGGCGAACCGCTTCGCCTCCTCCGTGCGGCCCTGCTTCTCGCAGAGGATCTGCATGCCCAAGCTGCCGCGGACGCTGCCGGCGTCGTGGGCCAGCGCTTCCAAGAAGGCTTCCTCGGCCGCGTCCCACTGGCCGGCTTCCAAGGCCCCGGCGCCCCACGACTCCATGAAGTACGCCCCGCCGCCCCACGCATGTTGGAAGTAGTCGTCCTTCGTCTTGTCCACGGTGCGCTTCAGCAGTTTCACGCCGGCCTCGCCGGAGCCGGTCTGGCACATCAGCCGCCCTTGGGTTTCCCACAGGCGTTGCTCCAACCGGCGGTCCCCCTTCTTGTTCTGTTGGGCCAACCGCAGCACGTCCACCTCGGCGGTGGCTTTGGCGGTGTCGCTGCGGTCCAAGTACATGAGGGCGGCCATGTAGCTGGCCTGCGTCTTGTCCGTCTTGCGCTGGTCGGCGACGATCTTCTCCACGTCGTCCCACTTCCGCCGGCCGACCGCCAGCCGGTACCACGTCACCGGGAATTTGAACCCGTGCGTGTCGCACTCCTTTTTGATGGCCTCGGCCTCGGCGTAGCGGCCGTCGTGGAGCAGCGCGAACATTAGTGTTTCCAAGTGGTGGGCGAACTGGTGGTCGTCGCCGACGGGGACGCCCTGCACGCGGTGATACTCCCGTTGCAGTTCGACGGCCCGCGCGGAGCGGTCGGCGGTCTTGTCCCACTTGCCGATCCGAGTGGCCAAGTGGGCCTGCATGTGGAAGGCGTGCGGGACGCCGGGGGACGACGCGATGTACCCCTCTGCGTAAGGCCAGCCGAGCGCGGGGCGCCGCGTGCCTTCGTAGAAGTGGACGAGTTCGTGATTGGAGCCGGGGTGGGCCGGGTTGAGCCGCAACAGGGCCTTGTGGTACGGGACGGCCTCCGGCGTCGCCGACTGAATGCCGCCGTACAGGACCGCGTGGGCGTACCACGCCTCCTCGTCGTCGTCGTAGATCACCAACAAGTCGTCGAGCGTCTTGCCGGCCGCCTTCTTGCGCTCGTCCGGCGTGGCCGCCGCGCCGAGCAGGCCCTTCTCTTGCAACTTCGCGGTAATCAGCAGTTGTTCCCCGTGCGGGGCCTTGGGCATCAACTCTTGGGCCTTCTTCAAGGCGGCCGTCGCGTCCCCCTTGCCCCACTTGTCGAGCGCCCGGTGCAACACCAGCCACGCATAAGCGCAATTCGGGTCGTGCCTCAGGGCCGTCTCCGCGGAGCGGGCCGCCTCGATCCACACGTAGGAGTAGAAGTACCCCAGCGCCTGATCGACGAACTTCTGGCACTCCGGCGACGTGGTGCCGACGCGGTAGCGGTACAGGCACAAGTCCGGCACAGAGACGGCCGGCCGCAACTTCGTGGCCGCCATACGGTCGTCGAGGGCGACGAACGCCATCGCCGGGGCGTGCAGCGGCGTGACGGCGGGAATTTGCAGCTTCGCGCCGTCGAGCGGGGGCTTGGCCTTGGGGCGGGGCTGGGCGTAGGCAACGCCGGCGCCGAACAGAACGACGAGAGCAATCAGCGGTAGGTGGGTGTTCATTGTCTCCCTCGGTGTTCGCCAAATAACAAACGGGCGGTGGTCGCCTGCCTGCCAAACCTAACCTAACCCCCCGGCCCCCTTCCCTAAAAAGGAAGGGGGAGCAAGCGGGTAAGCGCCACCGCATGATCCGACGGCAACCTTTTGGGCGAACGACTCATGCCCACCCGCTCCCCCGTCCTTCTTAGGGACGGGGGCCGGGGGG
>JAYTTY010000188.1:0-8459 GCA_043744795.1 Zavarzinella sp. | reverse complement strand
AAACACCCTTGCTTTCCCGTGATTCCTGAACGCATCAACCGAAATGCATATTGCCCATCTTAACATTTTGGGCGATTCTTCGTGCGCTGGCCGTGGAGATCACCCCCATGTCCCGCAGCCGCCGTTTGCACTTGGAACCCCTCGGCCGCCGGGACGTGCCGGCCAACTTGACCGTGACCTACGCCGCCGCCTCGCACACGCTGACCATCGTCGGCGACGACGCGGTGAACGACGTGACCATCCAAGGAGACGCGGCCGACAAGACGCACTTCTTCCTCACGTCGACCACCGGGGACATCAACAACGTCCCCGGGCCATTCGCCACCAAGAGCGGCGTCCAGAACATCAACATCCGCATGTTGGCCGGGAACGACACCGTGACGTTCGGGAACACCGTGCCCATCGAATTGGCCGGGAGCCTGTCGGTCAACGGCGGGGACGGGGCCAACACTTTGTCCACCACCGACCTGACCGTCAAGAAGAATTTCGCCGTGACCAACGGGGTCCACACCGGCGGGACGGCCACCACCGATCTCGCCAACCTGACGGTCGGCGGCGGCCTCTCAATCCGCAATGGCAGTGGGGACACATTCACCTTCATTCACCGCAACACAGCGGGAACCTCGGCCGTCGTTGGTAACGTGACCGTCACCAACGGGACGGGACAGGACGTCTTCTTCATGGGGGACATGAATGTCGGCGGGAGCGTGGCCGTGGCCAACGGGCACGGTGACGGCGTTACCGCAGGCAGAACTACCATTTACAACTTCGCCAACACAGCCGCCCGGTCCGTGATCAGGGGAAGCGTCACGGTGTCATACTTGGACGGGGACATGTCGGCCTTTGACGCGTTAGTGGACACGGAAGTGCGGGGGAACGTGACCCTGAACCACGGGGCCGGGCGGTTCGCGACCTATTTCGATGGGTACAAGACGTCCGTCCCGGTCGTCATCCGTGGCAACCTGACTATCACGGGAACCGGGCCGCAGACCGTCGATATCGGGAGGCAATACAACAAAACCGGCTTGGTGGTAGGCAAGACCTTCGCCGTCACCGCGGGCGTCGGGGACGATTTCCTGTCGCTGAACAATCTGGATGTGAGCGGGGCGACCAGGTTCAACCTGGGGGCCGGGGCCAACCAAGTGTCGATTGACGACTCCGTGTTCGGCGGGACGTTCGCCCTGACCACCGGGGCGGGCATCGACACGATCAATTTTGACACGACCGCCGGGACGACCCAAGCCACCACGTTCCACGGGGCCGTGACCATTATCGAAGGGGCCGGGGTCGATACGCTGACCTTGGCCGGCACGGCGGATACGGGCCAAGGGCTGGTCATCCTGAGCACGTTCACCGTCCATCACGGGGTTGAAGGGGAAACCATCACCGAGAATCTGTCTCACGAGTCGTTCCCGTTCGGGAACGTTGTCAAGTACCTCGTCTGAGCGGGCGCCGGGCGGTCAACGTCATCCTTTCTGGATTAGGAATTCGCCGCCAGGTCCGGGCACACGAACCTGCCGGCGGCCGTGAAGGTAGGGCAGCCCGGCGGCGGACGTGGGAACGATCATCACGTCGAAACGCCAACTGTAGTTACAAGGACCATTTCACCCGGCTGGCCGCCTTCGTACTCCCCTGATGCACCGCCTGCTCGCGTTGCCGCGCGACACGATCCGCGTCATCTGGTTCGTGAGCCGGACGAGTTTCGCGGGCGGGGGGCGGAGTAAAGCGAGGGGAATCGTTTAGCCGCGACGCGGAGGCGGAGCGCGGGGGGGGCGCCGGAAATCGCGCTCGCCGCGAAAGGCAACCTAACCCCCCGGCCCCCTTCCCTAAAAGGAAGGGGGAGCAAGCGGGTTTAAGTTCTTCGCCCAACAGTTGCTCTCGCATCAAGCGGCGATGTCTCCGCTCTTGTTCCCCCTTCCTTCTTAGGGAAGGGGGCCGGGGGGTTAGGTTGCCTTTGCGGCCAGCCCGTCGTGACACCCCCCCGTTTCCTACAATCTCCCACAAGGCCCCCGCCCGCGTTACGGAGAACACACCCATGAAATCCCTCATCGCACTCGTGCTCACCGCGTCCGCGGCCGTGGCCGGCGATTGGCCGCAATGGCTCGGGCCGAACCGGGACGGCGTTTCTTCGGAAACGGTCGCCCCGTGGGCGGGGACGCTCAAGCCGCTCTGGACGGTCAAGGTCGGCGAGGGGAACAGTTCGCCCGTCGTGGCCGGGGGGCTGGTGTTCTTGCACACCAAGGTCGCCGGCAAGGACGCGGAGCAGGTGCAGGCCTTCGACCCGAAGACCGGCGACCAGAAGTGGGAGCAGACCTACGAGAAGACGGCGTTCGCCCCGCTGTTCGGGCTGGGGCCGCGGGCCACGCCGACCGTCGCGGGCGACCGTGTGTACACGTTCGGCAACACCGGCGTGTTGGCCTGCTGGGAGGCCGCCACCGGCAAGCCGATCTGGAAGATCGACACGCTCAAAGACCCGAAGAAAGATAACTTGGGCTTCGGCGTGTCGGCCTCGCCGTTGGTCGTGGACAAACTCGTGATCGTGCAGGGCGGGGCCGGGACCAGCAAGGGCGTGAAGGCGTATGACCGCCTCACCGGCAAAGAGGCGTGGACGGCCGGGGAGGACGCCGCCAGCTACGCGGCCCCGGTGTTCATCGACGGCGAAATCGTCGTCCTCACCGGCGCCCACCTCTGCGGCATTTCTCCCAAGGGGCGGGTGAACTGGAAGACGCCGTTCAAGGACTTCCTCAACGAAAGTTCCACCACGCCAATCAAGACGGGCGGCCTGTACATCGCCGGCAGCGTGACGGCCGGGGCCATCGGCGTGAACTCCGCCCAGATGCTGAACCTGCCCGAGCCGCGCGTCATGTGGAAGAACCCCGAGCTCACGTGCTACTTCTCGACGCCCGTGCCGGTCTCCAAGGACCACTTCTACGTCGTGACCGGGACGATCAAACACCCGGCCGTCACGCTCAAGTGCGTGGAGACGGCCACCGGCAAGGAAGTGTGGAACAAGCCCAAGGTCGGCAAGTACCACGCCGCCCTGATGCGCCTCGCGGACGGCAACCTCCTGATGCACGACGACGGCGGCCAACTGGCCCTGTTGAAGCCGAGCGTGAAGGAGTACGAGGAAGTGTGCCGCAGCCCCGTGTGCGGCCCGACGTGGGCGCACCCGGCGCTGGCGAACGGCGTACTGTATGTACGGGACGCCGGGGAATTGGTCGCGGTGGCGCTGCCGGGGAAGTGACTTCTGGCTCCCCCTTCCCTCTTAGGGAAGGGGGCCGGGGGGTTAGGTTGCCTTTAAGAGCGGGCTGACCGCGAATACAACCTAACCCCCCAACCCCCTTCCCTAAGAGGGAAGGGGGAGCATGAGCGCCTCCGTGTTCTGACATCGTCGAGATTGTCCGCGGGCGGGATATCGCTCACACCCATTCGGAGACTTGCGTGCGTACGTTAATCAGCGGCGGGGCGGGGTTCATCGGGTCGCACTTGTGCGACCGCTTCCTGGCCGACGGCCACGAGGTCATCGCGGTCGACAACTTCATCACCGGGAGTCTGGAGAACCTCGACAACCTCCGCAAGAACCCGAAGTTCTCGTTCATCGGGCACGACATCTCGAACCCGCTGCAAGTCCCCGGGCCGATCGACAACGTGCTGCACTTCGCCAGCCCGGCCAGCCCGGTCGATTACCTCAATTACCCGATCCAGACGCTCAAGGTCGGCTCCCTCGGCACACACGTCACCCTCGGCATCGCCAAGGAGAAGAAGGCCCGTTACCTGCTCGCCAGCACCAGCGAAGTCTACGGCGACCCGCTCGAACACCCGCAGAAGGAGGAGTACTGGGGGAACGTCAACCCCGTCGGCCTCCGCGGCGTGTACGACGAGGCCAAGCGCTTCGCCGAGGCCATGACGATGGCCTACTGCCGGCACCACGGCGTCAACACGCACATCATCCGCATCTTCAACACCTACGGCGAGCGCATGCGCCTCGACGACGGCCGCGTGCTGCCCAACTTCATGGGCCAGGCCCTGCGCGGCGAGCCGCTGACCATCTACGGCGACGGCTCCCAGACCCGCAGTTTCTGCTACGTCTCCGACTTGGTCGAAGGCATCTGCCGCCTGCTCGTGACCGACTACCACGACCCGGTAAACCTCGGCAACCCGTCCGAGATCACCATCAAGCAATTCGCCGACGAGATCCAAAAGCTCTCCGGCACCAAGAATGAAATCGTG
This sequence comes from Zavarzinella sp., assembly GCA_043744795.1. Classification (GTDB taxonomy): domain Bacteria; phylum Planctomycetota; class Planctomycetia; order Gemmatales; family Gemmataceae; genus Zavarzinella. Next base: position 4,229 of record JAYTTY010000188.1, on the reverse strand, counting down.
TACCGCCCGCTGCCGCAGGACGATCCGAAAGTCCGCAAGCCCGACATCTCGCGCGCGACGGCACTCTTGGGGTGGGTTCCCAAGGTGGACCGGGCCGAGGGGCTGAAGCGGACGATGGATTTTTACAAGAAGAAGTTGGGGAAATAGGGACCGACCGTTTAGCCGCGACGCGACGCCTTGGGAGTGGAGCGCGGGCAGCCACCCGATCAGTGCTGCCTAAGTGCTCGGCGACATCATGCGGGGAGTCCGCGCTCCACTCCGAAGCGTCGCGTCGCGGCTAAACGGGTCGTCCCCTCGTGTCATTGGGGCAAGAAGTGCAAGACGTCCTCACCATCATCCTCGCCGGCGGCCGGGGCTCCCGCCTCGACCCGCTCACGCGGCACCGGGCCAAGCCGGCGGTGCCGTTCGGGGGGATGTACCGGATCATCGACTTCGCCCTGTCCAACTGCCTCAACAGCGGGCTGCGCCGGGTGGTCTTGCTGACGCAGTACAAGGCCCGCAGCCTGGACCGGCACGTCCGGCAAGGGTGGGCGTTCCTCAGCACCGAACTCGGCGAGTACGTGGAGGTGCTGCCGCCGCAGCAGCGGGCCAACGAGACTTGGTACCGCGGGACGGCCGACGCGATTTACCACAACATCTACTCGCTGGAGACGGAGAAAAAAGACCTGACGCTGATCCTGGCCGGGGACCACATTTACAAGATGGACTACGGCGAGATGATCGCCGCCCACAAGCAGGCCAGCGCCGACATGACCGTCGGGTGCATCCCCGTCCCGCTGGCCGAGAGCGACCAGTTCGGCGTCATGGAAGTGGACGCCAACTACCGCATCCAGTCGTTCCTGGAGAAGCCGAAGACGGCCGCCCCGATGCCGGGGTCGGCGGACAAGTGCCTCGGGTCGATGGGCATTTACGTGTTCAACACGGAGTGGCTGTTCGACCTGCTGATCGAGGACCAGAACCGCGAGGGGTCCGGCCACGACTTCGGCAAGGACATCATCCCGGCCGTCATCGAGTCGCACCGGGTGATGGCCTTCCCGTTCCGCGACCGCAACAACGCGGCCGAGCCGTACTGGCGGGACGTGGGCACGATCGACGCCTATTACCAGGCGAACATGGACCTGGTGCAGGTGGCCCCGACGCTGAACCTGTACGACCGCGGCTGGCCGATCCGCACGCTGCTGACGCAGGGGCCGCCGCCGAAGTTCATCTTCAACGGCCCCGGCGTGCCGGGCGCCGCCCGCCGCGGCGAGGCCATCGACAGCATGGTGTGCCCCGGCAGCATCGTCTCCGGCGGCCACGTCCGGCACAGCATCCTGTCCCCCAACGTCCGCGTGAACAGCTTCGCCGTCGTGGAAGACTCGATCCTCTTCGAGGGCGTCCGCGTCGGCCGCGGCTGCCGCATCCGGAACGCCATCATCGACAAGGACGTGGACATCCCCGAAAACACCCGCATCGGCCACGACCTCGAAATCGACCGCCGCCGCGGGCTGACCGTGACGGACAGCGGCCTGGTGGTCATCGCCAAGGGCGAGCCGGCGAGCACGTTTTTGAGGGGGTGAGGGGCGGGTTTTAGCCCCGGATGGGGCGATGGATTGTAGCCCGTGGGTGAGGCTTTGCGAACCCCGGGACTTTTATCCCTCGCTATTTGTTCGCCGCCAACTTCGCCGCCACGTCCGCCGCCGCGATCAGCGACCCCTCATCGGCCACACCCTGCCCGGCAATGTCGTAGGCCGTCCCGTGCGCCACGCTGGTGCGGATGATCGGCAACCCGACCGTGATGTTCACGCAGCGCGGGCCGCATCGAAGTTTCATGGCGATGTGGCCCGCGTCGTGGTACATGGCGACGACGCCGTCGAACTCGCCCTTGTGGGCGCGGACGAACAGCGTGTCCGCGGGGTGGGGGCCGGAGGCGGTGATGCCCTCGGCCTTCGCCTGTTCGACGGCCGGGGCGATGATGTCGGCTTCTTCACTGCCGAACAGGCCGCCGTCGCTGCCGTGCGGGTTGAGGGCGGCGACGCCGATGCGGGCCGGGCGGCCGAGCAGGCGCGGCAGCAGGCCGGCGAGCAGGCGAATCTTTTCGAGGACGGCGGCGGTGGTGATGTTGGCGAAGACGTTCCGCAGGGCCATGTGCAGGGTGACGTGGACGACGGCGATGCCGTCCCCCCATAGGACCATGCCGAACTCCGTGATGCCCGTGCGGTCGGCGAGGATCTCGGTGTGTCCGGGGAACTGGATGCCGGCCGCGTGCAGCCCTTCCTTGTGCAGCGGGCACGTCACGATGGCGTCCGCACGGCCGGCCGCCGTCTCGTCGATGGCCCGGCACAGGAAGTCGTAAGCGGCCCGGCCCCCTTCGGCGGTGATCTGGCCGACGGGGATTTGGTCGAGCGGGGCCGTGCTGGGGTTCAGGCAGGGAATGACGATCGCCGTCGGCCGGGCGTCTTCCAGATTGGTGACGCCTTGCACCGTCGCGGCAGCGCCCGCGTGAGCGATTCCGCGGTTCATCCAGCCGGCATCGCCGATGACGACCGGGTGAGAAAACGCCATGAGCTTCGGCCAAGCCTTGGCGACGATCTCCGGGCCGATGCCGGCCACGTCACCCAACGTGATTAACAAGCGAGGGGGTGTCATGCCGGTAGTGTATGTTCCGTCTCTATGCCGGGAGGCGGTTGCTTCCTTGCACTCCCCCGCCCTCGCGCTAAGATGAAGGACCGTCACCCCACCCGAGACCAGCGCCGATGCGGTTCGCCGAGGCCTTTCCACTCCCGCTGACGGCCGACCAAATCCGCAAAGGAATCCTCGCGATTCCCCGGCCGAACATTGCGGAAGTCGTTCTCGCGGGGGAGCCGGCGGTCACGGTCGCGGCGGTCAACTCCGTGGCGGCGGGCCGGGAAGTCAAGGCGTGGTTCAAGGCCAACGGGTTGCGGCGCGGGGAGGCGGTCATCGTCCGGCACGTCGCGCCGGGGCGGTGCCGGGTGTCGCCGGCGTGGCGGCCGTTCCGCTTCATCGACTTGTTCGCGGGCATCGGCGGCATCCGGCTCGGGCTGGAGGCGGCCGGCGGCCAGTGCGTGTTCTCGTCCGAGTGGGACGCGGACGCCCAGACCACTTACGAGGCCAACTTCGGCGACCGCCCGCACGGCGACATCACCGCCATCCCCGCGGACGCCGTCCCCGCCCACGACCTGCTGGCCGGCGGCTTCCCGTGCCAGCCGTTCAGCATCATCGGCAAGCGGGCCGGCTTCGCCGACACCCGCGGCACCCTCTTCTTCGAGATCGAGCGCATCCTAGAGTTGCACCGCCCCGCGGCGGTGCTGCTGGAAAACGTCAAACAGTTCCGCACCCACGACGGCGGCCGCACCTGCGAAACCGTCCTCGCCAAACTGCAAGACCTCGGCTACCACCCGCACGTCACGGTCCTAAACGCCCTCGACTACGGCGTCGCCCAGACAAGGCAGCGCACCTTCATCGCCGCCTTCCGCGACCCGACCCCGTTCACGTTCCCAAGTCCCGAAGAGTGGCGCCCCAATCTGGCCGACATCTTAGACTCGGAAGCCGACGCCGACCCGAAGTTGGCCGCCTCGCCGATGATTCGGCGTAAGCGCCTCGAACGCCTGCGCGAGCAAGGCCGCGAACCCGCCTACCCGACCATCTGGCACGAAAACAAGGCGGGCCACATCGGCATGCATCCCCACTCGTGCGCCCTGCGCCACCACGCCTCTTACAACTATTTGCTCGTGAACGGCAACCGCCGGTTAAGCGGGCGGGAGATGCTGAGATTGCAAGGGTTTCCCGAGTCGTTTCGCGTGAATGTGAGTCACATGAAAATACGGGCTCAAGCCGGAAACTCAGTGGCAGTGCCGGTAATTGGGGCCATCGCGGCCGAGATGATGACAGCACTTCGACGCATCGCCCCGGCGAAAACGGGCAGGGCCGCTCGTCACCAATCGTCTCTCTTCGACACTGAGTGAACGTCTCGAAAGTAGTCCAGACATGAATGCGCGAGAAAGGCTAGAACGACTGGTCAAGCGAAGCAGAACGGACATGTATAAGCCAATTGCTGTCGCCGAGATCCTGTTTCGTCACAGGACTACCCATGATTTTTCGCTTGAGACCTCCACAGGCTATAGACGGGCCTCTGACTAGTCTTTCGCACTTTTTGGCGGGTTGAAAAGGAGTGGCGGGGCTTGAGCGCCGGCGGTAGAGTGTTGGTGCTCAAACCTTCACCCTCACGC
>JAYTTY010000187.1:0-8505 GCA_043744795.1 Zavarzinella sp. | reverse complement strand
ACCACAGAGGAAAACCAAAACCGAGGAAAGGCATGATTAAAATGTCTTCTCTCTTCTTGTCTTTCCTCTGTGGTCTCTGTGTCCTCTGTGGTAAAGTTCTTCTGCCTTTGTCTTAATCCGTGTTTCGTCCGTGTTCGATCCGTGGCCAAAAAAGTGTCTTTCTTTACTCACTCTTCTTCAGTTCCTTCACCTCGACCTTGCGGAAGGTCATGATCGACCCCGGGTCGTGGGCTTGCAGGGCGAAGTGGCCCTTGGTGTAGGTCTTCTCCGGGTCGTCGAACTCGATGGTCTGCTTGCCGTTCACCAGGATGGTGATCTTCGAGCCGACGGCAATCACTTCCTGCGTGAAGAACTCGTCGGCCTTGTGCGGGGCGGTGTTCATCACGGTGATCTTGTCCTTATACTTGCCGAGCTTGGTCCGGTAGTCCGGGTACAGGCTGCCGGTCTTGATCGGGTCGCCGTGCGTGGCGTTCAGTTGGGCCTCGTAGCCCAGCGGGAAGCCGGGGCCGAACGCGGTGCGGAAGTACTGGCCGCTGTTGCCCTTGTCGTTCAGTTTCGCTTCGACGCGGTAGTGAAAGTCCACATAGTCCCCGCGCTCGCTGAACAGGTGGGTGGACGGCCCGCCGCCGATGATCGTCCCCTCTTCGACGCGCCACAGCGGGATCTTCACGCCTTTGACAGTCCCCTCGATGGCGACGACTTTGCCGTCCACCTTCTTTTCGGTGATGTCTTTGACCTCCCCGTTCGGGTTCGGGTGGATATTCCAGCCGGTCAGATCCTTGCCGTTGAACAGTTGGACCCAGCCCTCGGAATCCTTGGGCTTGTCTTCGGCGAAGCCGTTGGAAATGGCGCAAAGCATCACTCCCGCGGCGAGGAAAAGAGACCGCCAATGTGTGTGGACCATGCGAGGAACTCCCGAAGAGCGAGGTTTTTTCAGCCCCGGACTTAATGAATAGGGGTAACGAACCATCAGTTTATCAAAAGCGGCCCCGCAGAAGAGGCCATAAACCGTTCGGGAGGGGCCAGTTTTGCGAGTTCGCCGGCCCTCGGCGCCATGTCTCCTTTTTGGAGGCCATCAAATTGGCCGGCCCGTGAAGGCAAACTTTACATAAATCTGGAGGCCAATGTCTTTCCATCCCTCCCAGATCGTGTATTTTAACGACCGTCCGTTGGTTAGGTTGCGTCAAGGCTTCGTTGGATTGACCAGATTACTCAATCCTGACAAACTTCCATGCGGCCGGCGGAGGTCGCAGACCCAGCGAAGTGATCGAGACGCGGAACGCCACTTGTCGTCCTTTGGCGGTAAAGCAGCTTACTTTACCCGGGGCGCGAGTGGCCACAGGAGCTGTTTGATGAAGCGTATCCTTGGGACGATGGTCGCGGTGGCCTTGTTGGCCGCCAGCCCGGCGCAAGCCTGTTGTCTGATGAAGTGCTTCAAGCACAGCCACTGCGCCCCGGCCTGCGCGGCCCCGGTGTGTGAAGCCCCGTGCGCGGCTCCGGCCCCGTGCGCGGCCCCGGTTGTTGTCGCCCCGGCCCCGTGCGCGGCCCCGGCCCCGTGCGACACGTGCGCCCCGACCCGCAAGTGCGGCGGGTGTTGCTTCAAGCTCTTCCACTTCTGCCGATAAGCGGACGCGGGAATAATCGTGACGCCAGACCCCGCCCAAAAGGCGGGGTCTGTTTATTCCGGCTAGGCGGTCGTAAAAGTTACAGCCAATGGCCGAATGGACTGTCCATCCCACGCAGATGATGTATCTTAACACACGTCTGCCGATTATGTTGCGTCAAGACTTCGCTGGATTGACCAGATTACCCAACCCTGACAAACTTCTATGCGGCCGGCGGAGGTCGCAGACCCAGCGAAGTGATCGAGACGCGGAACGCCACTCTGCACAACGCACACGACCATGCCGCCTGCCGGCTTGGGACGGGAGTGGCCACAGGAGCTGTTTGATGAAGCGTATTTTTGGGACCATGCTCGCCGCGGCCCTGTTGGCCGCCAGCCCGGCGCAAGCCTGCTGCCTGCTCAAGTGCTTCAAGCACAGCGCCCCGGCCTGCGCGGCCCCGGCGTGCGACGCCCCGGCCTGCGCGGCCCCGGCGTGTGCCGCGCCGGCCTGCGCCGCCCCGGCCCCGGCGGTGACGTACGTGGACCAACAGGTCACGACGTACGAAGCCGTCACGACGACGAAGAAGGTCAAAGTGCCGGTCCAGAAGGCCGTCACGAAGGAAGTGGCCTACGACTACACCGTCAACGAAATCGTGACGAAGACCGTCAAGCAGCCGACGACCGTCCACAAGCAAGTGTGGAAGGACGTGGCCTTCGACTACACCGTCAATGAAATGGTGACGGTCAACGAGACCCGCCCGGTGACGAAGTACACGACGGTGACGGAACAAGTCCCGTACACGTACACGGTGTACCAGGCCGTCACGACCCAGGAAAAGCGGATGCAGACCACGTGGGTGTGCGTCCCGAAGACCGTGACGGTGTGCGTCCCGGTCGTCACCCAAGTGGCGGCCTGCCCGTCCGCTTGCCCGGACACCTGCGCCCCGGCCACCAGCGGCGGGTGCTTTAGCAAGTGTCACCTGTTCGGCGGGTGCGGCCTGTTCAAGCACAGCAGCGGCTGCGGCGGCGGCACCTCGGCCAGCTACGCCCCGGCCACGCAGTGCGTGACGACGTACCAGAACGTCACCCGGACCGTGATGGAACGCGTCGCCCAGACGACCGAAGTCATGGTCCCCGTGACCAAGTGCGTCCCCGTGACCCAGAACGGCATGCGGGCCGTGACCAAGTGCGTCCCGGTGACGAGCAATGAGACTTACGCCGTCACCAAGTGCGTCCCGGCCGTCAAGCACGGCACCCGCAAGGTGTGCGAAGTGGTCGCCGAGACCGTGATGCAAGACGTGACCACCTCCGAGTGCGTCGCCGTCAAGAAGTCCGGCAAGCACATGGTCACCGAGTGCGTGACCGTGACGGAAGACCGCGACGTCACCGAAACGGTGATGGTCCCCAAGACGACGACCGTGAAGGTCGCCGTCAACGCCTGTGCCGCCCCGACCTGCGGCGCCCCGGCCCACACCGCCTGCGCCGCCCCGGCCTGCGACACGTGCGCCCCGGCCCGCAAGCGCTGCTTCGGCGGCTGCCTGTCCAACCTGTTCCACATCTGCAAGTAAATTTGCCGACCAACCGACCGTGACGCCCGAGACCCCGCCCAAAAGGCGGGGTCTCGTCGTTGACACTTCTTCGGCCGGGCCGAAGAAGCAGATCAGAACCCGCTCAGCGTCAAGTTCGTGGTCACCAGGCCCTGACCGGCCACGTCGTTGTAAACGTCGAACCCGAGGCCGCCGTCGATGGTCGAGCTGGGGGCGGCGAACAGGGCCTTGTCCATGTCGACGCCGGGCGTCCCGAGTTCGAGCGTGTCGTTGCCGGCGCCGAGCTTGATCGTCGCCTTGCCCGTGAACGTCGTCGCGGTGTTGGTGTCGTTCTGGGCGATCGACAGCCGGTCGTCCGCATCCCCGGTGTCCAGGCTGAAGACGCCGACGAACGTCGAGCGGTCGATGTCCACCGTGTCCTGCCCGCCGGCGGTTTTGAGGGTGGTGGTGCCGTTCACCTTGAAGTTGTCGAAAGTCAGTTCGTCGGCCGCGTTGCCGGTGGTGACGGACAAGTTCTGCACCTCGGTGGCCGTCGCCCCGCCGCCAAACTCCAGACTCGCGGCGCCGGCGCCCAACTTCAGCGTGGCGTTGCCGAGGACGTTGAAGCCGTCGGCCCAACCCAAGGAGTCGTCGCCGGCGCCGCCGGTGACCGTGAGGTTCTTGGCGACCGTACTGCCCGCCATCCCGGCGCCGAGAAACACGTCCGTGGAATACCCCTTGGCCGCCAAGTTGCCGGAGACGGTCGTCTTGCCGCTGAAGACGTTGATCTTGGCCTCCCTGATGACCGACGTGGCGCTGACGTCCTTCAGCAACTTTTTCTCGTTCGACCCACTCAGGCTCACTTCCGCTTTGAGGAACCCTTTGACGTTCAGCGTCCCGTCGACAATCAGGGTGGAATTATTATTTTGCCTGAAAAAGGAGTCGGCGCGCGACGAGGTGGCCGTCACAGAGGAGCGGTAGTGGGCGACGCCCGAGACGCCGTCCGTGACGGAGGCTCCGGCCGCCCCGGTGGCGCTGACGGCGCCCGTGACGTCGGCGGAGGCGCCGAAGAAGGAGACGGTCGCGGAGCCCGATGAACTCGTGGCCGTGACGGCCCCGGCGAGCGTCACCGCCCTGTTGAAGGCGATATTGGCTGCGGCGCCGCCCGTGGCGGTCACGGCCCCCATGACGTCGGCGGAGGCGCCGCTGAACGTCATCGATGCGACGCCTGTGGAACTCGTGGCCTTGACGGCCCCGGTGAGGGTCGCGACCCCGCCGATGGTGATGCTGGCGGAAGCGACGCCCGTGACCGTCACGCCCTTGGCCGTCAGCATATCCGTCGCAACGATGGCGGTGTGGTTGGAGACGGTCACGTCCTTCCCCACGATCAGAGCGGGTCCGAACGTATTCACGAACGACGTGGCGTTCGTCCCCTTGACGGCGAGGCCGCCGTTGGTGACCGTCAGGGGGGCGAACCCCTGTATCGCTGCTCTGCCGTTGACCCCGCCGTCCACCGTGACGCCGATGGCCCCGTTGATCGTGGAGAGCGCGCCGTTGGTTTGGAGCACCGTGAGATTCCCGACGCCCTTGACGGTCACGTTCCCCGTCACGGTCGCCCCGTTCAGGAGCAGTAAGGCGCTCCCGGCCCCCGAGCCGCCGTTCACCGTCACGTTCTTCTCGACGGTCGTGGTCGTCAGGAAGACGTTGTCGTCGCCTTCCAACCCGGTGTGGGAGAGATCCCCCTTGACGGTGGCTTTGGTGAGAGTGACGTTGTTGGCGCCGTCCCCGCCGCTGACGGACACCTTGCCGTTGACCGTCGTGGCGAACCCAACGCCGCCGAGATTGAGCGTGTCGTCCCCGCCCAGCCCCTTGTAGTCCAGGCTGCCAATGCTCGCCGGGCCGGTCCCGACATTCAGGTTCAGCGTGTTGTTCCCCTCGCCCATGTCCGCGACGAACGCCCCGGAAAGGATCAGGGCCGTTGAGTTGTCCGAGGTGACGAAATCGTTCCCGCCATTGAGCACGAGCTTCACAGAGTTGACGACCATGAACGTCTGGCTGGCCGCGCCCACGCCGGCCCCGTCCGCGATCAACGTGTTGGCGTTGCTTTGGGAGACCAACATGCCCGCCCCGGTATCCGTCAGGACAAACTCATTGGCCATGTCGTCGCCGGTCAGGGTCAGCACCCCGCCGACGACGACGCCGGAGACAAGCGACGCGGGGACTTCCCGTCCCTCCAGGGTTTCGAGCTTCAAACGGGGGGAGAGCAAACGCTTGGCCATTTTCAACAACCTTAAGTCAGGGGTGTGCGTCTCTTCAATGAGCAGAGAAATGCGAGCCGCAGCGAATCCGAATGGAATGATCGTGGTGGCAGTATATCGCAAAAAATGTGGCGCAAAAATGGTGAACGTGGGAAAGCGAGGCGAAAACCTGACGAGTCGAGGGGAGTAAACGGTTTGTGTCAAAAATCCTCTCCCTTCACCGAAACGTATGCTCCTCGGCCGGGAACGTCCCGTCCTGAACCTCCCGGCAATACGCCCGCACGGCGGCGGTGATTTGCTCGCCGAGGTTGGCGTACACCTTCACGAACTTGGGGGCCAAGTCGCCGTACAGGCCGAGCATGTCTTGGATCACCAGCACTTGGCCGTCGCACCCGGGGCCGGCACCGATGCCGATGAGGGGGATCGTCGTGGCCTCGCGGATTTGGCGCACGATGTCCGCGGGGACGCACTCGACGACCATCGCGAACGCCCCGGCTTCTTCGACGGCTTTCGCGTCCGCGAGCAACTGGTCCGTGTCGCGCTGCACGCGGAACCCGCCGAAGCCGTTCACCGACTGCGGGGTCAGGCCGATGTGCCCCATCACCGGGATGCCGGCGGACACGACGGCCGCGATGCTCTCTCGGCAGCGCACGCCCCCTTCCAACTTCACCGCGTTCGCCCCGGCCTCCTTCAGAACGCGCCCGGCCGATTCCAAGGCTTGCGTCGGCCCGAGTTGGAACGTCATGAACGGCAAATCGGTGATGACCATCGCCCGCTTCGTCCCGCGGACGACGCATTTGGTGTGGTAAATCATCTCGTCCAGCGTCACCGGCAAACTCGTCGCGTGGCCTTGCACGACCATGCCGAGGGAGTCGCCGACGAGAATCGCGTCCACGCCGGCGGCATCCAACAGTTTGGCCGTCGAGTAGTCGTAGGCCGTCAGCACCCCGAGCCGGCGGTCCTGGGCACGGGCCGAGCGGAAATCGGTGACGGTGACGGGTTTGACGGCAGTCATCCGGTGGTCCTGCGGGGCGGTGGGCGGTTAGTTTACCAACTGGGGCAAACCCCGTTTAGCCGCGACGCGACGCTTCGGAGCGGAGCGCGGGGGCGGGACACGGAAAAGGCATATTTTAGCCGCGGATCGAACACGGATGAAACACGGATAAAGGCAAAAGAGAAGAGCTTAACCACAGAGAACACAGAGAACACAGAGGAAAACCAGAACCGAGGAAAGGCATTTCTAAGAATGTCTTCTGGGTCTTTTGTCTTTCCTCTGTGTTCTCTGTGTTCTCTGTGTTCTCTGTGGTTAAGCTCTTCTCTTTTGCCTTTATCCGTGTTTCATCCGTGTTCGATCCGTGGCTAAAAATGCCTTCTCTTCTTCTCCGTGTTCCGGCGGTTAACGGCTATCATAACGACATCCCGCGAGGTGCTTCGATGCAAACCATGACGCCCGCCGAAACCGCCCCCGCTGGCGTCGTCCTTTACGACGGCGAGTGCGCCTTTTGCCGGAAGACGGTGGGCATCGTCAAGAAGCTTGACTGGTTCGGCCGGCTGCGCTACCACAACTGCCGCGACGTGGCGGCCATCCCCGCGAACGCCGCCCACCTCAACCCCGAGAAGATGATCGAGGAGATGCACCTGCTCACGCCGGACCGCCAAAAAGCGTATTCCGGCTTCAAGGCGGTGCGGTGGATCATGGCCCGGCTGCCGCTGACGTGGCCTCTGTGGCCGTTCATGTTCGTCCCCGGCGTGCCGCAAATCGGCCAGCGCGCGTACCTGTTCATCGCCAAGCGCCGGTTCAAATTGGTGCCGTGCCACGACGGCGTCTGTACCATTCCCCCCAAGCGGTCTTAATGTCGGGCCTCTCGCCCCGGCGCCGCTGTTAACGGGGAAGGCGCGCCATGGCTCGGCTGACGGTGGATCAATTCGCGGACAATACCAACGTCGATGACGTGTATCTGGTCGCCGACAAGCAACTCAAGGCCAACCGCAACGGCGTGACGTTCTTGCAGGTGGAACTGGCCGACCGCACGGGGGCCATCACGGCCCGCATGTGGAACGCCGGCGACCCGCAGTTCCGCAGCTTCGAGGTCGGCGACTTCCTCAGCGTGAAGGCCAAGGTGCAACTGTTCCAGGGGTCACTGCAAATGATCCTGAACAGCTTCGAGAAAGCCGACGCGGCCCGCGTGGACCTCGCGGACTTCATGCCGCACACCAAGCAGGACGTGGCCAAATTGACGGACCGGGTGAAGACCCTGCTGCGCCGCCTCGGCGACCCGCACCTGAAAGCGCTCGCGGAAACGTACTTCATCGACGACGAATTCATGCGCGGCTTCACCAAGGCCCCGGCCGGCATCAAGGTGCACCACGCCTACCTCGGCGGTCTGCTCGAACACGTCGTCACCATGCTGGACATCGCGGACAAGATTCTGCCGCTGTACCCGGACATCAACCGCGACCTCGTGCTGATGGGCGTGTTCCTGCACGACACCGGCAAGATCCGCGAACTCAGCTACGCCCGCGCCTTCGCCTACACCGACGAGGGGCAACTGCTCGGCCACCTGGCCATCGGCCTCGAAATGCTGGCCGACAAGGCGAAGCAAGTCCCCGACCTGACGGGCGAACCCTTCCCGGCCGAGACGCTGCTTCGACTCAAGCACCTGATCCTGAGCCACCACGGCGAAGCGCAGTTCGGCAGCCCGAAAGTCCCGATGACCCCCGAGGCCGTGGCCCTGCACACGATCGACCTGATGGACTCCCGCATCTTCATCGCCCTGCGCGAGATCGACGAGGACAAGAAGAACCCGACGACGTGGACCCCGTTCAACCACGCCCTGCAACGCCGCCTGTACAAGGGGGGCCGCGGCGCGGGAACCGCGGACGGCGACGCGGAATAGTGGATCGAGGGGGGATGGGAAAAGGCTCTCGCGGTCGGCGGTGGGTTGCCGAGTGACAAGCAATGCGGGTGGCAAATGGGCGACGCCCGTTTAGCCGCGACGCGGAGTCTTCGGAGCAGAGCGCGGACTCCCCGCGGCAACCGCTGAAACCAATCATCAACGGCGAGCGTCGTGGCGTCAGCCCGACGTGTCTTCCCCAAGAAAGACACGTCGGGCTGACG
>JAYTTY010000186.1:0-2209 GCA_043744795.1 Zavarzinella sp. | reverse complement strand
GCGAAGGTGTGGGACGCCAAGACCGGGGCTCCCTTGGTCGACCTCAAGGGGCACACGGGTTCAGTCTACAGCGTGTGTTTCAGCCCGGACGGCTCCCGCCTCGCCACGGGGGGTTGGGACACGACGGCGAAGGTGTGGGACGCCAAGACCGGGGCTCCCTTGGTCGACCTCAAGGGGCACACGGGTTCAGTCTACAGCGTGTGTTTCAGCCCGGACGGCTCCTGCCTCGTCACGAGTGGGGACGGGACGGCGAAGGTGTGGGACGCCAAGACCGGCAAAGAAATGCCAAACGAGCCCATTCCAAAGATGCTTGGAGAACGAGCGGTCAGCCCGGATGGGCGATTCTTCGCACACAAGGATGGGGATCGCGTCGTGTTAATCCCGCTCACTTGGAATGCCGAAGAGTTCGAGGATCGCCTGATCAGTGCCCGGCCGAACGAGTGGCGATATCGGGAAGGCCTTGATGCCGCCACGGCGGCGAAGGATCAATTGGCCATCGGCTTTTACACGGAACGCCTTCTCTCAATGCCGGCCCAGCGGAACACTGAACGCTACGAAAAACGCATCAAGCAATTCGCCAGCCAGTTAACCATCGCCCGCACGACTTTCCACCAACTCGAACTGGCCGAAACGTTTTACGACCGCAACACCGTTCAGGTTCTGGCCGTCAATGGCGACCGCCTGGCCCAACGGTTGGTGGCCCAGGAATGCATCCGGGACGGCAAACCCGCTTTCGCCATCCCGCTCCTGCACGTGTGCATGGTCACGCGGCCGCTCAACGCCCAGCCGGTCGAAGAGTTGTTGATTGCCCAGGCTTATCTCGCCCTGAACGACCGTCCGCAGGCCGAGCGGTATTACCGGGCGGCGGCCGACTGGCTCGACCGGCCGCGGACGCCGATGCGGTTGGCCGATGTCATCACCAAGTCGGCCATCAACGGGTGGGCCGCCCTGGGCGACGCCCTCAAGCCGATCGACGACCCGCGGCACAACCCGTTCGACTGGGAGTCGTGGCACGAGTGCGATGTGTTTCGGGCGGATGTGGAGCGGGTGTTTGCCCGAATGCCCGGCGGCCACTGAGCGGCGCCCGGCGGGGGCGGTTGACAATCCCCGCCGGCCGTGGCATCATGGCCCGCGGAGGGACGCCCGTGGACCATGACCGCCGGTTCAAAGCGCTGATCCGCGCCTTCTTCGCCGATTTCTTCCACCTCTTCTTCGCGGAGTGGGCGGACTTGATTGACTTCTCCGAAGTCGATTGGCAAGAGCAAGAAGTCGCGGCCGACCCGCCGGACGCGGGCGCTCACGTCTTGGACTTGGCGGCCCGCGTCCGCGCCCGCGAGCCGATTCCCCCGTGGCACGACGGGCGGGACGAGCGGGATTGCCTCTTGGTCGTTCTCATCGAGATCGAGTCGCCGGACCGCACCACGTCCATCCGGCACCGGATGCCCCGGTACGTCCGCGACCTCGGGGACAAGCTGGGCCTGCCGGTCTTGCCCGTCGTCCTGTTCCTGAAGGTCGGGCTGAACGGCGTCGGCCGGCTCGAATACCGGCGGCAGATCCGCGGCCTGGTCGTGGACTATTCCGAGTGCCTGTACGTCGGCCTGCCCGGCTTGGACGCGGTACAATACCTGGAAGGCGACAACTGGCTGGGCGTCGCCCTGTCGGCCCTGATGCGAATCCCGGCCGAGCAGGTCGCGTGGCTGGGGGCCGAGGCCCTGCGGCGCCTGACGGAGGCCCCGCTGGACAACCGGCGCAAATACCTGCTCGCCGAGTGCGTACAGGCGTATCTGCCGATGACCGACGAGCAGCGCCGGGAGTTCAAGGCGCTGTTGTCAACCAAACCTTACGCGGGAGTGCAAGTCATGAACGTGACTGTATTTGAAGAAGGTGTTCACAAAGGGCGCCAAGAAGGGCGCCAAGAAGGGCGCCAAGAAGGAGCGCTGGAAGCGTTGATTTTAGGCGTACTGTCTTCCGTCGAACTGAAATTCGGACGAGAAGCGCCAGAAATCACGGCAAGAGTCAAGGCGTTGGCCACCCCGGACGCGGCGCATCAAGCGCTGATTGCACTTTGGCGAGTATCGACGCCGGAGGAATTCGTCCAAGAGCTTTCGCGGTCGGACTAGTCTTTCGCACTTTTTGGCGGGTTGAAAAGGAGTGGCGGGGCTTGAGCGCCGGCGGTAGAGTGTTGGTGCTCAAACCTTCACCCTCACGC
>JAYTTY010000185.1:0-8529 GCA_043744795.1 Zavarzinella sp. | reverse complement strand
CGTCCGGGGACAAATTCCGGGGACGTTATCCCAACGTATGATTCCGGGAACGTATGCGCCAGACCGCCAAGACTGCCTATTTATGCGCGCTGGCCGTGGGGGCCGGGGTGGTCGGAGATGGCCTTCCGCTGGGTCGCCCAGTACCGGGCGGCCGCGTGGCCGGCCAAGACGCCCCGGTGCGTGGCGGCCACGCGGCCGAATGCGTCCGCCAACCGGCCAAGCGCGGCCGTCGCCGCCTTCGCCGGCAGTTTCCTCTTGCGCGGGGCCAAGGCCCAGTCGTCCCCCAACAAGTGTTTCGCGGCGTCGATGAGGGCGGCGACCGTCTCACTTCTCAGGTGGCGGCCCCCCAAGGCTTGCTTCCCTTGCGCGAGGATCATGTCGCGGATGTTGCGGTCCCGTTGGACGCCTTCCGCGATCTCGCGAGCCTTGGGGGAAAGTTTGTCTTCGGACGGCTTCTTGGAGCGGGTCTTGGCCATGAGGGAAACCTTGTGGGAGTTCGGCGCCGGCGGTCGTTTCGCCGGGCCGTTCGCATCGAGCGCCCTACATTAGTCGGTGGAAAATTCGCGCGTGTCAAGTGATGACAGGATACCCCCGCGCGGGACACGGCCGGTCCTGCACTCCCAAGTAGTTGCCGGGGACGAGCACGTCTTTTCCGGTCCGCATGACGGACGGGCGCGGGCCGGGAAGGTTTCGTTCGATTCCTTTTTTGGGGCCGGCTCACGTCTCTTGCCCGCCCGAAATGCCTTCGCCATCGTCGGGATGCCCGCGGCCCTTTTTATGGCGCCGATGTCCGTCAGTGGCATGTGCCACTCACCCCATTGGTGTTCAACTTGGGCCGTCCTTTTTATGGCGCCGAAGCTCGGCAGGGGCCGCTGCCCGCCGGGCGGTCCCACTTGCATTTCCTTGGCCGGACATCGGAAGTTCGTGGGTCCGGCGCCACGGTCGGCGGTGATTGGCGACACGATCTTTTTTTTTGGCGGCGAACTTCGCCACCGCCTTGGTGTCAGAATGTCTGAACCCTTTTTATGGTGCCGTCGTACGGCACCCCTCATGCGTCGGAAAGCCTGGGCCTTCTCTGGTTGCCCGTCCTTGGCATTGGCCGATCCTACCGTCACTGCCGGTTGCCTGCCGTCATTGCATCGGCAGTGGTTTCGTGTAAATTCAACCACGCACTGACCGCCGCGAATCTCAGCCGTTACGAAAGCCCACCCAATACCCACCCCGACGCCCGCCGGCGGGGCCGACCTCCCGTTTGAACGCCAACTCTGGGCGGCCGCCGACGCCCTGCGGTCCAACATGGACGCGGCCGAGTACAAGCACGTTGTCCTCGGGCTAATCTTCCTCAAGTACATTTCGGACGCCTTCGCGGAGAAGCACGCCGAACTGGAGGCCGACCGCAAGAACGGGGCCGACCCGGAAGACCCGGACGAGTACCGGGCGGCCAACATCTTCTGGGTGCCGGCCGCCGCCCGCTGGCCCCACCTGACGGCCAACGCCCGGCAGCCGACCGTCGGCAAGGTCGTGGACGACGCCATGCTGGCCGTCGAGCGCGACAACCCGAACCTCAAGAACACCCTGCCGAAGGACTACGCCCACGAGCGGTTGGACAAGTTCCGCCTCGGCCAGCTCATCGACCTGATCGGCAACATCGCCCTGGGGGCCAAGGCCAACCGCTCCAAGGACATCCTCGGCCGGGTGTACGAGTACTTCCTGTCCCAGTTCGCCAGCGCGGAGGGGAAGAAGGGGGGCCAGTTCTACACGCCCCGGTGCGTCGTCCGCGTGCTGGTGGAGATGCTGGCGCCATACAAGGGCCGCGTGTACGACCCGGCCTGCGGGTCCGGCGGCATGTTCGTGCAGTCCGAGAAGTTCATCGAGGAGCACGGCGGCAAGATCGGGGACATCTCCGTCTACGGCCAAGAGTCCAACCACACGACGTGGCGGCTGGCCAAGATGAACCTGGCCATCCGCGGCATCGACTACAACCTCGGCACGCAGCACGCCGACACCTTCCAGCAAGACCTTCACCCGGACCTGAAGGCCGACTACGTGTTGGCCAACCCGCCGTTCAACGACAGCGACTGGCGCGGCCGGCCGGGCGACGTCCGTTGGAAGTACGGCACGCCGCCGGCCGGGAACGCCAATTATGCGTGGGTGCAGCACTTCATCCACCACATGGCCCCGACCGGCATGGCCGGCTTCGTGCTGGCCAACGGCAGCATGTCGTCCAACCAGTCGGGCGAGGGGGACATCCGCAAGAACATTATCGAGGCCGACCTCGTGGACTGCATGGTCGCCCTGCCCGGCCAACTGTTCTACAGCACGCAGATCCCCGTGTGCCTGTGGTTCCTGACCCGCAACAAGAGCAACGGCCGCTTCCGCAAGCGCCCCGGCGAGACGCTGTTCATCGACGCCCGCAAGATGGGCACGCTCATCAACCGCGTGCAGCGTGAATTGACTGACCCCGACATCAGCGCCATTGCCGACACCTACCACGCCTGGCGCGGCGACAAGGGGGCGAAGGCCAAGTACGCCGACGCCCCCGGCTTCTGCAAGGCCGCCACGCTCGACGACATCCGCCACCACGGCCACATCCTTACCCCCGGCCGCTACGTCGGGGCCGCCGACGTGGAAGACGACGGCGAGCCGTTCGAGGACAAGATGGCCCGACTGGTTGGTGAGTTGCGGGAACAGACCAAGGAGGGGGCAAGGTTGGACAAGTTGATCGCCGCGAACCTGGAGGACATCGGCTATGGCAAGTGAAATGGCGGCCGGCGACCCCGGCGAATTCCTGTTCTACCAGACCGAAGACGGCCAGACCCGCGTTCAGGTCCGCGTGGACCGCGATACGGTTTGGATGTCCTTGAATCAGATGGCGGACTTGTTTCAACGCGACAAGTCCGTCATCTCAAGACACATCTCTAACGTCTTTGAAGAAGGAGAGTTGCAGCGAAATTCAGTTGTTGCAGAATTTGCAACAACTGCCGCGGACGGCAAGTCGTACCGGGTGGACTTCTACAACCTCGATGTCGTCATTTCCGTCGGCTACCGCGTCAAGTCGCTCCGCGGGACGCAGTTCCGCATTTGGGCCACCCAGCGACTGCGGGAGTACATCCTGAAGGGCTTCGCCCTCGACGACGAGCGCCTAAAGCGGGCCGGCGGCGGCGAACACTTCCAAGAACTCCTCGACCGCATCCGCGACATCCGCACGTCCGAGCGCGTGTTCTGGCGGCAGGTTCTCGACATTTACGCCCTGAGCGAGGACTACGACCCGAGGGCCGAGGCCTCCAAGCGCTTCTTCCAGACGGTGCAGAACAAGATGCACTGGGCGATCCACGGCCACACGGCCGCCGAGATCGTCCACGCCCGCGCCGACGCCCAGAGAGAGAACATGGGCCTGACCAGTTGGGCCGGCGACAAGCTCCGCAAAGGCGACGTGAGCGTCGCCAAGAACTACTTGGCCCCGGACGAACTCAAAGCCTTGGGCCTGATCGTCTCGGCCTACCTCGACTTCGCCGAACTCCAAGCGTTCGGCCGCAAGCCGATGTACATGGCCAACTGGATCGCCAAGCTGGACGACTTCATCCGGCTGAGTGACCGCGACATCCTCACCCACGCGGGCAAGATTTCGCACGACACGGCCAAGCTCAAGGCCGAGGCCGAGTACGAGACCTACCGGGCGGCCCAAGCCGCGCTGCCGAACGCCGTGGACCGCCACTTCGCCGAGGCCATCGCCGAACTCAAGAAGGTCGAAGGGGAGGCTAAGGCCAAAAAGCCCGGCCGCCAGAAGAAGGGCGGCGGGGGATGAGCTTTTTACAGACGCCAAATGAGTTGGAACGCATCCCGGATAATTGGTGTTGGATGCGCCTGGATACGGCCTGTGAAGAGGCCGTTTTTGATTGTCCGCACTCAACACCTACAGTTACGGATGATGGACCGTTAATGGTCCGAACGCAGGATATCCTCACCGGGGTTTTTAGAAGCGAACAGGCAGCGCATGTTTCAGAGGCAACGTACCAAGAGCGAATCCGGCGGGTTGAGCCTACACACGGTGATTTGGTGTACAGCCGCGAAGGCACATATTTTGGCATCGCGGCCGAAGTACCCGAGGGGGTGCGAGTCTGTCTTGGTCAAAGAATGGTGCTGATGCGCCCCTCTTCAAAGAAGGTGCATTTTCGGTTCATGAGATATTGGCTGAATAGTCCCATCATGGCCCGATATATTCATGGGTTTCGGGATGGTTCTGTAGCAGAGCGCTTGAATCTCCCTACGATTCGCGCGATTCCTGTCTTGCTGCCCCCCCTCCCCGAACAACAAACCATCGCCCGCATCCTCGGCTCGCTGGACGACAAGATCGAGTTAAACCGGCGGCGGTGCCGGACGCTGGAGGCGATGGCCCGGGCCGTCTTCCAGAGTTGGTTCGTGGACTTCGACCCGGTGACCGCCAAGGCCGCCGGCCGCAAGCCTGCGGGAATGTCCAAGGAAGTCGCCGCCCTGTTCCCCGACTCGTTCACGGACAGCGAACTGGGGCCGATCCCGATGGGGTGGAAGGCCAGGCCACTCCCGGAAGTGTTTGACATCAACCCGACTCGGACGCTCTCGAAGAAGACGCTCGCCCCCTATCTCGACATGGCCAACATGCCGACTCAAGGGCCGTCACCGGAAACGTGGGCGATGAGGAAAATGGGTTCCGGGATGAAGTTCATTAACGGCGATACACTGGTTGCCCGGATCACACCCTGTCTGGAAAACGGCAAGACAGCGTTCGTTGACTTCTTACCAAACGACCAAGTAGGCTGGGGGTCCACCGAGTACATTGTGCTGAGGCCGAAAGGCGTCATCCCGCCCGTGTTCTCGTATCTGTTGGCCCGCACGGACGACTTCCGGGCTTTCGCCATCCAACAGATGACCGGATCAAGTGGCCGGCAGCGCGTGCCGGCCGACAGTCTCGGTAAATATCTCATCGCCATGCCGGACTCGTCGTCGCCATTGTTTCAGTGCCTCGACAAAGTCCTGACGCCAATGTTCAACCGCATCACCGCCGCCGCGACTCAATCCCGCACCCTCGCCGCCCTGCGGGACGCCCTGTTGCCGAAGTTGATCTCCGGGGCGTTGCGGGTGCCGGACGCGGAGCGGGTCGTGGGGAGGGCCGAGTGATGGCTGAGCTCTTCAACATTTACTGTGACGAAAGCTGTCATCTGGAGAACGACCGCGTCCCGGTCATGGTCCTCGGCTCTGTCTGGTGTCGGGAGGCGGCCGTCCACGGCCTGTCCGTGAAGGTGCGCGAGATCAAGGCGAACCACGGGTTGACCAAGCGGTTCGAAATCAAGTGGACGAAGGTGTCGCCCGGAAAACTGGCGTTCTACCTCGAACTGGCGGACTTCTTCTTCACCGAACCGGAATTGCACTTCCGCGGCGTGCTGATCCCGGACAAGACAATACTCGATCACGCGGCGTTCGGACAAAGTCACGACGACTGGTATTACAAGATGTGCTTCCGGATGCTGGAGCCGATCATCGACCCGGAGCAGATGCACTGCGTGTACCTCGACATCAAAGACACGCGGAGCGAGCGGAAGCGGGCCAAGCTGGAACAGGTGCTCCGGAACAGCCGGTACGACCACACGGAGACCATCATCCGCAAGGTGCAACAGATTCGCTCCCACGAGTCCGAATTGCTGCAACTCGCGGACCTGTTGATCGGGGCGATTAGCCACCTGAACCGCGGCCTGACCGGGAGCGCGGCCAAGGCGGCGCTCATCGAGCGGATTCGGCAGCGGTCGGGCAAACGGCTTGACCAGTCGTCGTGGTTGCGGGAGAAGAAGTTCAACCTGTTCCGCTGGCACCCGAGCGGAGTGTGACCATGGAAGAACAACCCCCGCTCGAACCCGCCGACGGGCAAGAGTCTGAGGACTGGCTGCCGCCGCTCGTGTTGATGGCGGACTACGACCATCTTTGGCAACCCTACATCGACGCCGTGTACTGGTACTTTTGCTTGGATTTCGTCGAGAGCACGCCCCGATTGAATGGGTGTTGGGTGCATCGACGGCGAGACCCAATGTGGGACGGGAAGGAAGACGGTTTCTGGCACTGCGTTTCGAAGGGCAGTGTGGAAGCCGACCGCACCCCTGACATCCGCCGCTGCGAGCGCATTCGGTGGGTACGGGCCGTGATTGAGAACGACGGCGACGACCGCGTTGACGTTTGGGAGAATGAGCGGGAGGGCAAGCCGCGGCGGCTCTTGTGGTTTGACGAGGAATATTTGATTGTCTTGGCCAGCCAAGTCAGCAGGAGTACCGGGGCCGCTTACTTCAACTTGGTAACCGCCTACACGACGACGGAAGAACACCGACGGAGAAAGTTGCGAAAGGAACGGGATGCTTACCACAATAGTGGTCAGTAAAAAGCTGGTGCCGCCCTCTTTCGAGAGGCGGCACCGGGTACTCCTTCTGCAACATGGCAGATGAGCTAAAAAAAGTATCGGCGCACGACACCCGGAAGTCAAGCACGGTTGCAGAAATCAGGCCAAAGGATGGATGTTCGCCTTCGTCCAGCCAGTCCGCCCTCAACACGATTTAACGCGACTTGCGCGGTGCTGCCGGCTGTAAATTTGATGCGGCTTGTCCGAAAAAGGTTCGTTACGGTTCCATTCAGGTCTCATTCGGTTCCATTCAGGTTCCATTAACGCACGTCTAACCATCTGAGTTCGCCCAATGTCCTCTTCGTTTACCGAATCCGTCGTCGAAGAGGCCGCCCTCGCATGGCTGTCAGGTCTCGGTTACGCCGTCACCCACGGCCCGGACCTGATGGGAGCCGAGCGGGCCGACTACGGGCAAGTCGTCCTGGAAGACCGCCTGCGGCAGGCGTTGCGGCGACTGAACCCGAAGGTTCCCGCTGGCGCCTTGGACGAGGCGTTGCGCCGGCTGGCCCGGCCGGACTTGCCCTCGCTCGTCGGCGGCAACCACGCCATGCACCGGCTGCTGGCGGACGGCGTGCCGGTCCAGTACCGGCGGGCGGACGGCTCCCTCGGCGGCGACCTGGTGCGCGTGTTCGACTTCGCGAACCCGGCCGCCGACGACTTTCTCGCCGTCAACCAGTTCACCGTCGTCGAGAACCGCCGCGAGCGCCGGCCGGACGTCGTGTTGTTCGTCAACGGCCTGCCCTTGGCCGTCATCGAGTTGAAGAACGCCGCCGACCCGGCCGCCACGGTCTGGGGGGCGTTCAACCAGTTGCAGACCTACAAGCAGCAGATCCCGAGCCTGTTCGCCTGGAACGCCGCGCTCGTGATCTCGGACGGCACGACGGCCCGCGTCGGCACCCTGACGGCCGACAAGGAACGGTTCATGCCGTGGCGCACGGTCGAAGGCGAAGACTTGGCCCCGGCGTCCGTGCCCGAGTTGCAAGTCGTCCTGGAGGGGATGTTCGAGAAGGGGCGGTTCCTGCAACTGCTGCGGCACTTCATCGTCTTCGAGGACGACGGCGGCGGGACCGTCGTCAAGAAGGTGGCCGGCTACCACCAGTTCCACGCCGTGAACCTGGCCCTGGCCGCGACCGTGAAGGCGACCGGGGCCGGCGGCGACCGGCGGGCCGGCGTGGTCTGGCACACGCAAGGATCGGGCAAGAGCCTGACGATGGCCTTCTACGCCGGCCGCGTCATCCTTGAGCCGGCCATGAAGAACCCGACGGTCGTGGTGCTGACTGACCGGAACGACTTGGACGACCAACTCTTCGGCACGTTCGCGCGGTGCAAGGACTTGCTCCGCCAGGAGCCGGCCCAAGCGGCCGACCGGGACCACTTGCGAGAACTTCTGAAGACCGACTCGGGCGGGGTCGTCTTCACGACGGTCCAAAAGTTCTTGCAGGCCGACGGGGAGGCCAGGCACCCGGAACTGTCGGCCCGGCGGAACATTGTCGTCATCGCGGACGAGGCCCACCGCAGCCAGTACGAGTTCGGCCGCCGGGCCAACGTCGAGACGGGGGACGTGCGGGACGGGTACGCGGCCCAGATGCGTTACGCCCTGCCGGGGGCGTCCTTCATCGGGTTCACCGGCACGCCCATCGAGCAGGCCGACGCCAACACGCGGGCCGTCTTCGGCGACTACGTCAGCGTGTACGACATCGAGCGGGCCGTGAAGGACGGGGCGACGGTCCCCATCTACTACGAAGGCCGGCTGGTGAAGTTAAACATCGCCGAGGACAAGAAGCCGGACCTCGACGCCGAGTTCGAGGAAGCGACCGAGGGAGAAGAGACGGCCCGCAAGGAGAAGCTCAAGACGAAGTGGGCGGCTTTAGAGGCGCTCGTCGGGGCCGAGAAGCGAATCGGCCAAGTCGCCGCGGCCATCGTCGCCCACTTCGAGGCCCGGCTCGCGGTGATGGCCGGAAAGGCCATGATCGTGTGCATGAGCCGCCGCATCTGTGTGGACCTGTACGACGCCCTAGATGTGCCCGACCGAATCCCGCTGCCATTGTGGTATTCGATTGCCCAGATTCACGCGGCCAACGGGCGTCCGTTGTAGGTCCAGCGGTACGGGC